>JAHFUI010000024.1:31179-40748 GCA_023265175.1 Acidobacteriota bacterium
CGGTCTACGGATCCGAAGACAGTCGGCTGCCGCGCGCCCTGAGGCGCCTGCAGAGCCGGTCGCTCACACGCGAGCCGTGGTAGTCGAACGGGGCCAAGTCTGGTCGGCGGATCTCGGTGAGCCCGAAGGTTCCGAGTCCGGGTACAACCGGCCCGTGTTGATCATTCAAACCGACGCCTTCAACCGGAGTCGTCTGCACACCGTCATTGCCGTCGTGTTAAGCACCAACCTTCGCCTGGTCGCCGCTCCCGGGAACGTCTTGATTCCTGCCAAGGCATCGGGCTTGAGAAAAGACTCGGTGGCGAATGTGTCTCAGATCATCACCGTCGATCGTGAGTTTCTGCTTGAACTCGCGGGCCGCGTGCGAGGCCAGTTCCTCAAGGATGTCGAGAACGGTCTTCGGCTCGTTCTTGGTTTGTAGCTTCAATCAAGCTGGCTAGCCAGCGGCATCAGCCGTGGCGTACCTGCGGTAGGGAGAGTCGTCTCAGTATGCCGTGTTGGGCGGCTCAATTCGTGCCACTCCCAATGACCAAATGTCAGGCCTCCGACTCCGCCGCCTTTGGCGCGCGCCCCGTTTTCTGCAGCCAGATCCGGCGCAGGCCCACGATCGGGCGCCACTCGCGCAGGTCGTCGAAGTACGAGTAGACGACCGGCGTCACGAGGAGCGTCAGGAGCAGGCAGAGCACCTGGCCGCCGAGGATCGTGATCGCCATCGACGCGCGCGAGCCGGCGCCGGCGCCGCGCCCCAACGCAATCGGGATCATGCCGGCGACGATGGCGATCGTCGTCATCAGGATCGGGCGCAGCCGCACGTGGTTGGCGGCAATCAGCGCCTCGTGCCGCTCCATGCCCTGCGCACGCAGCGTGTTCGTGTAATCGACCTGCAGAATCGAGTTCTTCTTCACGATGCCGAACAGCATCATCAGTCCGATCGCGCTGTAGACGTTGAGCGTCATGCCGAAGGCCATCAGCGCGAGCAGACCGGCCGGCAGGCTGAGCGGCAGCGACGTCATGATGGTCAGCGGATGGATGAAGCTGTTGAACTGCGACGCCAGCACCATGTAGATGAACGCGATCGACAGCACGATCGCGACGACGAAGTTGTTCGAGGCCTCGTTGAGCGTCCTGGCGCTTCCGCCGAAGACGGCCTGGTACCCGGCCTTCAGGTGGAGCTCCTCGACCTTGACGCGGGCATTCGCGAGGACTTCTCCGAGCGGGACGCGATCGATGTTGGCGTTGACCGAGATCTGCCGCTGCCGGTTGTACCGATCGATCGACGCTGGTCCGCTTTCGCTCTTGAGAACGGCGACGTCGCTGACCTTGACGATCTTTCCGGGTCCGGCCGGAACGAGCAGGTCGCCCATGCCGGCGGGGTTGTTTCGGAACGGCTCGTCGAGGCGAAGGCGAACGATGATCTGGTCGTCGCCATCCTTGAACTCGGTCACCTCTTCGCCGCCCACGAGCGTCCGCAGGTTTGTGGCCAGTGAATCGATGTTCACGCCGAGGTCGGCCGCGCGCGCCCGATCAACGGTGATCTGCAGCTCCGGCTGTGTCGGCTCGAAGTTGGAGTCAACGTCCACGACGCCGTTGATCGTGCGAACCTTCTTCATCAGCTCCGTCGTGTAGTTCTGCAGCTGTTCGATGTCTGGTCCCTGGATGAGGATCTGCAGGCGATTGCTGCCGCCGCCGCCACCACCGCCGCGGCCGCCGCCACCGTAGCCGCCCGTCGACGCGCCCGAGATATCGGTGCCGCCGGACACACTGATGCGTGCCCCTTGGTACTTGCGGAGCATCGTGCGTACGCGGCGCATCATGTCCTGCTGCGAGGTTTTCCGCTCCTCGAGCGCGATCATCGTGATGTTGAAGTTCCCCTGGCCGTTGCCCACGAAGTGCTGCACGCGGCTCAGGTCGGGCAGCGCGAGGATTTCTTTCTCGATCGGGTTGATGAACTCCACCGTGCGCTGGTAGCTCGTGCCTCTCGGCAGGCGGATGTTCACGCTGAACTCGCCCTGGTCGTCATCCGGCACGAGCTCTTTGCCGACGTACGGATACAGAAACGCCGCCGACGCCACGACGACGGCCGCGATGGCCATCATCACCGCGCGGTGATGAAGCGACCAGGTGAGCATCCTGCCGTACACGGCGTCCATCTTTGCATAGACGCCGCCGGACTTGGTCGTGGAGTGGTCCGATTTCACGTCCTCCTTCTTCAGCCACATGGCGCACAGCGCGGGCGTGAGCGTGAAGGACACGAACATCGAGATCAGAATGGCCACGGCCGACGTGATGCCGAAACTGTAGAAGTAACGGCCGATCTGGCCGGTCATGAAGGCGACCGGCACGAAGATCACGACGAGCGACAGCGTGGTCGCCATGACCGCCAGTCCGATTTCCGTCGTCGCGTCCGCCGCCGCTTCCTTCGGCGACAACCCTTTTTCCTCGACGAATCTGAAGATGTTCTCCAGCACGACGATGGCGTCGTCGATGACGATGCCGGTCGCCAGCGACAAGGCGAGCATCGTCATGTTGTTCAGGGTGAACCCGAACAATTTCATGAAGGTGAACGTGCCGATGATCGAGGTCGGCACCGCGAGCGCGGCGATGATCGTCACGCGCAGGTTGCGGATGAAGAAGAAGACGACGATGCTCGCGAGCAGCCCGCCCAGCAGGAGGTGCAGCCGGATCTCTTCGAACGATTTCCGGATGAAACGCGACTGGTCGTTCCCGATACTGATGCTGAGATCCTGCGGCAGCGTCGGCTGAATCTGATTGAGCTTCGCGACGACGCGGTCCACGACGTCGACGGTGTTGGTGCCGGACTGCTTTCTGACCTGCAGGCCGACGGCCGCCTGACCATTGAGCTTGTTGACGCCGCGAACTTCTTGGATGCCGTCCTGCACGCGGCCGATGTCCCCGAAGGTGATGACCGAGCCCTCGCGGTAGGCCAGCACGATGCGGTTGAAATCGTCGACGTTCTTGATGCGGCCGAGCGTGCGGAGCGCCACTTCCGACGGGCCGGTAATGAAGTTGCCGCCGGGGACCTCGACGTTCTGGCGTGTGATCGCCGTCCGGACCTGATCGACCGTCAGCCCGTACGCGTTGAGCCGGTCGGCATTCAGCAGGAGCTGGATTTCGCGTCTGCGATCGCCTTGCAGGTTGATCGATCCGACGTCCTTCAGCGTCTCGAGCACCTGCTTGATCTGCTTGTCCGCGATTTGCGTCAGCTCTTTTTGCGATCGCGACGGGCCATAGAGATTGAACTGCAGAATCGGCGAGGCGTCCGGATCCTGTCTCTGGATCTGCGGCGCCCGGGCATCGCGCGGAAACTGGCCGACGATCGTCGCGACCTTGTCGCGGACGTCCTGGGTGGCCGCCTCGATGTCGCGCTCCAGCGTGAACGTGATGTTCACCTGCCCTTGACCCTGATTGGAGCTGGCGCGCAGCTCGTCGATGCCGCTGATGGTGTTGACCGCCTCTTCGATCCGTTTTGTGATCTGGGTCTCGACTTCCTCGGCGCTCGCGCCCGGCAGCTGGACCTGCACGTTGACGACCGGCTGATCGGTCTTCGGCATCAGATCGAGGCCAAGATCCTTGTAGGAGAAGGCGCCGAGCACGATCAGCGCCGCCGTCATCATGATGGCGAAGACCGGCCGCCTGACGCTGACGTCTGCCAGTTTCATTGAGCTGCTCCTTCGCGACGGCCGCGGCCGCCCTGTCGTCCGCCGCGGCCCTCACCGCGCGCCGCGCCGCCAGGGTTGTCGTCACCGGGGGTGGCGATGCGCACGCTCGTGCCGGTCGCGAGCTGATTCACGTTGCTCGTGGCAAGTACCTCGTCACCTTTGAGGCCCTCCACGACTTCGACCACTTTGCCCTGACGAGCGCCGAGCACGACCTGCTGTTGGCGCGCCTTGCCGTCTTCGATGACGAACACTGTCGAGACGCCAGCCATCGTTGACACCGCGTCGTCGGGAGCGGCGATCACGCTCTCGTCGACGCGTGTCAGCACCGTCCCTTTGGCGAAAAATCCAGGCTTGAGCGTGCGGTCGGGGTTGTCGACGAGGACCTCGACGGGAAACGTGCGCGTGGCTTGATCGACGGACGGGCTGACGTACGCCACTTTGCCGTGAAGGATTTGGCCGGGAAAGGCCTCGACGACAAAGTCCACAGCCTGGCCGGTCCGGATCACGCCGGCGTTCTTCTCCTGGATGGCGGTCTTGAGTTTGAGCGGGTTCATCTGCACGATCGTGGCGACGGGCGTGTTCTCGCGGATGTACTCGCCGGGCTGCACGAGACGCTCCGACACCGATCCGGCCACAGGAGCACGAACCACCGCATCGCTGAGCTTCTTCTGTGCGAGCTCGTACGACGCTCGACGATCCTGAAGACTGGCCTTGAGGCTTCGCACGTTGTCGGTGGCGGCCTGGTAGTTCGCCTCGGTGACTTTCAAGCGCGTTTCGGCCGTGTCGCGGTCGACCTGCGCCAGCAGGCCGCGTCCGCTGAGCTGTTGCGCGCGAGCGTAGGCCGCTCGCGCGTCGTCGCGGTTGGCCATCGCCTGGCGGACCGATGCAATCTGCTCGTCGGCTGGCGGTTGCTTGTCCTGGGCGCGGTCGATGCCGAGCTGCGCTTCAACCTGCCGGAGCGCGCTCTCCGCGCGCTCCAATGCGAGCGCGAGCTCCTTCGGCTCGAGCCGCACGAGCACGTCGCCGACGCGCACCTCGCTGCCCAACTGCACCTGGACCTCACGAACGATGCCCGCGACCTCGCTGCTGACGCGCGCCTGGTCCGGCGAGACCAGCGTCCCGGACAGATCCACGCGCCGATCGACGCTGATGCGCTGGAGCGGCGACGTCTCGACGCGGACGGCATTTCCGCCGCCGCCGCGACCGCCGCGGCCGCCGGCTCCGCCGCCCCGGCCACCCGGCGCGTTCGTCTCCCCGGATGTCGTGTTGCAGCCGATGACCGCGCCGATGCCGAGCAACGCAGGGACGACGAATATGGCTATGCCTCGGGCGACCCCTCGGCCGTCACGTTCCGATCCGATCTCACGAATTGACATGCCAGTCCTTGATCCTGATTACGGCGAGCTAACCCTCTATGTTTACGTCCTTCAAGCCCGTCCCCGGCCTTCTTCGGCGCTTTGCAACGCCAAGGGGACTTCGGCCGGAGCGTACGCGTCGGGACGTGCCTTGACGGGCGCGGTCCGCCGCCGGGCCAGCCATTGGCGTCCGCCCTCGATGTACACGTAGTAAACGGGCGTGATGTAGAGCGTGAGCAACTGCGACACGAGCAGGCCGCCGACGACCGCGAGGCCGAGCGGGCGCCGCGACTCGGCCCCAGCGCCCAGCCCCAATGCAATCGGCATCGTGCCGACCAGCGCCGCCATCGTCGTCATCATGATGGGCCGGAAGCGGACCAGACACGCTTCGTGGATGGCCTCCGCCGGCGACTTCCCGTGCTGGCGCTGGGCTTCCACGGCGAAGTCCACCATCATGATGCCGTTCTTCTTGACCAGTCCGACGAGCATGATGATGCCGACAAACGCATAGAGACTCAGCTCGGTCCTGAAAATCAGCAGCGTCAACAGCGCGCCGAAGCCCGCCGCCGGCAACCCCGACAGAATCGTGAGCGGGTGCGTGAAGCTCTCGTACAGGACGCCGAGCACGATGTAGATGACCACGACGGCCATCGCAAGAATCAGCCCGAGACCCTGCAGCGAATCCTGGAAGGCCTGCGCCGCGCCCTGGAAGCTCGTGGCAATGGTCGCCGGCAACGTGGTCGAGGCGACCGACCGGATTTGGTCGACGGCGTCACCGAGCGCGAAATTCGGTTTCAGGTTGAACGAAACCGTCACGGCCGGGAGTTGTCCGAAATGGCTCACCGAGGACGGCCCGACGTCCCGCTTCAATCGCGCGACCGACTCGAGCGGGATCAACCGCCCGGTGTTCGACCGCACGTAGAGCAGCGACATCGCCGAGGGATCGTTCTGGAATTCCGGCGCCACCTGGAGGATGACCTGGTACTGATTGTTGGGTGCGTAGATTTGCGAAACCTGTCGCGTGCCGTAGGCGTTGTACAGCGCGGTTTCCACCTGGTTGGCGGAGAGCCCGAGCGTGGACACCTTGTTGCGGTCCATGTCGACGGTCACCTGCGGGTTCTTGAGCAACAGATCGCTGCTGACGTCTTCGAGCCCGGGCAGTTGTCGAATCTTCTCCTCGAGAATCGGCGCCCACTTGTAGAGCTCGCCCGTGTCGGTGTCCTGCAGCGTGAACTGATACAAGGCGCGCGAGCCGCCGCCTCCTCCGCCAAGGTTGATCGGCGGTTGATTGGTCATGAACGCGCGAATGCCCGGCAACTGCGCCAGCTTCGGGCGCAGTTCGGCGATCGTCTGGTCGACCGAGAGCTTCCGCTGAGCGCGTGGCTTCAACTCGACCCAAATGCGGCCGCTGTTCAACGAGCCGGGGTTGTTGCCGATTGGTCCCACGTTGACGTTGGCGCCGGCCACGTTCGGATCCGCCGCAACGATCTCGCCCACCTGAAGCTGGTGGCGCACCATGTCGGAGAAGCTGATGCCCTGCGCCGCTTCGGTGTTCACCTGGAACCGGCCTTGATCCTCGCTTGGCAGGAACCCTTTCGGCACCGCCATGAACAGATAGACCGTGCCGCCGACCAGGGCCACCGACGCCGCCATCATCACGGCGCGGTAGCGCAGCGCCACGCGAAGCGTCCGGTCGTACGCCCACAACCATCCCTGGAAGACGCGCTCGATGGCGTTGTAGACGGAGCCGTGCGTCGCCGAGTGCGGCGGCTTCAGAAACCGGCTGCACAGCATCGGCGTCAAGCTGATCGAGACGAAGCCCGAGACCAGAATGGCCACGCCGATGGTGACCGCGAATTCGTGCAGCAGGCGGCCGACGATGCCACCCATGAACAGCACGGGGATGAACACGGCCGCGAGCGACAGCGTCATCGACAAGATCGTGAAGGCGATTTCCCGCGACGCGTCGTAGGCCGCCTCCATCGCCGACTTGCCCATTTCCATGTGCCGGACGATGTTCTCCAGCATCACGATCGCGTCGTCGACGACGAACCCGACCGACAGCGTGAGCGCCATCAGGGACAGGTTGTCGAGGCTGTACCCCAGCAGGTACATGATCGTGAAGGTCGCCACGAGCGACCCCGGGAGCGCGAGGCTCGGGATGATCGTCGCAGAGATGTTGCGCAGGAAGACGAAAATCACGAGCACGACCAGGCAGATCGTGACGAAGAGCGTCAGTTTGATGTCGTGCACGGAGTCGCGAATCGAGAGCGATCGATCGGTTCGGATATCGAGCGCGACCGATGGCGGCAACTGCTCGCGGAAGGTCGGCAGCAGCGCTTTGATCCGGTCCACCACCTCGACGACGTTCGTGCCTGGCTGCTTCCGAATCGACAGCATGACGCAGCGCTCGCCGGCCTGCCAGCTCGCCGACCTGTCGTTTTCGACGCCGTCGTACACGTGTGCGACTTCTTCGAGCCGGATTGGATTGCCGTTCCGGTAGGCCACGATTGTCGGTCCATACGCGGCCGCCCGGAGCAACTGGCCGTTTGCCTGGACGACGACCGTTTTCTCGCCGTAGATCGTGCCGGTCGGGAGGTTCGAATTCGCGTTCGACACCGCGCTGGCGACCTCGTCAATGCCGATCGAATAGGCGGCGAGCTTGCGCGGATCCGCGTCGATCCGGACGGCGAACTTCTGCGATCCGAAGAGGTCGACTTGCGCCACGCCGTTGATCATGGAGATGCGCTGCGCGACCGTCTGCTGGGCGTACTCGTCGAGCGCCGACAGTGGCAAGGTGGCCGAGCGCAGGACGAACAGCAGGATCGATTGATCGGCCGGATTCGACTTCTGATAGGACGGCGGCGCCGGCATCTGGGGTGGCAGCTGGCGCGACGCGCGCCCGATCATCGATTGGACGTCCTGAGCCGCCGCGTCGATGTTCCGGCTCAAGTCGAACTGCAGCGTGATGCTCGTGCTCCCCTGCGTGCTCGTTGAATTGATGCTGGTCAACCCGGCAATCGCGGAGAACTGCTTTTCAAGCGGCAGCGCGACGGCCGATGCCATCGTTTCAGGGCTCGCGCCCGGCAGGCCGGCCTGGACCTGAATGGTGGGGAAATCGATGGGCGGCAGGTCGGACACGGGCAGCACGCGATACGCCATCGCGCCGAAGACCAAGATCCCCAGCATCAGCAGCGTGGTCGTCACCGGCCGCTCGATGAAGATCGCGGAGAGATTCATGGCGCCACTTTCTGCGAGTCGTCGCCTTTGACCGAGATCCGGCTGCCCGGCACGAGGCGGAGCTGGCCGTCGGTCACGACTGTTTCGCCAACCTGCACGCCACGACCGATGACCGTGTCCGTGCCGGTCGCGCGAGCCACTTCGATCGGCCGGAGCTCGACCGTCTTGTCCGGCTTCACGACAAACACGTACTCCCCTTGCTGGCCGGCCTGCACCGCCGCGGAGGGCACGACGATCGCGCCCGGGTCCGTCGTGAGCGTGGCGACCACGTTGACGAACTGGCCCGGCCAGAGCCGGCGATCGTCGTTCGGGAACGTGCCCTTGATCCTGATCGTCCCAGTCGTCCGATCGACGTTGTTGTCGACGAACGTGATCCGTCCGGTCGCCGCGGGGCCGGGCTCGTTGGGCGGACTGGCCTGCACGCGCAGCGAGCCCCGGGCCATGTATCGCTTCAGCTCCGGCAGCCGCGCCTCTGGAATGCCGAACGACACGTAGATCGGCGTGACCTGATTGATGACGACGAGCGGCGTTGCGTCGTTGGCGCGAACCAGGTTGCCTTCGTGCACCATCAGCGCGCCGGTTCGTCCGGACAGGGGAGCGGTAATGGTCGCGTACTGGAGTTGGACTTTGGCGTTCTCGAGCGCCGCGCGATCGGCCTCGACCGTCGCGGTGAGCGCCGCGGCGCCGGTCCGCGTCGTGTCGACCTGCTCGCGCGTCGCGATGCCGCGCTCCTCGAGATCCTGATAGCGCTTGGCCTGGGACGCGGCGTTCGCGGCCTGCGCGAGATCGCGTTCGAGGTTCGCCTGCGCCTGCTGCAACGCCGCTTCGAGGGGGCGGCGATCGAGCGAGAAAAGGACCTGCCCCGCTTTGACGTCGTCGCCTTCCTTGAATTTCACCGACGTGAGCTGGCCGGTAATCTGCGCGTGGACCGATACCGTGGAATACGGTTCGGCGGTGCCGATGACCCGGATCTCGATCGGCATTGACTTCTGGACGACAGTCGCGACGGTGACGGGAACCCCCGCCTGCGCTCCGCCGCGACCGCCGCCCGCCGGTTGGGACGCGTTCGACGCTTCGCCGCCCGAGCAGGCGACCAACGTCACGGACGGCGCGAGCAGCAGGCCCAGGATGAGAAAAGGTGCGAGGCGCATCAGTGGAATCGGTGTCAAGAACCTAAGGGCCCGGCAAGGAATAAGGTGACCATCTGGAGACCCCAGATTTGAGGCGGCTGCAAGGCGCGCCGAGCGATGCAATGCCAGCGCATTGTGAGCGAGAAGCAACGACGCAGCCGCCC
>JAHFUI010000140.1 GCA_023265175.1 Acidobacteriota bacterium
CGGCGGCACGATGGACGGCCCCGGTCCCGTCGTCGCGGGCGGGATGGTGTACGTGAACTCGGGCTACGGCGGGTTCGTCGGGCGTCCTGGAAACGTGCTGCTCGCCTTCGGCGTCGACTAATCGTAAATGATGAACATCTGCCGCGGCATCTGGGCGATCTTCAGCGGCTGCCGATCGATGTGGTATTGACGAGAACCGTTTCATAGCAGGCCTCCTCACGTCCTCATCGCTTCGGCACATTATCGTGGATTCCGGACGATGGAAATCAGGTAGGATGTCGGAAACTCAGCGAGACGTGGAGGGTCACATGCGTCGTATCGTCGCAGGGCTCACAGCCGCGATGGCCGTCTGGCTCACGACTGCCGTCATCGCCGGTCAGACGCGACCGGCGACGGCCGCTCAGAAAACGTGGTCAGCTCCACGAACGCCGTGGGGCGATCCCGACCTGCAAGGGATCTGGCCCAGCACCGACATGGTGGGCGTGCCCTTCGAGCGTCCGGCGGAACTGGCCGGCCGGAACGAGGTGTCGGACAAGGAGTTTGCGGAGCGAGAAGCGCAGGCCAGACGCCGTGTGGCGGCCGACAGCGAGGAGTTCGTCTCGACCGCGCCTCGCACCGGCGACGGCACCGGCCCGCCGTCGCATTGGCTCGAATCGGGCAGGCCGTCGCGTCAGGCGTCGCTCGTCGTCTTGCCGGCTGACGGCCGGCTGCCGCCGATGACCGCCGAGGGGCAACAGCGGGCCGCGTCAACGCTGAATAGCTATGTCATATTCACCGGCTTTCGCGATTACGGCGACATGGGACCGTACGATCGCTGTATCTCGCGGGGCGTGCTCGGATCGACTTTCCCGGTGATCTACAACAACGGCAACCAGATCTTCCAGATGCCCGGCTACGTTGTGATCCGCTACGAAATGATTCACGAGGTGCGCGTGATCCCGCTCGATGGACGCCCGCACCTTCCGGCCGCGATCCGGTCCTACATGGGCGATGCGCGCGGTCGTTGGGAGGGCAACACGCTCGTCGTCCACACCACGAATTTCAACGGGAAGACGGGCGCTCAGGCGAACGGCAACCTGCTGATGACCAGCGGCGCGCTGGAGCTCGTGGAGCGCTTCACGCGTACCGGCCCGGATACGATTCAATATGAAGTGACGGTGACCGATCCCGGGACGTGGACGCGGCCATGGGGCGTGGCGTTTCCGTTGCGGCGGGATCCGAACTATGGGATGTTCGAATACGCGTGCCACGAGGGAAACCACGCGATGTCGAACATGCTGTCCGCCGCGCGCGCCGAAGAGCGCTAAGTGCAACGCTCGTATTTGTGAAAACAGAGGACTAAGGGAGCTGAACCAATGAAGCGAGTGATGCTGTTCGCGGCGCTGGGGATCGGGATCGCGGCCGTGTCGCGTGTGTCGGCGATGATCCCCGACCAGGTGAAGATCGAGACGGGCGCGGTGGCTGGCGTCACCGGTACGGTGCAGCCGACCGTCCGCATCTTCAAGGGCATTCCGTTCGCCGCTCCGCCGGTCGGCGATCTCCGCTGGCGGGAGCCGAAGCCCGCAGCCACGTGGGACGGCGTCTTCAAGGCCGACGCGTTTGGACCGTCGTGCATCGCGGGCGGCGGCGCGGGACGAGGAGGACGCGGTGGCGCCCCGGCCCGCGGCGGCGCCCCGGCGCCGCAGCAGGCTGCGCCCATCGCGCCGTCGAGACAGCCTCCAGCCAGCGAAGATTGTCTGACGGTGAACGTCTGGACGAGCGCGAACCGCGCGGGCGATCGCCGGCCGGTGATGGTGTGGATCTACGGCGGCGGTTTCACCGGCGGCTCCGGCGGGATGGCCTGGTACGACGGCGAGGACCTCGCCGCGAAAGGTCCCGTGATCGTCACCCTGAACTATCGTCTCGGCGCGTTCGGGTTCTTCGCGCATCCGGAGCTGGCGAAAGAAGCGGGCCACAGCGGGTCGGGCAACTTCGGGATGATGGACGCGATCGCGGCGCTCAAGTGGGTGAAGCGCAACATCGCGTCATTTGGCGGCGACCCCAACAACGTCACCATCTTTGGCGAGTCTGCCGGGGCGATCATGATTGGCGCGATCGTCGGATCACCGCAGGCCAAGGGGCTGTTCCAGCGCGCGATTGTCGAGAGCGGCGCGTGGATGGGGCTGCAGATGGCGCGCATGACGACGGCCGAACAGGCGCAGAGCGCGGGCGCCAGGGCGGTGGAAACAGCAGGGATCAAGACGATCGCCGAGCTCAGAGCGAAGCCGCTCGCCGAACTCCCGGCGCTCGGCGGCGCGGGGCTCGTGATCGACGGCTACGTGATCCCGGAGGACTTGTCGATCACGTTCGCCAACGGCAAACAGAACGACGTCGACGTCCTCGCCGGTTCCAACAAGGACGAGAACACGTTCTTCGGCGGCGGCGGTCGCGGCGGCGGTCGCGGTGCGGCGGCCGGCGGCGCTCCTCCCGCGCCGGGCGCGGCGGTCGAGGCTTACATCAACCAGGCAAAGACCAGATACGGCCCTCTGGCCGATCAATTCCTGAAGCTGTATCCGGTCAGCACCGACTCGGACGTTGCCGCAATGAACGCTCTTGCCCAGAACGACGAGATCAACTGGAACATGCGGCAGTTCGCCGCGGCCCAGTCGAAGAAGGGCCGGAAAGGATACTCCTACTTCTTCACGCGCGTGCCGCTCCGCAACGGGCAGCCGCAGCCGAATGGCGCAACGCACACGGCGGAGATCTCGTACGTCTTCAATCACGCGTACAGCAACGGGCAGCTCGAGTGGAACGACGTCGATCGCAAGCTCGGGGACACGATGTCGTCGTACTGGGTCAACTTCGCGACCAAAGGCGATCCCAACGGCGCGAGCCTTCCGGCGTGGCCACAGCTCAAGGATCTGCTGAAGGATCGCGTGATCGTGCTGGGCGATACGGTGCAGACTGAAGGCTCGGTGCCGGCCGAAAAGCTGGCGTTCTTCAACGCACGATACGCGGCACTGATGAAGCCGGGCGCGAACTAAATTTAGAGACGGTTTCATAACGGGCGCGGGTCCTGTCCGAGGCCAGCCCACGGGTGCTCAGGCCTCAAAATGTGACCACGGCTGCCGGCCTTGCGCGCCCGTGGGCGCCCGGCCTCGGCCACCCGCGAGGTTATGAAACCGCTGATAGCGCTAGCGTTATTGCACGATGGCGATTGGCGCCTGCCAGAAGGCGGCCTTTCGGCCGGTCGGCTCGATGACATTCACCTGCCAGTCGTACCGACCGGGGGGCAGATCCCGCAGCGGAACGCTCAGGCGCACGGGGATCGCTCGCGAGGTACGGTCGATCCCGACGACGAAGCACGGATCGATCGTCTGGCAGTCGACACAAACCGGCCGTTCGAGACCGTCAATGGCGTCAAGGCGAACGGCGGCACGATGGACGGCCCCGTCGTCGCGGGCGGGATGCTGTATGTGAACTCGGGCTACGGCGGGTTCGTCGGACGTCCCGGAAACGTGCTGCTCGCCTTCGGCGTCGACTAGCGGTCGACTATCTGCTCAACTGGCGCTCGGCGCGGCGGGTATGCCGAGCGTCCTCGGACCGACGATGCATCTGGCAGCGCTTGCAGGGGTGACGGGGCTGTTTGCGGGGCTCGCCGTGCGCCGGCTCGCGCGAGCGGGGTAGCGGTGATGTGTCACCGTATCAGCTTGCGCGGTGCTGTTTCCTCGGCGGATTCGACCTTCGGATTCCGGTGGAGTTGCTCCATCGCCGCGCCGAGATGATCGGGAGCGACTTCGAGCATATACATGCTTCGCATCTCCTCATCGCGCTCGTCGGGAAACAATGGGATCACCGACAAAAGCCCCGGCGTTTCAGACAGCACGCGATCCGCCTGCTCGTGAGCAAAGCCGGCTGCAAGCTTGACGTTGATGCGCGATCGTAGCCGTGTCGTTGGCCGGGCCTTCAATTCTTGTTTCTGAGCCTCAGGATACCGCCGCTTGGACGTTGAGTAAACCAGACCCGAACTCATTCGTGAACGACTTGCCACTCATCGCAGGCACTTTGGTCGCTGTGGACTTGAGCCGATCGGCCACCTGCTTCGGGCCCCGAGTCGGATCACGGGCGATGACCAGCGCAGCCGCGGCCGTGACGTGCGGCGTGGCCATTGAGGTGCCGCTCCATTCCGCATACCGCGTTTCGATCGCTTTGCGCGAGGCTGAGGGTAAGAGCGGCAACGTCGACAGAATATTGTTTCCGGGCGCTGCAACGGCTATGTGCTTGCCTGTATTAGAGAACGAGGCGCGCCGGTTCGCTTTGGTTGTCGCGCCGACGGCGACCACACCAGGATATGCGGCTGGATACTCGGTCGGATTGCCTTCGCCGAATTCGTTTCCCATCGCGGCCACCACGGTACAGCCGGCGTTGATCAGGCGCTGAAACAGGAATTCTTCAGTTCGGCTGCGAGCGGATCCACCAATGCTGAGATTGACCACGCGCATCCCCGCATTGCGCGCCGCATTAAGGGCGCGCTGGTACATCACCTCGTCAACGTAGTATTCGCCGTCCGAGGGATCGGCCTGATCTGAGAAGATCTTCCACACGGACAAATCACACTGGCAAATGCCGGCGATGCCCACCTTATTGTTCATTTCGGCCGCGATAATGCCAGACACGTGGGTGCCGTGGCCGACGATGTCATCGCTGCTGACGCCTTCGTGAATGTACGACTTGACGAGGTTCATCAACTCCGGATGCGTCATGTCGACGCCGGTATCGAGCACACCGACCTTGACCGTACTGGCATCCGGCAACGCAGGAATCTGAAGCCATTTGATCGCGTTCAATCCCCACTGCCTCGACACCATCGGATCGTTTGGCTGTGCGATGCTCATCCATCGACGCGGGACGCGGTGCACGTACTCAATTCCGGGAGCCGAGCGAAGGTCCTTTTCAACCTTGTTCAGGTCCGCCGATCGGGCCAACCGGAGCATGTTGAGACCCCGCAGGTCCTCGTTCTCGGAGTCCCGGACGCTCGTGGCAAAGGAGGCGGCGACCGAGGTCGGGGCGATGGACAGCGAGCGGCCACGCGTCAGGCGCGAGAAGAAAGGGATCACTTCCCTCAGCAGATCGCGCTTGATGAGGTCATCGAAGGGACTCTCGACCGATTCGGGCAGCCTCATCGTCCTGACGGAGGCCACGTGCGCGGCCTGAATATCCGGCACGTTCGACACCACATCTTCCTTGCATTTGACCATCAGCAGGCTCGACGAATACGCTGACTGCCCGGCGGCGTGTGTATGCGCCGGCAGGCGTGAGATGGGGGAAGGCCGCTTCGTCTGGGTTGTGCTGGCCTGCTTCTTTAGACGAACCAGTGTCGGCATATCTTCCCTTTCAATCGATCAGTCAACGTGAAAGAAAGACCCGCGTGCTGATGTCGCAGCGACCATCCTAATCTAGCGTATGGAGATCTGGAGTGGGTTTTCCAATGTTACGGTAAGAATACCATTTGACTATTCGCATTCTGCATTCGACATTCTGCATTTCCACCGTCAGTCGGTCCGCACGATCCGGTCCTGCGGGCCGGGCGCGACCGGCGAGTGCGCTTTGAAGTATGCCACCAGCGCATCGAGGTCGGCGTCGCCGACAACCTTGTTCGTCCCCTCGCCGAAGACGCTGAAGTCGTTGCCGCCGGCGACCAGGAAATCGCTCGCCTCCACGCGCACGCGATCGGTTGGCGCGACGGGCTGACCATTGATCGCGATCGAGTCGGCGTCGACATGCCGCCCGGTTGGCGCGGTCAACTTGTACCGGTAGGTGAAGCCGCTCGAGACCTGGAGCATGGTCCGCTGGCCTGGCGTCGGGTTGTCGAACTGCTGCTCCAGCAATCGCTTGAGCATGTCACCGGTCATCGTGATCACGGACAGCACGTTGCCGAACGGCTGTACGGTGTACAGGTCGCCGTACGTCACCTCGCCTGGTCGGGCGGTTGCGCGCGGTGCGTTTGCCACGACGTCGGCGCGAATCCCGCCGGAATTCATGAACGCCACGACGGCGCCGCCCTTGTCCGGAGCGCTGGTCGCGGCGAGCTGCGCGTCGGCGAACACATCGCCGAGCGCCGACTCGCCCGCGGCGTTGATCTTCCGCATGAGGTCCGCCGTCACGGATCCGACGACCTTGTTGGCGACTCCCGCGGACAGCGCCCCGTACTTCGCAATGATCCGCGTCTGGGTGGCATCTTTCGCGACGTCGCGCGTCACGATCTCGTTCGTCGCCGACGCGCTCGTGATCCGGTCGCTCGACCGGTCGATCGCGAGGTTCAGACGGGTGATCATCCGCCCGTATGAGCTGGCGCTCGTGACGATGTGTCCGGCAATCGTGCAGTTGTAGAACCGGTGGCTGTGCCCGCTGATCACGACCTTGATGTCGGGCGTCAGCGTGCGGGCGATCGCGTCGATCGGACCGCTGAAGCTCACGCACCCGTTCGGATCCGCCTCGTCGTCGTCGGGACCTTGTCTGCCGCCCTCGTGAATCAGCAACACGATCGCGTGCACGCCCAGGCGTGAGAGCCGGGCCGCGTAGAGGTTCGCTGTCGCCGCTTCGTCGAGGAACGTCAGGCCCGTCGTGCCGGCGGGCGCGACGATGTCCTTCGTGCCCCTCAGCGTCTCGCCGATGAAGCCGACGTTCACGCCGCCGATCGTCCGGACAACGGTCGGAGGCAGCAGCGGCGCGCGCGTCGCCGCGCGGATCACGTTGGCTGCCAGGTACCGAAACCTCGCGCCGGCAAAGCCGTCGCCGTCCTGGCAGCCGTCGGTCGGGTGGCACCCGCCCTTCTGCATGCGCAGCAGCTCGCGAGGGCCCTGGTCGAACTCATGGTTGCCGACAGACGAGACCGCCAGGTGCATCGCGTTCATCGCCTCGATCGTCGGCTCGTCGTGAGAGAGCGCCGAGATGAGCGGAGACGCGCCAATGAGGTCGCCGGCGGCGATGACGATCGAGTTCGGGTTCCCGGCGATCGCGCGGGTCAGATGAGTGCCCAGGTACTCGGCACCGCCCGCCGGTACCATGTGGATGCGGCCGTTGGCGCCGGATGGCGGCTCGAGGTTTCCGTGGAAGTCGTTGATCGCGAGCAGTTGAACGGAAACCGGCGCGGGGACCCGCCCGGCCGGCTGCCCGCCGGCGATCGCGAGCGGCGCCGACAGCAGCGCGCCCAGAACGGTGAGTCGTCTCATCTCACGAGAATGTCACCACGGCGGCCAGTGTCGTGCGCGCCGCCACGGCCTGTATCGCCTCCATCGTCCGCTCGAGCGGATAGGTCGCCGTGACCATCGACTTCGCGTCGAACAGACCCTTCTCGATCAGCTTCACGAAGCGCGGAAGGTCGCGCAGCATGTTCAATCCACCCTGCTGGCCGGCGTGGAACGTCCGGCCGATGTTCGCGAACCGGGCCGCGGGGAACGAGACATTGCCCTGCTGTTGAAACCCGAGCGTGACGATGTGGCCGCCGCCTTTGGTGATCTCGAATGCCTGTTGGAGCGGAAGAATCCCCGTCGGGTCGGGACCGCGTTCGACCTTCGGCACGGATGTGTCGCCGCCGACGGCCTCAATGGTGAAGTCCGTTCCGCGTCCAAACGCACCGCCGATGCCGCCCGCGAATGGGCGATCGGTGACGCCTTTGCACAGCTCCCGGATCCGGGCGACCAGATTGCCGCCCTCCGCGTTGGGATCGAGCACCGTCGTCGCGCCCAGCTTCAAGGCGAGGTCGCGGCGGTATTTGATCGGCTCGACCACGATGATCTGTCCCGCAGCCATGATCCGCGCTGACTGGACCGCCGACATGCCGACCGGGCCGGCGCCGAGAACGACGACGTCGGCTCCCGGAAAAATCCGGATGAGATCCATGCCGGCCGCGAGGCCCGTGCCGGCGGTATCTCCCAGGATCGTGAGCTCCGGGGACGACACGTCGGTGAATACCGGGCAGCAGTAGTCCTCGTAGACGATCATCTTTTCGGCGAGACCGCCGACGCCGGCGGCCACCGGCGTGCCGTCGGCCATCTCAGCGGACGCATGCGGGTCGATGAAGAGCCAGCGGCACATGTCGCCGCGGCCCTGGAGACATTGGTAGCACTGCCCGCACCACGGCGTGCCCGCGACGATGACGCGATCGCCCGGCTGCACGCGCTTCACCAGCGCCCCGATCTCCTCGACGACGCCCATCCCCGAATGATTCAGGATGCTCGCCCGCTGAGCGGGTGTCGTCGCCATCGCGCCGCCGGTGATCGTGTAGCAGACGGCCGAGGCCTGCGAGCGCACGACGACTTCGCGCGGCTGGATCGGAAGGAGCTTCAGTTCCTCGAGCGACGCGGTCGTGCCGTGTCGAACGAACGCCCTGAACTTCGTACCGGCGAGGTTGGTTTGCCGGGGGCCGGGAATCTGGCTGGCCTGCGCCGCGCTCGCGGCGCCGCCCCCCAACACCGCCGCCCCGCCGGCGACGGCAGCCGCGCTTTTCCTGAGCATGCTGCGACGGGAAACAGAGTGCGAAGGTTTTGCTGCCATGGACGCTATCTTACTGCGTTCCGTTTTGTCCTTCCGTGAAAAGAGCCGCGCGCCTGATTCGCTCGCCCTTGAACACGACCAGCGAGATGCGCTCGGTCGTCGTGATGTCGGCAAGCGGATTGCCGTCGACGACGAGCAGGTCTGCGTCGTGGCCTTTGGCGACCAGACCGATGCGCGAGTCGGCGCGGAGCAGGCGGGCGGCGTTCGACGTGGCCGCCTGAAGCGCCGCGGCGGGTGGAATGCCGGCGGCGACCCAAAGCTGAAGCTCGTGGTGCACCGTCGGCCCGTGGAAGACGAGCGGGTTGCCGGCATCGCTGCCGGTGACGAGCGTCACGCCGGCGGCGTGCGCGCGTGTGAGATTCTCGCTGGCCATTTGGATGATCTGCCGCATGGTGGCGGCGCGGCCGGCATCGCTGCCACTGCTCTGCTGGCGCACGAAGGCACGCATCGACGCGAGAAGCGTCGGGGTGACGGCCTGTTGCAAGAGCGATCGGTCCAGCAGATCCTGCTGGCCCGCCGCCAACTGCGACTGCGCCTCCCAGACCGATAACGTGGGGTCGTAGGTTGTTCCCGACTCTCTCATCCGTCGCAGCAGTTCGTCCGAGATGCGATCGCGCGGCCCGTGCTCGATGCCGGACGCGCCGGCGTCGAGCGCGTCGGCGACGTCGCGCGAATCGCCGGTGTGGACGACGAGCGGCAGATGTTGTGTCCGGGCCTCGTCTCCGATGGCCTTCAGGACGCCGGCGTCGAGCCGCTCGAACAGCCGGCCGGGAAAACCGGCTTCGAGGATCGCCTTCAGTCCGTCGACGTGCGCCGCCTTGAGGTCTCTGACGAACTGGCGCGCCTCGTCCGGGCCTTTCGGCGTCCGCGCGATTTGACTTTCGAACGCCGCGCGCATGTTCGCGGGCAAATACTGGGTGTACTCGGTGCCGTGTCCGCCTTCGGCAGTGAACATCGGGCCGGACACGAAGAGCTCCGCGCCGAGAATCTCTCCGCGCGCGATCCGATCGTGGACCGCGATGGCCTGATCGAGCGCGTCGCCCGCGCTCTTCACGGTTGTGATGCCCGAGTAGAGATACTGGGCCAGCGCACGCGGCATCGCGTCCGGCGATCCGTATTCTTTGGGATCTGCGTACATACCGCCGGGCGAGCCGACGTGGGTGGACGTCGATGAGACCGGGCAGCGGGGTCTTGCCGGCCGCTTCCACGACCTCGGCCCTGAGTGTGTCGGGATCGGGACCGGCGCCCTCGTACACATCGTCGATCTTGCCGTGGCGCAGCTTTTGGTCAGGTTTCGGACCGTGACGGCGACTGACACGTAGTGAGCCTACGTCACTATACGCAGACGCGTGTCGAATGTTTCGCGCTCTCGTGCTCGTAGTGCAGGCCTTCAGGCCTGCCGCGCAGCACGACCGTCATCCACGTCAACAGCGCACGACGTATGCCTCGCCAGCTCAGCATCGAGCAACTGTTTTGCTGTACGCTTGAGGCGGGACGCAAAGGAGACGGATGGCAAATCGCACCAGGCCGACGCTGGAAAAGCGCGCGAAAGAGCGCGCGCGTCAGGAAAAACGGAAGCAGAAGGATGAGCGCCGCGCGAGCAAGTCGCAGCGCATGAGCGCGCCGCGGCGTCCGGGTGACGAAGACCCGGATATCGCGGGCATCCAGCCCGGACCGCAACCCTCGCCGTGGGGCGATGAGGATGCGTGAAATTACAGATCGCCATTCAGGAACCGAGCACCTGAATGCGTCCGTACTGCCGGAAATGGTGGTCGAATGTAAAGGCTCTCGCGATGTGACGGGCGTCGAGAACGGCGAACGAGATCGCGTCGCAGAGAGTCCAATCCTTGTCGGTGTGTCGAGCCAGGATCTCTCTGGCGCGCTGCTCTTCCGCGGGCAACGCCCGCACGACCGGCAAGCCGCCCGTCAGCAGCCACTGGCGCGCGATCGCCCTTCCAAGCTTCCGCACGAGCAGTGCGTGGGCTTCCACCTCGATGTAGTTGGTGATGAAGCTCGGGCGCTCCTCGGAGGCGATGCCGCGCGCCACGGCGACCGCGCGCGCATGGTCCGCATCGTCCGCATCGAGCAGGGCCAGGATGGCGCTCGAATCCCAGAGAACGCTGCGAGTCACCGATCGAGGATGGCGTGCTTGTCGCGAGCGCCGGGCGTCCCGCCGCCGCCGCGGCCCGCGCCGGCGAGACGGAGCATCGGATGGTCGTGAGAGAACGGAGGAATGTCTGCGGTCCGGTGACGACGCGTGCGGGCCCCAATGGCAGCCGCAGGAACGAGCCGCCGTCCACCCCGATACACGCTCGGGAGGTCGCCCCGCTGAATCAAGCGCCAGACAGTCGAACGTGACACTCCAAGCGCACGGCCCGCTTCGTCAACCGTGATCATTCCCGCTGCCATCCGCGGATCGTATCACAGCCGTCTCATCGTCTCAACCGTCTCATCTGCCGCGGACGGCATTGAGCCGGCGGGCTCGAGGCGATGGTGTTTTCAACCGGACCCGCGCCGTCGCGACTCGTGTACACTCGGGGGGAACTACGCGTTGAGGAATATCCTCAGCGCCGCGCGTGCCGCCGAGCATGCCCGATAGAGGAACGAGATGATCCAGCGATTGGCGCCGCCGGCAGTCGTCGTGGCGACCGTTCTCGCCGCATCTCCCGGCGCGGCACAATCCGGCAGGGCCGACCTCGTTCCACGCGCCACGGCGTACGTCACCGGGTTCTTCGAGCGGTTTACGAACCTGGTCGCCGAAGAGCGGTACGTCCAGGAAACGGCGTCACCCCGGCGGCGCCGCGAGATCAGATCCGACTTCCTGAGGATGGTGATCTCTCCTCACGCGGGCGCGTGTGGATCGAAGAGTCGTCCGGCCGCGTGGTGAAGACCGAGTTGATACCCGGCGGCAGGTCGTTTCCCGACATCGTCACGTCCTTCACGTTCGATGCGGCCCTGCAGCTCGACGTCCCCGTCGAGATGCGCGAGTCGTACGGCGGGATGACCGGAGTGGCAAGCTATGGGCGGTTCCGCAGGTTCGGCGTTCAGACGGAGGAGAGGATCGGTGGTCCGAAATCGCCGCAATGAAAGGTGGCCGCAGATGAATCGAGCTTTTGCGTCACTCGGCGTCGTTGCCGTCGCGTCGCTGGCAGCCGTCTCGATCGCCGCCCAGCGTCCGACGGCGATCAACGCGTCACCGAAAGACAAGGCGCCCTGGACGGCGCCGCG
>JAHFUI010000288.1 GCA_023265175.1 Acidobacteriota bacterium
CTGTTCGGGTCGGTGGCCACATGGGCCGCGCTCTCCGGGAGCTCCAAGACCATGGTACGCAAACACGTCGCTGAGATCCTCCAGAACCACGTGACGTTCGCATTGGAAGCGATCGACCGGATGTATCTCAATGCGTACGTCCCGTCGGTGCAAACCGGGGGCGGCGTCGCCCACTTTCTGAAGACGCAGCTGGGCGTCCGGGGCCCATCGACGGTGATGGTGGCGCCCATGAGCGAGCGGTTCGTGAAGGGGCTGGAGCAGTTTGTGTCCTTCCGGCAAGCCTGCATGAATCCACCTGACCTCACCTGATACGGTCAGTCTGTCGCTGGCCAAGGTAGGAGGGCAGACTGATGACCACCAGACAGACCGCCGTTGTTCCGATCGGCATGGAAAGGGCTCGGCAGCGTTTCGAGCACTGGCGGAGCACACGTCCGTCCCGACGGTCGCCGATCCCGGACGCGCTGTGGACCGCGGCCGTCGCCGGGGCGCAGCGGCACGGACTGTACGCCACGTCCCGCGCGCTGGGCCTGGACTACGCCGCGCTCAAGAAGCGGATGGCCGCCGCGAAGGACCGGGCGGCCGCGTCACCGACGTTCGTCGATCTCACGCCCTCGACGCGTGCGTGCGCGTGCGTGATCGAGATCGAGGGTCCGCGCGGTGGCACGATGCGCGTGCAGGTGAACGGCGTCGCGTGGCCCGACTTGGTGGCGCTGACGCGGGTGGCCTGGACCGGCGCGGCATGATCCAGATCACGCCGCAGATGCGGATCTTGGTGGCGGTGGACGTCGTCGACTTCCGGAAGGGCATCGATGGGTTGGCCCGTGTCTGCCGGGAGGCACTGCAGACCGATCCGTTCTGTGGCGCGCTCTTCGTGTTCCGGAATCGCCGGGGCACGGCGATCAAGATCCTCGTCTACGACTCGCAGGGGTTTTGGCTCGCGCAGAAGCGGCTCTCGCGCGGACACTTTCGCTGGTGGCCGACGAGTGCGACCGTTGCGGCGACCCTCGAGGCCCATCAACTCCAGCGGTTGATCATGGCGGGCGACCCGGCGGCGCGCGACGCTGCGCCGGTGTGGCGGCGCGTGCGAACCGGGTAGCGGCGCCAGTACTTGCGTTCTACGGCGCTGTTTGCTACGCTCTCTCGGCATGGATGTCGTGCTCACGTATCGCGGGCGCCCGATCACGCCGGCCGATCTCGCGGCCATTCGGGGCCTGATCGCGGCGCAGCCCCCGATCAGCCGCCGGGCCTTGTCGTTTGCGGTCTGCGCCGCGTGGCACTGGGCGCAACCGAACGGCACGCCGTGCGATGCGATCTGCCGCGGACTGCTCTTGTGGTTGCATCGCGCCGGCCACATTCAGCTCCCTGCCCCGCAGTGGGTCACCCGCAAGCCGTGGCGGCTGCGCACGAGCGCGCCGCCGGTCCTGATCGACACGACGCCGATCACGGGGCCGCTGCGCGCCTTGCAGCCGCTGACGATCCGACAGGTCCGGCGCACGCCGGACGAAGGCCTGTGCAACAGCCTGCTGGCGCAGTATCACTACCTCGGGTATCAACAACCGGTCGGGGCCCATCTCAAATATCTGGTCGTCGTGGCCGACCGGCCGGTCGCGTGCGTCACGTGGGCGTCGGCGCCGCGGCACCTCGGCCCGCGCGATCGCTTCATCGGGTGGTCCCCCGAGGCGCGCCGGCGGAATCTCCGCTTCCTCGCCTACAACACGCGCTTTCTGATCCTGCCCTGGGTCGCTGTCCCGCATCTGGCCTCGCACGTGCTCGGCCGTCTGGCGGCGATCCTCTCGACCGACTGGCAGCGCGTGTACGGTCACCCGATCTACTTCCTCGAGACCTTTGTCGATCCGGCGCGCTTTCGCGGCACCTGTTATCGCGCGGCCAACTGGGTATCGCTCGGGCTGACGACCGGCCGCGGCCACAACGCGCCGACCCACCAGCGGACCCAGCCGGTCAAAGAGGTGCTGGGGTATCCGCTCACGCCGCGCTTTCGTCAGCAGCTCGCCGACGGCTAAGATGGCCACGCCCCGTCTCCGGATCGAGCTGCACATGGACGATCTCAAGCGCCTGGCCGAGCGGGCTCGGCAGGCCCCGCTCAGCGACGACGATGACGCGACCCTCAAGGCCGCGCTGCACACGCTCGGCTACGTCGCGCAGTTGGTCGAGGACAAGGCCGTCACGATCGCGCAACTGCGCCAGATCCTCTTTGGGGCGACGACGGAGAAGACCCGCGACGTGCTGCAGCGGGCCGGCGTCGATCCCGAGCACCCCGAGGGCGACACGCCGCCGGCGCCCGCCCCGCGGGAGCGGGCCGCCGGCCATGGGCGCCAAGGCGCCGACGCGTATGCCGGCGCCACGCGGGTCACCGTCCCGCATCCCCGCGTCCACCACGGGGATCGCTGTCCCAGGTGTGCGACAGGCAAGCTCTATGCGCAGCGTGACCCGGGCGTGCTGGTACGGATCGTCGGCCAGGCCCCGTTGGCGGCCACCGTCTATCAACTCGAAACACTGCGCTGCAACCTCTGTGGGGACGTCTTCACCGCGGATCCGCCGCCGGGCATCGGGTCGGAGAAATACGACGCGACATCGACGAGCATGGTCGCGCTGCTGAAGTACGGGACCGGCGTCCCGTTTCATCGCCTCGAACGGCTCCAGGCGGACGTGCAGATCCCGTTGCCCGCCTCCACCCAATGGGAGATGGTCGCGGAGACGGCCGCCGTCGTCCAGCCCGCCCTGCACGCACTCATTCGCCACGCCGCCCAGGGCGAGGTGATCCACAACGACGACACGACCATGACCGTGCTGGCGCTCGCCCCCGGCGCGCGCGAGCCGGATGTCGGTGACGAGGCGGGCTCGCCCGCGAGCGCGCGCACCGGCGTCTTCACGTCCGGGATCGTGTCGACGAACGACGGGCAGCGGGTCGCGCTCTTCTTCACCGGCCATCGGCACGCCGGGGAAAACCTTGCCCGCGTGCTGGCGGAGCGTGCGGCGAATCTGGGGCCCCCGATTCACATGTGCGACGCGCTGTCGCGCAATCTCCCGAAGTCGCTTGCGGTGGTGCTCGCGCATTGTCTCGCCCACGCCCGCCGGAGATTCGTGGACGTCACGCCGAGCTTCCCGGCCGAGTGTCGGCACGTCCTCGAGACGCTCCGCGAGGTGTACCGGTGTGACGACGAGGCCCGCGCGGCCGGCCTCTCGCCCGGGGACCGCCTCGCGCGCCATCAGACCCACAGCCGCCCGCTGATGGACGACCTGCACGCGTGGCTCACCGATCAGCTCGAGGCGCACCAGGTGGAGCCGAACTCGGGCCTCGGCCAGGCGATGACGTACCTGTTGAAGCACTGGATCCGGCTCACGCTCTTCCTCCGGACGCCCGGCGCCCCGCTCGATAACAATGTGTGCGAGCGGGCGCTGAAGAAAGCGATCCTCCATCGCAAGAACGCGCTCTTCTATCGAACGCCCACCGGCGCCCAGGTCGGCGATCTCTTCATGAGCCTGATTCACACGTGCGAGCTCGCTGGGGCCAATCCCTTCGACTATCTCACCGAACTCCAGCGGCACCGCGAGGCGCTCACCGCGACGCCGGCTGCCTGGATGCCGTGGAACTACCGCGACACGCTGGCCGCGCTCACGACCGCGACGTGACTCGACGCGAGATTTTTCTATTACGCAGGCTTGCCGGAAGCACACGGCTGTTCCACTTCTGTAAGCGCCACGGCGCCATCTGCCTGTCGGCCGGCCAGCCGTTCTCTGTCTTGGAACGGCGAGCCAGTTCGACGGCCAAGATGTTGGCCGGCACGGCCATGTGG
>JAHFUI010000141.1 GCA_023265175.1 Acidobacteriota bacterium
GGTTATATGCATATAATACATATATGAACACGACCTGGGATCCTCACAAGGCCAGGTGAACTTCCGCAAGCACGGTGTCCGCTTTTCGGACGCAGAAGCCGTGCTCTTGGATCCCAATGCGATCAGTCGCGACGACGCGACAGGCGACGGTTCGTGTCGCTCGGGCTCGACGTCGTGGGCAGGATCGTAGTGGTGGTGTACACCTACCGCGATGAGGACGTGCGGCTGATTTCAGCGCGGCTCGCAACGCCGAACGAGAGACGCCAATATGAAAAAGGAATACGACTTCAGCAAGGGCAAGCGCGGTCCGGTGATCCGTCAGCGAGGGAAGACACGCATCACGATCCACATCGACGACGAGGTACTCGAGGCGTTCCGAGAGCGCGCCGACACAGCCGGCCGAGGGTACCAGACGATGATCAATGAGGCCCTCCGAGAGCACTTGGGACAATCGGAAGACCGTGTCGATGCCGACACGATCCGACGAATCGTTCGCGAAGAACTCCGGAAAAAAGGACACGCATGAATACCGCCATGCCTCCGCAATGGGCCGACGTCGTTCTTCGCATACTTCTGGCGCCACAGGATCGCCAGACCGTATCGGGCGATCTCCTGGAAGAATACCGCGAGCGCATCCATCCGGCGAGAGGACGGCGCCGCGCGGATCTGTGGTACGTGAGTCAGGTTGCCGGATTCGCCTGGCGTGGCAACAGAACATGGGCCGGCCTGTTGGGGAGTGCATTCGTCGCAAGGACCGCGCTCGACTGGCTGTTGCCAACATCGGATTTTCATGCGAGGTCGATGGTATCGACGATTGTGAGCGCAGGGATCTTCGTGTGCGCGGGCTTCTTGGCGGCCTGGCGATCGAGCTCCCTCCGAGCGGGGGGCCTCGCAGGCGTCGCCACAGCGCTGATCGGCGCCACGATCAGCATTGTCGGGGCCGCCTTGCTCCTCGCGATTTGGCACGATGCCGCGACGCTTGCTGCCATTGAGGGAAGCGGAGGGCTTGGCGAGGTCTTCACGTTACCCGTGCTGTTGGTTGTTCCCGGCGCGTTGCTCGGCACGCTCGGCGGGCTCGTTGGGGGGACGATCCGAAGGCTCGCACCGCACAGTCAATAGGGCCAAATTGCTGGCCACATGCGGCTCGCGGGCCATCACGTATCGTTCGGCAGAACTGAACGAGCGTGATGGGCAACCGGAGGAATTCTGACAACGGACCAATGGCACCGTGGACTCGAGTTGAGTGCCCACCTTCTGAAACGCATGGAGGATCGCGTGTTCAACGAAGTCGATTTGCTTCGGATGCTTGAACACGCGGCCCGGTTACCGTGCGCTGAAGACGTCCCGTTACGGGGCGGGCTTCACTTCCTTGACGCGGACCTGCGTGCCGGGACGCATCTCATCGGTCCCGCGCGCCGCGATCTCGTCTCCCGGCCGCAGATCGCCGAACACCTCGACCAGCGACCCCGATGTCAACCCGGTCTTCACGTCGATCCATGCGGTGCGCTCGTTTCGAATCCGCACGACGAACGTGCGATCGGTCGTGTTGGCGACGCTTCCACTCGGCACGAACAACGACGGACCCGGGCGCCGCACCGGCCACCGCACCTGACAAAACGTCCCGGGCGCGAGCCGCCCGTCCTTGTTGTTGACATCGAGCTCCACAGCCATCGTTCGCGTGTTGACGTCGACCGCCTGCGCAACGCGCGCCACTGTGCCGGAGAACGTCTGGCCGGGATACGCGGCCACCGAGAATGCCATCTCGGTCCCGGGCGTGATTCCGGCGGTATACGCTTCGGGAACCGGCACGACGAGGCGCAGGCGATTGTTCTCAACCAGGCGCACCATCGGCGTCGCTGCTCCCGTTCCGCTGGTCGGACCCACGAGCGCCCCTGGATGAACGTTTCGTTCAGTCACGACGCCGTCGAAGGGCGCCGTGACCTTGAGATACGCCTCCATCTCGGTGACCGAGTTGAGCGCCTGCCGCACGGCTTCGATATTCTGCTGCGCCGCCACGACTTGAGATTGATCCGCCTCGACCGCCTTCTGGGCAAGCACCACATCATTCCCAGCGACGACACCAGGCGTCAGGGCCGCCGCTTTCAACTTCTCGTAGGTACTCGCATCAGCATCCGCCTTCGATCGAACGGTCCCGAGCTGCGCTTCCGCGCTCTGGAGCTTCGATTGCGCTTCCGACCGCTGCGCCGCCAACTCTGGCGCCTCGAGGACCGCGATCAGCTCGCCCGCGCGCAGGCGCGAGCCACGGTCGACGCGGATCGTCTTCACGAATCCGGTCACTCTCGGATAGACCGCGACCGTCTGATAGGGGTTCAACTCGCCGGGTAATGACAAGGTCGCATTGACGGGCTGGTCCAGGACACGGACGACCTCGATAGCCGGCGGTCCAGGCGCCGTGGCCTTTTCCGGCTGGGCGGATCCGCCGCTTCCACAAGCGGTCAGCCCGATCGACAGGCCGATCGAACCGGCCACACACAGCTGACCGCGCCTGATCCCTGTGAGCATGTTCATGCTGTTTCCTGCGCGCGATGGGCGCTCTCGGGGTCGTCTGGATCCAGCGACGGTGATCCGCTGGCCGCCGACTGCTGCACGAGCGAATATACCGACGGCAGCACGATCAACGTGGCGAGCGTGGCGGCGGCGAGGCCGCCGACGACCGCGCGTCCCAGCGGCGCCGTGGCCTCCGCTCCCTCGCCGATCGCCAGCGCCATCGGGATCATGCCCGCGATCATCGCCGCGCTCGTCATCAGCACCGGGCGCATCCGCGCCCGTGCGGCATGAATCGCGGTGTGCAGCGGCGATCCGCCGTGCCGCCGCGCCTGCTCGGCGAAGGTCACCAGCAGGATCGCGTTCGCCACAGCGACCCCGATGGCCATGATGGCGCCCATGAACGACTGCACGTTCAGGGTGGTCCGGGTGGCCGCCAGCATCAGCACCACGCCTGTCAGCACGGCCGGGACCGTGGACACGACCACGAACGCGAGCCGCAGCGACTGAAAGTTCGCGGCCAGGAGGAGAAAGATCACGACCACGGCCACAACCAGACCCGCGGTGATGTTCGTAAACGTCTCACGCATCGCGGCGATCTGGCCGCGGACGGTCACGGCTGCCCCGCGTGGGAGCGCCCCGGCGCGCGCGATCGCCTGATCCACGCGGCCGGCCATCCGTCCCAGGTCCTCGCCGAAGACGTTGGAGGTCATGGTGATCATCCGCTGTCCGTTCACGCGGTCGTATTCGCCGACGATGGTGCTGTGCTCGATCCGCGCGACATCGCCAAGCAGTGGATGCGAGCGCCGGTCCGCGCTCACCGGGACGACCCGCAGATCGTCGAGACTTGTCACCCGCGGTTGTGGCACCTCGATCTGGACCTGAAAGGCGATGCCCGTGCGAGGATCGGCCCAGTAATTCGGCGCGACGAACCGGCTCGAGGATGTCGCCGCCGCAAACGATCGACCGACCTGGTCGACGGTCACGCCGAGCTGCCCGGCCATCTGCCGGTTCACGTCCACCTGAATCGCCGGGTAGTCGAGTGCCTGCCCAAACTGCAGATCGCGGAGTGTCGGAATTCGGGCGAGCTCGTCCCGAACCTTCGTCGCAAACGTGCGGCTCGCGGCAAAATCCGGCCCGGTGATTGCCACCTCCACCGGCGTAGGCGCGCTAAAGTTCATGATTCGACTGACGATATCGCCGGGCTCGAACGAGAACTGTGCCGCCGGAAACCGGTCCCGAAACCGACGCCGCAACTCTTCCTGGAAGTCGCCAAGCTCCAACCGCGCCTCGGGTTTCAGCGCGACCTGCATCACGCCTTCGTGCGACCCCCCGGTCCAGAGAAAGATCGTGTTAATCGGATACGACGACGGCTGCACGCCCACGTACCCGAGCGTGATGTCCATGTTGTTCGGGCCGGCCGCGCGATTGATCTCGTCGAGCACGCCGCCGGCCAGCCGCTCCGTCGACTCGAACTTCGTGCCGGCTGGCGCACGGAATCGCAGCTGGAACTCTTTGGCGCCGGAGGGCGGGAAGATCTCACGCCCGAGTGTCAGGCCCACGGCCACGACAATCGACACCGTCACGAGAAGATAGGCGGTGACGAGCAGGCCCCGCGCCGGCGCGAGCCAGTGCAGCACCTGCGCCAGGCGATTGCGGAGCCGCTCGACCCAGTCTTTGTCTTGTTCTGGGGCGTGCGGTTCGGCTCCTCGAGAGAATCGAGGCGCCGCCAGCCACCAAACAGACAGGACCGGCACGATCGAGCTGGACAGGAAGAACGACGCAATCATCGCAAAGCCCACCGCCAGAGACAGCGGTACGAACAGCGACTGCGAGACACCCGTCATGAAGAAGGACGGGACGAACACCGCCACGACGGACAGCATCGCCAGCAGTCGCGGCACCACGACCTCGCCGCTGGCGTCGAGCACGCCGCGCGCGATCGGCGCTCCGCGCGCCAGATGCGTGTGGATGTTCTCGATCGCAACCGTCGCCTCGTCGACCAGGATGCCGACGGCCAGTGCGAGTCCGCCGAGCGTCATGATGTTCATGGTCTGGCCGGCGCCCCAAAGCGCGACGACAGCGGCCAGCAGTGCAAACGGAATCGTGACCACGACGATCCCCGCGCTGCGCCAGTCGCGCAGGAACAGCAGCACCATCAGGCCGGTCAGCAGGGCGCCGAGCGCCGCCTCGCGCAGCACAGACTGGAGGGCGGCAGACACGTTGCGCGACTGATCGAGCTCGTAGGAAACCGTGATGTCATCGGGTACCAACGCCTGAAATCGTGGCAGGTTCGCTCTGACCTCGCTCACCACGCTCAGCGTCGAGGCGTTGGGACGTTTCGTCACCGGGATGTAGACGGCGCGGCGGCCGTTGACCAGCGCATAGGCGGTCGGGATGTCGGTGCTGTCGCCGACCGATCCGATGTCACGAATCGACACGGGTGGCCCCGCGCCCGTGCGGATCGGCAGCTCGAGGAGGTCGTTGATATTCGAGACGACCGAGTTCATAGGCGAGATGCGCGTCTGGTCGCCGATGTTGACGCTCCCGGACGGCATGATCACGTTGCCGGCGGTCACCGCCCGGATCACCTCGTCCGGGGACATGCCGTACGAGCGCAGCCGGTCGGGATCGACACGAATGACAATCGTGCGCTGACTGCCGCCGAACGGCGGCGGAGAGGTGAGCCCCGGCAGCGTCGCGAACTGGGGCCGGACCCGGTTGAGCGCGAGATCCTGGATTTCGCCAAGACTGCGGCTCTCGCTCCGAAACACCAGATAGCCGACCGGCACCGTGCCCGCGTCGAACCGCATGATGAACGGGCCGACGGTCCCCGGCGGCATGAACGCCCGCGCGCGGTTCACATAGCCAATCGTCTGGGCAAGCGCCTCGGCCATGTCGGTGCCCGGGTGGAACGTGAGCTTCAGCAGGGCGGTGTTCTGAATTGACTTCGATTCGACGCTCTCGATGCCGTTGACATAGAGGAAGTGGTACTCGTAGTAGTACGTGATGTACCCCTCCATCTGCGCCGGGCTCATCCCGCCGTACGGCTGCGCGACGTAAATCACCGGCAGACTCAGATCGGGAAAGATGTCCGCGCGCATGCGGCTGACGGCAAAGACCGCCGTCAGCGCCACGGCGATCACGGCGACAACAATCGTGATGGGGCGACGGAGCGCGGCGCGAATCAACCACATGGGTTACCGAGCCCCCGAGGGCGGCCGGACGAGCGCCAGAAATGACGTGAGCGTGCCTTGCGCCACGGCTTCGGCCAGAAGCGCCCGCCAGACGTCCACGCGGGCGAGCTGATCCTGGAGCTCGGCTTGCGCCAGCAGGCTTTGCGTGTCGGCGACTTCGACGATGCTCGCCAGACCGGCCTGGTACCGCGCGCGCGCCTGCGCTTCGCTCTGCTGCGCGGCCGAGAGCTGGAGCGGCATATTCGCGGCGACCGCTCGGGCCGCCTCGACCATCGCCGCGGCCGCTTGCCGCTGGCTGGCAATCGTCAGAAGCGCCTCGTCGTACAGCGCCGTCTCGACTCGTTCGGACGCGAAGGCCGCGGCCTTGCGAGCACGCAGGCTCGTGAAGTCGAAGACGTTTGGAAACACGATTTGAACGCCCGCGGCCCAATTCGCGCGATCGAGGCCGAGGCCGTCGAACCCACCGCTCAGTTGTCCGTTTGGATTCGCACCGCTTCCGCGTGCGAAGACGCTGGACTGCAGGTACAGCCGCGGGAGATCGGTCCGCGCGAGCACGTCTTCCTGCGCGCGAGCGACGTCGACCGCCGCCTGGTGAGCCTGGGCGAGCGGGTGCGCGGTCGCTCCACCGGCGTTCACGTCCGCGGCCGGCAGCTGATCGAGCAGATTCGCTCCGTCAATCGCGATCGTCCCTGTCGTCACGCCCAGCACGCGCGCCATCGTCGTCTGCGCGAGCGTGAGGCTCTGCCGCGATTGAATGAAGCGCGTCTGCGCCGCCGCGCGTTCCGCGTCGGCCCGCGACGCTTCCGCGCCGGGCCGAAGCTGGTTGTCGGCGAGCGTGTGTGCCGCGCGAGCGAGGACGTCGCGCCGGTCGACGTCGGCTTGTGTCGCGGTCACGCCGCGCTCGGCCGCCAGGACGCCGAGAAACGCCGCGCCCACGGCGCCTTGCACGTCCAGGCGCGTCAGCGTTTCGCTCGCACGCGCCCTTGTGACGGCAGCCTCCGCGCCAGCCACGGTCGCCTGCCGGAGGCCGAAGTCGAACGGTTCCCACGACAGCAGCGCGCCGGCGGCGCTGCCCCACACGCTCTGGCTGGAGGCCAAAGGCAGCGCGGGACCAGACATCGCGGGAATCACCGACTGCGGAAGGACCTGGCCGAAGATGTTGTTGGCCGTGGCGCGATTGGACTGCCACACCGAATCGAGGCGCGGCAGATAGGCGGCTCTCGCCACGCTCACGCCCGCGGTTGACGCGGCGATCTGCTCCACCGCCGCTCTCACGGCCGGGTAATGGTCCAGCGCGTACTGGAGGGCCTGATCCAACGTCAACACCTGCGACGCCGCCGCTTGCCCGGCCGCCGGCTGCGCCGACGCGCCACCTGACGCAAGCAGGACACAGACAACCGGGACGATGGAGAGACGCAATCGGACCATCAGCAGCCTTGGCCGCACGCGGCTAGCCGCCTTGAGTCCCAAGACTTGCGCCTCATGAGTCAAGTCTTCAGACTGAAGACGGCTAGCCCCCGCGCAGCGGGGCTGTGATAAAGGTGGAACTAGCGAGGCGGCGCCGGGACCGTCAGGTCTCTCGTTGGTCTGAGGCGTAGCCTTGCTAGTCGTGCTCGAACATCTCACCGAACAACTCCTGCACGCGCGTTCGCGCGGTCACCAGCGCCTTGCGTCCCGCAGGCGTCGCCCGGTACACGCGCCGGTTCCGCCCGCCATTGGTTGTGACGCGCGACCGCAAATATCCCTGCCGCTCCATGCCGTGCAGGATCGGGTAGAGCGTGCCCGCGCTTAACCGATACCCATGCCGGCCGAGCTCGTCGATCATCGCCTGGCCGAAGATGGGACCTTCGGCCGCGTGATGAAGGATGTGCAGCCGAATCAGGCCGGTGTACAGATTGCGATCGACCATCGTATTCCGATGTCTGATTCCGATAACGAAAGTCGAAGCCTACTCGCGGAGCCGCCATTCTGTCAACGGAACGCAGGTCGTGCGCGTCCGGCATGCATCAAGACCCGCACTGATTCACCACAGAGAACACGAAGGACACCAAGGGTAAGACCGGTTTGTTCCTTGGTGTCCATGATGTCCTTATGTGGTGATTCACTGCTGAAAACGATCAGGTTACGGGGCCGGCTTCACGTTCTTGACGCGGACCTGAGTGCCTGGAGCCCCCGCCGGAACGCCTGCGCTACAATCTGCCTCGCCAATGAATCACCGCCCGGGATGACCGTCATGTCGCTGCGGAAATGGCTGATCCTCACTCACCGGTACCTGGGCATCGCACTCAGTTTGCTGTTCGTGGTGTGGTTTTTGTCCGGCATCGGCATGATCTACGCGGGAGGAATGCCTCGGCTCACGCCGGCTCTGCGCCTGGCGCGAGAGCCGCCGCTCGACCTCACGCGGATCCGGCTGACCGCGTCGGAAGCCGCAGCGAAGGCGGGACGGCCAAGTCCAGGACGGGTCGTGCTGCTGACGATCATGGATCGTCCGGCGTATCGCCTGAGCGCGGGGCGGCCGGTGACGGTGTTCGCCGACAACGGAGAACTGCTGGCAGCGATCGATGAGGCCGGCGTCATGGCGATCGCCAGCCGCTTCATGGATCTGCCGGTCGGCAGGCTGGCTCACGCCGGCGTGCTGCGCTCAGCCGACCAGTGGACCATCGCCCAGCGCGGGCAGATGCCGCTGCACAAGATCGCGGCGGATGATGCCGCGCGCACGGAGTTGTACATCTCGGCGAGGCTCGGCGAGGTGGTCGTGCACACGACGCGAGGCAGCCGCGCGCTCGCCTGGGCCGCCGCCATCCCCCATTGGCTCTACTTCGCGCCGCTGCGAGTCAACGACGCCTTGTGGCGCCAGGTGGTCCTGTGGACCTCTGGTCTTGGCATCGTCCTGGCCATCATCGGCCTCGCGCTCGCCATCATCCAGTTCTCCCCGTCTCGCCCGCTGCGTGTCGGTCGTATCGGCTCCTACATTCCCTACGCCGGGTGGATGCGATGGCACTACATCACCGGCGTCGTCTTCGGCGTCTTCACGCTGACGTGGGTGTTCAGCGGCCTGTTGTCGATGGAGCCGTGGGATTGGGTGGACCGCGGCGGTGCGGGTGGGGGGCTGCGCGAGGCATTGACCGGTGGTCCATTGGACCTGTCGCGCTTTCCCGCGATCGACGCCGCTGCCTGGGATCACGTGGTACGGGGACACACGGTCAAGGAAGTCGAGTTTCTGCGCGCCCAAGACGACCCGTATTACCTGGTGCGCGGTTCCGAGCCGGCGCCGTTGCTACTCGCGGCGAATCCGCTGGGCGTCAAGCGCGAGTCTTTTTCGATCGCGTCGATCATGACGCGCGTGCGCGAAGGCGCACCGAACGTCCCAATCGCTGAATCGGCGGTCCTGACGGATTACGACTCCTACTACTACGCCCGCGATCCCAATCCACCCTTGCCCGTCGTCCGGATCAAGTTCAGCGATCCGAACCGCACGTGGGTCTACGTCGATCCCGCGATGAGCCAGGTGGTCGCCCAATTCACCGGGCGGAAACGTGTGGAACGCTGGGTGTACCATGGATTTCACAGTCTGGATTTCGGGTTTTGGTACTTGAAACGTCCGCTGTGGGATATCGGCGTCATCGCGCTGAGTCTGGGCGGTGCCGCGTCGAGCGCGATCGGCTTGTTCGTGGGGTTCAGGCGGCTGGCGCGGCGCGTGAAGCGGATGGTTTTCTGACCGTTAATTCAGATAGTCTTCAGATACCGCCGGCCGCCGGATTCAGTTAGGATGTGCGGTTAAGATATGAATCGGAACGCGGTCACTCAACGATCGCCGCTCTCGTCGCTCTCGTCGCGCTCGCGCTGATTCCACTGGTGTGGTTTTTCGCCGCAGAGGCCATTCCTCCACTGACGGAGATCCGCACGCAAGTGAGCGGCAACAGACTGGGTCCGTGGATGTTTACATGAGCGCTGGTGTGGGTGGCGGCGTTTGCCGCGATTCTGGTCGCGTGGCTCTGCTACACGACGAGAGAGCCGCACGTGAGCAAGGTCGATTGAGAGTCCCGACAAACCGCAGTTAAAGAAGGGGACGCGATGCGAAGATCTGTTTGGGTACTTGGTATAGCGATTTCGCTCTTTCTCGCAGGCGCCTGCAAGGCCCAGCAGCCGGGGCCCGAGTATCGAACGACGGCGACGATCAAGGACATCATGGACTCGATGGTCGACCCGAGCGCGGACGCGCTTTGGGAGTCGGTCGCCACGATCGTCAGCGCGGCCGGCACCGACGAGCGGCGGCCGAAAACGGACGAGGACTGGAAAAACGTCCGCCGCCACGCCGTGATCCTCGTGGAAGCGACCAACCTGCTGAAGATGGAGGGACGCCACATCGCCAAGCCGGGCGAAAAGTCGGAGAATCCCGGCATCGAGCTCGAACCGGAGCAGATGGAAAAAATGATGGCCGAGGACCGGCAGTCGTTCATCAAGCTCGCAAACGCCCTGCACGATGCGGCGTTGCCGGCGCTGAAGGCCATCGACGCGAAGAATGCCGAGGGATTGCTGGATGCCGGCGAAGCGATCGACGTTGCGTGTGAAAACTGCCATCTGAAGTACTGGTATCCCCTGAGCCTGCAGGCGGAGGCGCGGAAATCAGGGGCGGCCTCGCCGAAAAAGTAGTGGCACGGCCGCAATGAACGCGCGCGCGCTCCTTCCGCTCGCCGCCTGTCTCATCGCCGCCGTGGCGATCGGCGGGCGCAGTCGCGCCGCTGCGGCGCAGACGACGGCGGGCCACGGGACGATCAAGGGTCACGTCAAGCTGACGGGAAAGCTGCCCGGCAATCCGATCATCCGGATGGGCATGGACCCGATGTGCGCGAAGATCAACGCGGGCAAACGGGTCATTCAGGAAAACGTCGTCGCGAACCTGAACGGGGACCTCGCGAACGTGTTCGTGAGTCTGCAAGGCACGTTCCCTCGGACGCCGGTGCCGACCGCTCCCGTCGTCATCGATCAACGCGCCTGCATCTACGTGCCGCGCGTCATCGGGGCGCGTGTCGGTCAGACGCTGCAGGTCAAGAACAGCGACGAGCTGCTGCACAACATCCACGGCCTGTCGGCGAAGGGCAACGACTTCAACGTCAGCACGCCGAAAGCCGGCATGATCCAGCAGTTCACGCTCAAGAACGAAGAAGTGATGCTGAAAATCAAATGCGACGTGCACAGCTGGATGACGACGTACGTGGGAGTCGTCACGCATCCGTACTTCGCGGTCAGCAATGAAGACGGCATGTTCGAGATTGCGAACGTGCCGTCAGGCACCTATCCGATTCAGGCGTGGCACGAGCGGTACGGGCCCCTCGTGCAGATGGTGCGCGTCCGGGCCGGGGCGACGACGATGGCCGACTTCACCTACACGGAAGAAAGCGAAAAGTTCAAAGTGCAAAGTGCAAAGTGACCTTTTCACTTACTTGACAACTTTGACCTTTGCACTTTCTACTTTCCCTGGGGTCGCGCGCTTCGCTTCGTCCTCGAGCACGGCCTTCTTGTCGCCCGGGTACCAATATTCCAGATGACAGTGCTCGCAGGCCTTGTCGATCTGGCTGCCCGCCTGGAACAGCCCGTCGCCGTTCTTCGCCTTCACCAGGTCCATGACCTTGAGCGCCTCGTCGCGCAGCTCGTCCGCGTGCTTGTTCCACAGCGCGCGGTCGCCGTCGATCTTGGCCTGGATTTGCTCGGGCGATAACTCGGGCGCGTTCGGACCGGTGCTGTTGTTCTTGTCTCCCGGCGGCGCGACGCGGCGCGGCATCTTGAGCAGGTTCGACCCTTCGGCCAGCGTGACCGCACCTTGCCGCACCTTCGCCCAGTCATCGTCGGTCGTGGGCTTCGTGTCCACGGTGCCTGTCTCGCTCACGTCGGTGCCGACCGCGTCGAAGATGTTATCGGCGATCGGATCGATGATGTTCTCCATCAGTTCCTTGATCGAAACGAGCGGCTTGAGATCCGACTGGGCCGGCGCCGGCTTCGACGTGCAACGCTGCGATGCCACCGCA
>JAHFUI010000142.1 GCA_023265175.1 Acidobacteriota bacterium
GAGTAACCGGAACACGCTCCTAGTAGGCCGGCTTCGCCGGCGAAAAAGCCAATGATTTGGAACGGACGCGCGCGCAACGCGCCTACTAGGAGCCCGTTTCGGCATTACTCGGACGGGCTCCTAGTAGCGCTCGGACAGCATCGCGAAGAAGAAGAGCATCGCGTGCCTGATGTCCCGGGCGAGGTTCCAGGTCAGTGCGAACGGATTGAGGCGCCAGAACTCGAGGCTCAGGCCCGTGTGCCAGGTCCGTTGCCAGTAGTCCGCGACGTGTTCGCGGCGGGCTTCCAGCCGCTGGAGTGAGAAGACGTTGATTCGCGCGGCCGCGCGGCCGAGCGGCGTCCGACGTTTCGCCGGGGGCAGGTGCGGCAGGTACTTCAGCCGCAGATCGCCAAGGACTGCCTGGAGGAGTGCACGCCTGGTCAGGTTCCTGGCGGCCTCGCAGAGCGACAGCTCCGGCGACTCCCGCACCGCGTTGGCACGACCGACAAGCGCGTTGCTAACCGCCGTGGCTCGGTTGCCCAGTGCGTCGCGCAAGGCTTCGAGCCGCTCTGCCATCGTCGTGCCGACCAGGGTGACCTGCGCGCCTATCGACTCGCGCAGGGCGCCAAGCCGCTCGTCCATCACGGTGTGAATGTGGCCCCAGTTGACCTTCACCTCCTGCGTCGAGCACGAGGCGAGCTTCCTCAGGTCGCCGAGGAAGGCGTATTCCTCGCCGCGGATCCGCGTCTTCAGCCACAGCTCCTGCATCTCGAGGTAGATCTTGACGTACTCGCGCAGGATGTGGGCGTGCTCGCGCACGCGTCGTCTGAAGAACGCCCATCGGCTCTCGATCGGGAAGCCCGGCCGCCGCGATCCGCGGTCCTTGAGGCGGAAGAACCCGGTAATCATCGGGTGCGCGCCCTCGGCCATCCCGGCGCGGTACCAGATCAGGTTCTTGATCACCGCCCAGTAAGTGTGCGGGTTCTGGCGGAGCAGCGACCGCCGCATCTGCTCGAACGAGTAGAACTCCTGCCAGGCGTCGCGGAACGTACGGCGCCACTCCTCCGCACTCATCTTCGGATGAGGCACCGTGGCATGGAACGAATCGAAGTTGTTGTAGTCGGGGTCGAGCGGCACGCCTGCCTTCACGGCGAGCTGGTGGTCGCGCGAGCCGGGCAGTGGCGTGAGCATGAAGAAGGACGCCTGGTCGACCAGCAGCGTCTCGCGCAGCGCCCGCACGTCTTCCATCACCCGCTCATACGTGTCGTTGGGGAAGCCGATGATGTAGCCGACGTGGCACACGACGCCGACCGCGTGCCAGCGGGCGATCATCTCGCGGTATTCGGACGACTTGTTCTGCGGTTTGCCGCCCGCCTTCAGGTTGTCGTCGCGGATCGTTTCCATGCCGATGAACACCTGCACGCACCCGGCGCGCGCGGCCTTCTCGATGAAGTCGGGCACCCTGGGGGCCTGGGTATCCACCTGCATCATGAAATCGATCTCTATCCCCTCTTCCTCGCGCATCCCGATCAGGCCGTCGAAGATCTCCTCCCAGTGCGGGTTGCGCGTGAAGTTATCGTCGGTGAAGAAGTAGTGGCGGATGCCCTTGCGCCGGCCCTTGAGGTGGTAGTTCCCGCGGATCTGCGCAAGGATGTGCGCCGGACCGCGCGACCGCATCTTGCGCCCCTGGACGTTGATGATCGTGCAGAACGAGCAGTTGAACGGACAGCCCCGCCCGGCGTCGATCGTCCCGCTCCCTGTGAGCACGAACTTCTTCTGCGTTTCGAAGGAGGCGCGGGGGAGCGGCTTGTCCTCCAGATTCGGGGACTCGTGCAGAAAGTTGTAGAGCGGCTGCAGGCGGTCCAGCGCGGCGTCCTGGAGGATCCCTGCCCAGCGATCCTCGACTTCCCCGAACACGAGCGTCACGCCGTCGTCCAGCATCTCCTGGCACTCGGGCGGCGTCGTTGGCGACATCGCCATGGCGCCGCTGACGTGAAAGCCGCCGATCATCACGTCAAAGCCCTCGGCCTTGAACTGCCGCGCCAGATCCTGCGCGCGGGGGAACTGGTTCGTCTGCACCCCCACGAGGCCGACGACGGCCTTCGTGTCGTGACGGCGGAAGCGCCGGCCGAGCCTGCGCGGATCCACTTTGGAGACGATCTCGTCGATGATCTCGACGCGCACGTCGAGATGGCCGAGAGCGCCCTGGCGAACCGCGTCTACGGTCAGACTGTTCAGGCAGCTCAAGGTGTTGCTGGGCAGCGTGCCCCGGAGGTGCCTGATGACGTACCCGTCATCGTCGTACTTCGACGGACGGATGAGGATGATGACCAGCCGCTTGTAGGAACAGCTCTGAAACATCTAGTGTCCTGTCCCAGTCAGGCGTTGACAATGTTCCGGAGCGCGGCGCCCGGCTGACAAGGCGAGAGGAGCGAGCATATCGGGAATATGGGAGCGACGAACAACGCAGTCAGCCGGGACGCCCCGCCCGGAACATGTCAAGGTTTGACTGGGGCAGGGCACTAGAGCGCCTGCATCCGCCTGACGAGATCATCTCGTTCACGCTCGCCGCCGGCCGCCTGGTCGGTCATCGGGTACAGTATCTGCTCCTCCTTCATGTTGTGCACGGAGAGAACCTCGGTGAGTCCGCTGAACGCCCTCTTGGCGGCGGCGGCATCACGGGCGTCGAGCGCCGCGGCGCCGATGCCCATCCACCGGCGGATCTCGACGTGCTCGGCGCGCATGACGGTCGTGGGACCTGCCGCCATGCCCGTTATCTTCTCGAAGGCCGGGAAGAGAACGTTCTCCTCGGCGTCGATGTGCCGGTTGAGACCGCAGGCGAACTCGGCGAAACGTGTGGCCGCCTCCGCAAGGGAGCCTGAGTCCGCCAGCTGCACGACCTCCGGAACGATCGCGTCGAGGCGTCGATGGTCCTGTTCCAGATATTCCGTGACGTTGCGCGATTTCCCGCCAGTCCGCCGGCGGATCTCGATGCGGAAGCGCTCGGGGCCTGCCTCAAGGAGGCTCCACTCGAAGGCTCCAGGATGCTCCGCCTGGAACTGGTAGAGCAGGGGCTTGGGATCGTGGTCATTGACCAGGATGAACGCCTCGCCGGGCTTGAGCGCGTTGAACGTGCTGAAGATCTCCGAATGGCGTTGGGGCGGCGGCACGTGCCGGACGTCCAGTTCGCGGACCGATTCGCGCATACTGCAAGCCTCCTCGATGCCGGCCACTCTATCAAGGTGTGGCCAGTGACGGTATGACGCTCGTCATGTGTGAGCTGCGCCCGAACAGAACCATGTGAGCTTCAGCGCGTCGCGGTCCGCGCGCGACGCGCCGCCATCTCGCAACCGACCTCGGCGAGCTGGCTGGAAGAGAGCATTCGGGCTGCCGTGGGAAACAGCTCACGATCCTCGACGTCGATGTGGTGCTGGTAGATCGCCTGGAGCGCCGCGAGGTGCGCGCGAAGCGCACCGGCCGCCACCGGATCGAGGCTGCCGGAGGCAAGCCAGCGCCGGCCGAGCGTGTCGATCGCGCGGTGATGCTGTTCCGCTTCGTCATGATCGCGTTCGAGCCGCGCGAGCACCTCGAAGGCGTGCGCCGCCGCGGCATTCCGCGTCTCACGGAGACGGGGGAACAGGCTCTTCTCCTCGTCGGCGGTGTGCTTCGGGGCGGCAGTCTCGAAATATCTGAGCGCCGCTTCGAGGTCCGCGCGCTGCGCGGGCGTAAGGATCCCACCAGCCAGCCGCTCGTCGACCGCGATCAGCACCCGGAGGAAATACTCGATGTGGCGATGGCAATCGCTCAACAGGCGGAGCGGATCGTCGAAGCCGTGATCCGGACGCTGACCGATTTGAATGGGCATATCGTTAATTATGCATTCAGGATATTCAAGATACATAATGGTGAACGTGGTACAGCTCCTGGTCGACGAAGGGCTGGTAGCGGGCGCAGCGCGCGTTTCTCGGCGTGCTCGACGATCACACGCTGGCCGACTTCCTGCCGCGTGCGCCGTCGCTCATCCGGCTGTTGAATGCTTCCCGCGAGGCGAGACCGTGAGCATCCCCCTGTGAGAATCCATCTCATCAATCCGAGCCACGTGTCGTTTGGCATCGGCGTGATCACGCCGCGCTGGCTGTACGTGCTGGCGCAGGCCACGCCCGCGCGATTCGGCGACCCGGTGATCACCGACGAAACCCTCGAGCCGCTCGATCCGTCGATTATCGCCCGCGGCGACATCGTCGGCATCGGGATCCACACAGGCAACGCGCTGCGCGGCTATCAGATCGGGACCGAGGCGCGCGCGGCCGGCGCGGTCGTTGTCTTCGGCGGCATTCACGCGACGCTCTTTCCAGAAGAGGCGCGCGACCTCGGCGGCGCGCACGCCGTCGTCAAGGGCGACGGCGATCTCGTCTGGGCGCGGGTGCTCGACGACTGCGCGGCCGGACAGTGCGCGCCGGTCTATGAGGGGGGCCAGGTCGAGCCGGAGCACTTGCTGCCCGCGCGCTGGGACCTGATGCCGTCGGACCGGTACATGTGGGCGTCGGTGCAGACCGTCCGCGGATGCCCGAAGCACTGCTCGTTCTGCTCGGTGTGGAAGACCGACGGTCAGCGTCCCCGCCAGCGGGCGAGCGACCTCGTCGTCGAGGAGATCGTCACGCTGCGGAAGCGCGGCTTCTGCTTCATCGCGCTGGCGGACGACAATTTCTATCCCGTCACGCTGACCGACCTGCAGATGGCTTCGCGGCGCGCCGACCAGACGCAGTTTCTGACACTGAGCGCGATCCGCGCCGAGCGTTTCGAGTTGATGCGCCGCCTCGCCGCGTTGCCAGACGACATGGTGTTCTTCACGCAGATCACGATGGAAGCGGGCGAGGACCCCGAGTTCCTGGACGCCATGAACAAGGCGCGCATCAAGGGCGCGCTGGTCGGCATCGAATCGGTCACGCCCGAGGGGTTGAAAGACGTGCACAAGGGCTTCAACGCCGCCGGCGATCAGCTGGTTGACCGGCTGCGCGCGTTCAAGCATCACGGCGTCCACGTGCTCGGCTCGTTCATCTTCGGGCTGCCGAGCGATCGTCAGAGCACGTTCGATGCGACGGTCGCGGTGGCGCAGCAGTCGGGCGTCACCTTCGCGCAGTTCGTCATGCTCACGCCGTTTCCGGGCACGACCGATTTTGCCGCCTGGGAAAAGTCGATGGAGAGCGATACGACGAGGATCGCCGGAAGGCCGCTGGCACGCCACTGGCTGATTCCGCAGGGAGAGCGGCCGAAGGTCTATACGCCGCATCCGGCGATGTCGCCCGACGACATCCGGCGCGGTACGCAGCGCGCCTGGGACCGCTTCTACAGCTTCCGCAACATCTGGGAGCGCGCGCACTGCGTCGAGTCGCTGAAGTCACGGCTGGCCTTTGTGCTCATCTCGAAGCTGTACCGACAGATGTACGCCAACACCGGCATCGCGACCGACAGCGCGCGTGTCGGCCGATCGGAGCACTGGGCGCGCTGGATCGCCAAGCCGTGCCGGCGGCTGTTCATCGCTCGCCCGATGCCGGAGCTCACCATTCCTGCCTAGGCAGGCGCTGATCGCGTTCCTGCCGTCTCCGTCGGGGAAAACCCGTGAGGGGTGGCCGGGCTGAACGCGACTGTTGAGCACATGAGGGCGGCGTATTGACGCTTTGTCGAAACGTAAATGCAGATGGCGCGGAAAAACGGTTTCGAAGTCGGTCGGGGGAAACAATGAAGCAGACACTCAGACTGTTCGTGATCGTCATGGCCTGTCTTTCCGGGCCCGCGTACCTGTTCGCTCAGAATGACGCGCTCCGTGAGTCGATGGACAACACGCAGGACGCGAAGGGTGATCTGATGGAAGCCGTGGACGCCCAGCAGGGGCAGAAGATCACCGCGGCGGCCGACACCATCGTCAAGCTGCTGGAAGAGAACCGAAAATTCTGGGCGGACAAGAAGATGCCTGACGTGTTGGAGATGTTCGACGACACGATCGGGCAGGCGAAGGCGATGTCTGCCATGGGGAAGTCGGGCAAACTCGACGGCGCCAAGGAGGCGTTCGCGAAGTTGAGCACCTCGTGCTCCCGCTGCCACGACGCTCACCCCGAAGAGAAGCTGCCCAAGTAATATCGACGGTAGGTCACATACGTGTCGAATGCCCGTCCTACCCTCTTGAGCGGATGCAATACGAATTTAAGCAGCGGCTCCGACTTTGATAATGACCGCAGTGATGTCGTCAAGTGGATCTTGGTTCCCAGAGAAGTCCGCCACGGCGCGAAGCAGCGCCTGCACAATCTCATCGGGCCTCTCGTGGAGGTGCTCCCGGACCACGTTCAGCGCGCGTTCGATGCCGAAAGGCACGTCCTCAGGCAAAAACGCTTCCGTGACTCCATCGGTGAACAAGCACAAGCAGTCGCCTGGGAGCAGCGTAATGCCCGGCGCGTTGGGAAAATCGGTAGCCACTAGGGGTAGTCCGAGGCCTAAAGGAATGCCGGTACTCTCAAGGACTGACCGCACATCTCCATGTTGGTCCAAGACGTAACCGGAAGGGTGACCGGCACTGCAGTAAACAAGGGAGCCGGTGCCAGGGTCGAGCCGCGCAAGAAACAGTGTAACAAAGTGGCCCGAGGGCAGGTCCTCCGTGAGGCAGCTATTGGTGAGGGCGACAATCGAGCCGGGGTCGGCATGGGTCGGGGCCAGCGCACGAAGCATTGCACGGATCTCCGCCATGACCAGAGCGGCGGCGATGCCGTGGCCGCACACATCGCCGATGACAATGCCGAGAGAGGAGTCGGGCATGGGGAAAAAATCGTAGTAATCTCCGCCGGTCTCTTGGCAAAACTGGGAAGCGCCCCCGAACGCGAAACCGGGCAATACGGGCATGGTTTCAGGGAGCAAGCCTTGCTGGATCTGGCGCGCGAGAGCGAACTCTGTTTGGCGGCCGCGTACCGTTTGTTTCGCCTGGCGGCCCTCGATGAACTGACTGATTTCGCCGCCGATCGCAGCCATCATCTCGATGAGTTGCGCATCCGGCGGCAGCGTCTCCCGGCTGAAAAACTCCATGACACCGAGAAACTCGACCCCGTTATAGATGGGAAAACCATAGGCCCCGTGCAGCTCCTCTCCGGCAGCAATCGGCGCTCTGGGGAAGTTGGCATCTTGGGTCACGTCGGAAATCCAGGCGGGACGCTGGCTGTGCCAAATGCGGCCCGGCAACCCGACGCCCATGGTGTAGGTGGCCTGCCGGCTGGCTTGCGCAAACGCGGGCGCCTCGACGGTCGGAGCGTGCCAGACATCGACACAGCGTAGTACCTGGGCCTGCCTGTCCACCGTCCATACCACGCCCACGTCCCAACCAAGAGATTCGCAGATGGCCTGCATCATTCTTGGAGTTGCGCTCATGATCTCACCGGGCTCGGCCAGGATGCGCGCCACCGCGCGCACGGCGGCCAGACACCCTTCGGCCAGCTTGCGTGCCGTCATGTCACGAACGGCAGCGATGACCAGGAGTTCTTCTGCAGTAAATATGGGATTCAGGTTGATCCCCACAGGAAACTTGCTGCCATCCTTGCGCTGGCCGAAGAGCTCCATCCGGCATTTAAGGGCTGCCACCCGCGGACTGGCGAGATAGGCGTTGCGGAGCGCGACATGCTGGCTCTTCAACCGTTCCGGCACAAACACCTCGACGGGCTGGCCGAGCAGTTCCGCCCGCTGGTAGCCGAACAGCGTCTCTGTCTCTGCGTTGACGAAAACGATGTGGCCAGCTGCATCGATGATGACCGAGGCATCGGGCGCGGCTTCGAACAAATCGGAAAAGGTAGACTTGACGGGCCGGTGGCTGGGAAACATGTCAAGACCCTCCTGAACTCGCTGAATTCGCGAGTGCCTAGACAGCTTGAGCCCGCGCTCGGGCGACACGATTGCGCGAACCGTTGGCGTGTCTGTCCCAAGGGGGATGTTGCACGGCCCAACGTGGCGCCGCCACTCTTTTCACTCACCGTGAAGCAGTCGAGAAACCGCAACACAGCCCTATGAACCTCTCGGAATTGCCGACTTATTATTAAACCAGCCTTAAACCTACCCCAAACATATTTGGTGCGCCACGAGTGCTCAGTCCGGCCATCGTGAACAGGCATTCCGGGGATCGTGATCGCCGATTCCGGGCAAGCCGATCACTCATCGGAGCGAAGCGCCAACGACAGTCAGTCTCGCGAGCCGAGCCTCCTTGGCGTGAGCATCACGTGGTGTTAACACATTTATGATTTCTCGTCAACCGAGACGGCCTAGACCCTCCGATCCCACCACTCGCCAAGCCGCGCACCCGATCGCTGTGCTCATATTGCATGGTGCTCGCCCGGAACAACGGTGTCGGTCGCGCCGGCCACCGTCTCGGCCGCCAGCCGCCGCTCAATCCGTCGTTTGCGCCGCGCCAGTTTTTGATGTCTACTCGTCTTCACTCGAAATGTCCTCCCCGCGTCAGAGCGGTTGGGTTAGGCACCGAACTCTCTGCTACGGAGTACGGACATTTCGAGCGTTTTGTTTGCCGGCGGACCCGCAAACGCGCTTGTACTGGGAAACTAGGGGAATGGTCATGGCTCACACAACCGGACTGAAGCTCGCGGGGCTCGCCGTGCTCGTGACGCTATGTGGCGCCGCGCCGGCGTTCACGCAAGTCGATCTCGCCGGTGAATGGGGCGCACGACTTCATGAGGACCAGGCGTACCGGGGTCCGGGGCCGGAAGTCGGAGAGTACCTCGGTCTTCCCATCAACGACGAAGCTCGCATGAAAGCCGACAGCTGGGACGCGGCTGTCTACACGATACCGGAGCGCCAGTGCATTCCGTTTGCCGCCGATCACGGCCTGACCATCGGCAGCATGCGCATCTGGAAAGAGGTCGATACCACCTCGCAGGACGTCATCGCCTGGCACGAGCATCACGAATGGCAGGCACAGGAGCGGACCATCTGGATGGACGACCGCCCCCATCCACCCGAGTGGGCGCCTCACACGTGGCAGGGCTTCTCGACCGGGAAGTGGGCGGGCAACACGCTCACGGTGACGACGACCCATTTGAAGATGGGACAGATCGAGCGCAACGGCGTGCCGCGCAGCGACAAGGCGACGCTCCTCGAGCACTACTTTCGCCATGGCGACTACCTGACGATCGTGCAAACGGTGACCGACCCGGTGTACTTGACGGAGCCGTTCGTGCGCAGCCGGAATTTTGTGTGGAGCCCTGGTCAGCAGCTCAATGCGTATCCCTGTCGTCCAGCGGTGGAGGTCGACCGTCCCAAACATCAGGTGCCGCACTACCTGCCCGGCACCAATCCATCTCTCGACGCATCGACCAGACGGTTCGGTGTGCCGGCCGTGGCCGCTCGAGGCGGCGCGGAGACGATGTACCCGGAGTACGTGCTGAAACTGCGAACCGCCGCGCCCGCCAACGGGCGCAACCAATCGCCTGTGGCGTCCAGTGTCAGCCGGACGATTCAAACGACGGGTGCTCACGATTCTGACGTCCACGTGTTGCCTGTTCAGGGCAGCGTCTACCTGATCGCTGGGCCCGATGGGAACAGCGTCCTCCAGGTGAGCGACGATGGGGTCTTGCTGGTCGATACGCAGACAGCGCAAGTCAGCGAGAAGATCCTCGCGGCGATCCGCCAGACCTCCAACAAGCCGATTCGGTTCATCGTGAACACCCACGCGCATGCCGATCACATCGGCGGCAACGAGAAGATCGCGAAGGCGGGCCGCGCGTTCGGCGGCCGGGCTGCTGGCGTCGGCTTCTTGGCATTGGAGCCGGCGGAAGGCGCGACGATCATCGCGCACGAGAACGTCCTCAAACGCGTGAGCGCGCCAGCCGGCAGCAAGGCGCCGATGCCGTTTCCCGCGTGGCCCACCGAAACCTACTTCAACGACGAGTACGAGGTCTTCAACGGCGAGGCCGTTCAATTAGTCCACGTGCCGGCGGCGCATACTGATGGCGACAGCCTGGTCTTCTTCCGACGCTCCGATGTCATCGCGACCGGCGATGTGTTCTCGACGGTCAGCTATCCGATCATCGATGAACGGACCGGAGGCAGCATCAACGGAACGATCACGGCGCTCAACCAGATCCTCGATCTCGCCATCCCCAGGGCCACGCAGGAGGGCGGCACCTACGTGATCCCCGGCCACGGCCGCGTCTGCGACGAGGCCGACGTCGTCGAGTACCGGGACATGGTCGTCATCATTCGCGATCGGATTCAGGATCTGATCAAGAGAGGGATGACGCTCGCGCAGATCAAGGCCGCCGGGCCGAGCTTCGACTACGACCGGCGATACACCACCGAGTCGCTGACGGCTGACATGTTCACTGAATCGGTGTATCGAAGCCTGACGCGAGGCAAGTAACCGGAGCGCAACGCGCTCTTGAGATGCCAACATGCGTACTCTGATGATCGGATCCTCGTTGTCTCATGTGTTGTTCACGATCGCGGCCCTGCTTGCGATGACGCTGGCCGGCCTCGCGCAGGAGCGCGACCGCGCGAAAATCCCTGACAAGTACAAATGGAACCTGGCGGACATCTATCCGAACGAAGCGGCGTGGCGGGCCGCGAAGGACACGCTCGCCGCCGAAGTGCCGAAGCTGGGTCAGTTCCAGGGAAAGCTGACCTCGTCAGGCGCGACACTCGCCGGCGCGCTGGAGACGATGTCCGCTCTCGACAAGGATTTGTCGCGCCTGTACGTCTATGCGAGCCTGCTGGCCGACGAGGACACGCGCAGCGGGCCGCACCAGGGCATGCGCCAGGAGATGGTGCATCTCGCGGCCGCGTTCAGCGCGCAGGCGGCGTACATCGAGCCGGAGATTCTGCGGGCCGACAAGGCGGCCATCCAGAGATTCATCGCGGCCGAACCGCGGCTCGCGGTGTACCGGCTTTACCTGGATGACATCGCGCGGCGCGCGCCGCACACGCTCACCGCGACCGAAGAGAAGATTCTCGCCGACGCCGGGCCTCTGGCCGGCAGTCCGTCGACCGTCTTCAACATCCTGTCCAACGCGGACTTCCCATATCCGACGGTCTCGCTCAGCGACGGCCGCTCCGTGAAGCTCGATCAGGCCGCCTACACCGATCTGCGGATGCTGCCCAACCGCGCCGATCGCGAGAAGGTGATGTCCACGTTCTTTCAGTCGCTGGCCGGTTTCAGTCGCACCTACGGGACAACGATGAACAGCGAGGTGCAGAAGGTGCTGTTCTTCGCCAAGGCGAGGAAGTATCCGTCGACGCTCGAGATGTCGCTCGACGGTCCCAACATTCCGACGTCGGTCTACACGCGCCTGATCGACGGGGTGAACCGCAACCTGCCGGCGTTCCATCGATATCTGCGGCTGCGCAAACGGATGCTCGGAGTGGACCAGCTCCATTATTACGACCTCTATGCGCCGCTGGTCGCGTCGGTCAACCTGCAGTACACGCCGGAGGAGGCGCAGGACCAGGTCCTGGCGGCGGGCGCGCCGCTCGGCACCGAGTACGCCTCAGTCGTGCGCCGGGCGTTCAACGAGCGTTGGATTGACCTGCTGCCCAACGACGGCAAGCGATCCGGCGCCTACTCCGACGGCGCCGCCTACGACGTCCACCCCTACATGTTGATTAACTTCAACGGCAAGTATCCGGACGTCAGCACGCTGGCGCACGAGCTCGGCCACACGATGCAGAGCTACTTCTCGAACAAGACCCAGCCGTACCCACTCGCGT
>JAHFUI010000143.1 GCA_023265175.1 Acidobacteriota bacterium
GTCCGGAGCTCGGCGACTATCTCGGGCTTCCGATCACCGACGGCGCGCGCTTGCACGCGGACAGCTGGGACGCGTCGCGCCTCACGCTGCGTGAGCACCAGTGCAAAGTCCACACGGTGAATTACATCTATCGCGGTCCGCTCCAGGTGCGCATCTGGGAAGAGAAGGACCCGAACACGCAGCAGCTCGTCGCCATCAAGCACTGGATCAGCACCTACGAGCAGGCGCGGACGATCTGGATGGACAACCGGCCGCATCCGCCGGAATACGCGGCGCGCACGTGGCAGGGGTTCTCGACCGGCAAGTACGAGGGCGACATCCTGACCGTCTACACGACGCACATCAAGTCCGAGTGGACACGACGCAACGGGATCCCCAACAGCGAATTCACCACGATGATCGAGCACTGGGTGCGCCACGGCAACATCGCCACCATCGTCACGGTCGTCACCGACCCGGTGTATCTCAGCGAGCCGCTCGTGAAGAGCACCGACTTCCGGTTCAACGAGCGCCCCGCCGGTGGATGGCTGTGGCCGTGCGAGTACGTGGACGAAGTCGCCGGCCTGAAGCAGGGCTACGTCCCGCACTATCTGCCCGGGAAAAGCCCGTTCTACGGCGAGTTCGCCAAGAAATACGGGATCCCCGTCGAAGCGACGCGCGGCGGCGCTGAGACGATGATGCCTGAGTACTTCTTTAAGATGAAAAACGCATCCGCGCCGGCCAAGGCCGCGGCGGCGGGCCAGCGGTGAAAGGGAAAGAATGATCGGTCGAAAAACTTGCCACGAAAACACGAAAGCACGAAGAAGACATAGGCAGACGTTTTTTTCGTGTCTTCGTGTTTTCGTGGTTGCATTTGGGATGCTGGTGATCGTCGGGCTCGTCACTCGATCCTCCGCGCTTGCGCAGGCGCCGAGCTTCGGCCTCGAGCGCAGTCTGCAGATCCGGCAAGCCCAGGTCCCCAGCGATGGCGAAGTTCACGTCCTCCCGGTACAAGGGAACGTCTACATGCTCGTCGGCGCCGGCGGGAACATCGCGGTGCAAGTCGGCGACGAGGGCGTGCTGGTCGTCGACACCGGGATCGCCTCGATGGGCGACAAGGTCCTCGCTGCCATCAAGAAGCTGTCCGACAAACCCATCCGTTACATCATCAACACGCACGTTCATCCCGATCACGCCGGGGGGAACGAAGTCATCGGCAAGGCCGGCAGCTCAACGCAGGGCGGCCCGACGACGGTGATCGCGCACGAAAACGTGCTGGCTCGGATGAGTGCTCCGGTGGGAAAACCCGGCGCGGCGGCGCCCGGGCTCTGGCCGACCGATACGTACTTTCCCGAGGAGAAAGACTTCTTCTTCAACGAGGAAGCGGTGATGCTCTACCACGATCCCGCGGCGCACACCGATGGCGACACCATCGTCTTCTTCCGCCGCTCGGATATCGTGGTAACCGGCGATATTTTCGTGACCACGAGCTACCCGTTCATTGATTCTCAGAACGGCGGGAGCGTGCAGGGCATCATCAACGGCCTGAACCGCATTCTCGACATCGCGGTGCCGAAGCATGAGCAGGAGGGCGGCACTTACGTGATCCCCGGCCACGGCCACCTGTGCGACGAGTCGGAAGTCCTCGAGTACCGGGACATGGTGACGATCGTGAAGGAGCGCATCGAGGACATGGCCAAGCGCGGCATGACCGTGGAGCAGGTGAAAGCAGCGAAGCCGACCTTGGACTACGACCTGCACTACGGCGCCGATTCCGGTCCGTGGACGACCGCGATGTTCATCGAGGCCGTGTACCGCGACCTCACCAAGCCGGCGCCCAAGCCTGCCGCGGCCGCTGCCAAGGGCACGCCGGCGCCCAAGGGGAAGAAATGACGCGACAACGGAAATGCAACCACGAAATCACGAAGACACGAAGAAATCACAAGTATTCTTCTTCGTGGTTTCGTGTTTTCGTGGTTAGCGTGGGCGTTTTTATCGGTGTTGCGGTGGTGGTGCGGCGCGATGTCGCGGCCCAGCAGCCTCAGGCCGCGCGGACGCCGAAGGCCGCGGCGCCGTTCGACCCTTCGGGCTATTGGGTGCCGCTGATTACCGAAGACTGGCGCTTCCGCATGGTCACGCCGCCGAAAGGCGATTACGCGAGCGTGCCGATCAATAACGAAGGACGCCGGGTCGCGGATACTTGGGACGTGGCCAAGGACGAAGCGAGCGGCAACCAGTGCAAGCCGTTCGGCGTCGGCGCCATCACGCGCCAGCCGGGACGACTCCACATCACGTGGGACAACGACACCACGCTGAAGATGGAGTACGACGCAGGACAACAGACCCGTCTGCTGCATTTCGACAAGGGTCAGCCTCCCGCCGAAAAGACGTGGCAAGGCCATTCCGTCGCCGAGTGGGATGTGCCTGCCGCCGGAGGCCGCGGTGGCGGCGGCGGCGCGGTGGGCAGCGCTCCACGAGGCGGCGGCGCGCCGGGCGGTGGTGGACGAGCCGGCGGCGGTGGACGAGCGGCGGCAGGTTCTCCGCCCGTGCAACGAGGCGCGCTCAAGATCACGACGACCAACATGCGCGAGGGCTACCTGCGGAAGAACGGCGTGCCCTACAGCGAGAGCGCGTCCATCACCGAGTACGTCGATCGTCTTGGACCCGAGCCGGACGGCGCGGTGTATCTGCTGATCCGGACGCAGGTCGACGATCCGAAGTATCTGGCCCAGACCTTCGTCACGAGCACGCACTTCCGGCTGGAGCCGGATGGCGCCGGCAAGTGGCATCCCACGCCGTGCAAGACGGATCCGCCTGCGCCCGCCAGGTAAAGTTGAAAGTTGAAAGTTCAAAGTAAGTTAAAAGTGGAGAGTGAACTTACTCGATGTCTGATGGGTCATTGAACAGCACCGTCAGCTTGATGCTGCCATGTTTGAACTGAGGGAAGCCTGATGCGTTCCGGTCTCCCGGATCCAAGTTCGACGCCGTGTCGTCTGGCGGAAACAGCACCAGCGAAGCGAGAAACTCCAGCAATGCACTTCGCGCGCTCGGGACGAGTCTAGCAAAAGCGTCACGCGATGCTTGCGCTTCGCCCCCGTGGCGACGAATCACTTCAGTGAGATTGATGCTCCGTCCATCATGGCCATAAGGCGCGGTCGTGCCCACGCCCCAGAGAGCCGTCGTCACGTGCTCCTTCAGTAGTGTTCCATCGTATTGGCGCTCGTAAAACGCCGGCCCCAGATCGTGCCGCTTGAAGTCGGTGAAGACGTTTCTAACGAGGAACGGGCCGAGCCTCGGCGGTTTCAAAGCTGGAAGCCCGCGTCCGTCGTCCACGGCGTTGTATAACGGCGTCGCCGTGGCAAACAGACTGTTGAAAATCCCACGAGCGGGATCGTACACGGTTGCCACGTCGGCCACGCGCCGGTCGCGATTGATCTGAAGATCGGGCACATGGCACACCGCGCAGCCAATCCGGTCGAAGACGGTGCGGCCCAACCGGGTGGTGTCGGTCTGCTGGTAGGTGGCCGGCTCGAAATAGTTCAGCAAGTACACTTCGAGATAATCAACCAGGCTGGTGGGGATTTCGTTGAGCACGCCATCACGATCCGGGTCGGCGTGGGGATCATCAGTCGGGGGCGCTTCGATGGTGTCCAGCGCCCCGTCCAGCACGAGGCCCGCTGGAGTGGTGATTCTGGCTCCCCGGCTGGCTCTCATCAGGTCCGGGTCCACGGCCTGAAGCCCCATCTCATTTTGCAATGCGCCGACGACGAATTCCCGAATCGAGATGGTCCCGCCATGATGAAAGAATGGACGCACGCGCAGATCAGGATCGACGCCCTGCACACGCGACGTGTCTACCGACCCATCTGGCGTCGCGGTGATTGACCCATACTGAATGCCCTTGCTGATGAGCGCCTTGGTCGCCGCTGCGCTGTTGGAGCGAGCGTCGGCGAGTGCTTGAGCGCGAACCGCGCGCAGGTCGGCGGTGATCTCGTCGGCGAGCATTTCCTTTAGGCCCAGGCCGAACAGATGGGGCGCATCTCGACCGTCTGGACGAGTGGCCACGTCTCCCCCGTGGCCCGCTGCGCCACTGGGCCGCCCGTGACAACCGGCGCAACTGTCGGACAACCCCGCGCCGATGGCCAGATTGGTTTTGATATCACCGGAGCCATCGCCGCTGCGCGGACCTTGACCTTGTTCACGGGTGAATTTGCGTTGGAAAAGCTGCCGTCCGCGACGAATGGCGCGGAACGGATCACGGCTGATGGTGAAGAGAGATGAGCCGGGCGTCACTGTATCACCACGTCCAGCACCGATCTCTTCGGCCAGTGATTTGTTGATACCTTCGTTGGCGTTGTTCGGAGCTCGAGTCTTGTCGATCAATTGCCCGAGAGCAGGGATCTCCAGCGCGGCGAAAAAGCCGAGCCACGTCACAACGGTGAGAGCCTTCCAATGCTTGCTCATATGGTAATCGTCAACTCTGAAGGCTTAGTCATAGATGCCACCATTGTGCCACGGCGTCATGCAAATTCAGAAACACACGGGCCACGACGCCTGCCCTGGGCAACGGCGATGGGCGCCGAATTTCTGTTTGAGTGTTTCAAAGTAAGTTAAAAGTAGAGAGTGAGCTTCAAGCCTTCACTTTTGACTATTGCCTTTTCACTTTCGACTTTTTCTTTTGCCTGCGGAGGCGCTTCCCCCTCGTCCGGCGGCGCCGACTCCACGCCGCAAATGGCCAGCGACTGGTTTGAGGACCGAGCCGAGCAAGCGGGCTTGAATTTCGTGCATTTCAACGGCATGTCCGGCAAGTTCTACTACGCCGAGATCATCCCGCCCGGGGCAGCGCTGCTCGATTACGACAACGACGGCGATCTCGACGTGTACCTCGTCCAGGGACAGATGCTGGGGACCGGGAAGCCGTTGGTCGCGCCGCCAGGAGCGCCCCTCAGAGGTCGGCTGTTCCGAAATGATCTGGTCGTGAATGCCGACGGCACACGAACCGTACGATTCACCGACGTCACCGACGCGAGCGGGATCACGGCAACGGGATACGGGATGGGCGTGGCGACCGGCGACTTCAACAACGACGGCTGCGTCGACCTGTACCTGACGAACCTCGGATCCAACCAGCTGTTCCGCAATGACTGCGACGGCACGTTCACCGATGTCTCGAAGCAGAGCGGCACCGCCGGGCCGCCGGGGGCGGGGGCCCAGTCGTGGTCCGTGTCGGCGGCCTTCGTCGACGTCGATCGTGACGGCTGGCTCGACCTGTTCGTCGGCCACTATCTCGACTACCGCATCGACGCCAACACGCCGTGCTTCAGCCCCTCGGGCCGGCCCGATTACTGTTCGCCAAACGTCTACCGGCCGCAGCCGAGTCGTCTCTATCACAACAACGGCAACGGGACGTTTACCGATGTGAGCGTCGCCTCCGGCATCGCGCGCGATTTCGGACCCTCGCTCGGAGTAGTCACCGCGGACTTCAACGGCGACGGCTGGATGGATCTCTACGTCGCCAACGACGGCCAGCCCAATCAGTTGTGGATCAATCAGCGCGACGGCACGTTCAAGAACACGGGTCTCCTGTCGGGAACGGCGATGAATGCGCACGGCAAGGCGAAGGCCGGCATGGGCGTGGACGCGGGCGATTTCGACAACGACGGCGACGAGGATCTGCTCGTGACGAACCTCAAAGGCGAAGGCAGCGATCTGTACGTCAACGATGGTGCCGGGTTGTTCGAAGAACAGAGCGAGCGGTCCGGGCTCGGCTTTGCGAGCCTCGCGTACACCGGTTTCGGCGCGGCCTGGATCGATTTCGACAACGACGGCCGGCTCGACACACTGATCGTCAACGGCGCAGTGCAGACCATCGAGGCGTTGAGGGCGGCGAACGATCCGTTTCCGCTCCATCAGACGAAGCTGTTGTTCCGCAATCTCGGCAACGGCCGGTTCGAAGACGTCACGAAGCGCGCGGGTCCGGCGTTCCAGACGTCGGACGTGAGCCGCGGGGCGGCATTTGGCGACGTCGACAACGACGGCGACATCGACGTGCTGGTGGCCAACAACAGCGGCCACGTCCGGCTGCTGATCAACAATGTCGGCAATCGAAACCATTGGATCGGGCTGCGGCTCGTGGGGAAGGCAGGCCGCGACATGTTGGGCGCGCGTGTCGGCGTCGTGCGCGAGGATGGATCCACACTCTGGCGCCGCGCGCGCGCCGACGGCAGCTACGCATCGGCGAACGATCCAAGGGTTCTTGTGGGACTGGGCCAGTCCTCGAGGCCGCCTCGCGTGCGCGTCGTGTGGCCGAGCGGCGCCACCGAAGAGTGGACCAACGTCGCCGTCGATCGCTATACGACGCTCAGGGAAGGCAGCGGCAAGTGAGCGGCATGCGATCAAATGCAACCACGAAAGCACGAAGACACGAAGAAGACAAAACCAATGTTCTTCGTGTTTTCGTGTCTTCGTGGTTTGTGGTACTGACGGCGTGCACATCGGCGCCGCAGCCGGGGGCAACCACGACGCCGACCGCGGCGAAAGCGAGCTTGCCGCCAGTAACTCTGCCCGATCTCTCGCGCATGGAGAAGCCCGTACAACAGCAGCTGCGCGACGCGTACGCATCGCTGATGGCACAGATCGAGAAGTCGTCAGTCGTCAGTCGGCAGTCGACTGTCACGTCGCCGGTGGAGCTGGCCCAGGCGTACGGAGATCTGGGAAATCTGCTGTTGGCGGCGGAGTACCTCGACGCGGCCGAGTCGTGCTACCTGAGCGCGGAGGCGCTCGCGCCCAAGGAGGTGCGCTGGCCCTACTATCTGGCGCACATCTATCGAACCAGGGGCGATCTCGAGAGCGCCGCCCGGTCCTTCGATCGCGCGCTCACGCTGCAGCCGGCCGATGTGGCCACGCTGGTGTGGCTCGGCGACGTGGATCTCGACCGCGGGCGACCGGACGACGCCGACCGGCTGTTCACACAGGCGATCGCGTTGCAGCCGCGGTCGGTGGCGGCGCTGGTCGGGCAAGGCCGCGCGGCGCTCGCCAGGCGCGACTACGGCCGCGCCGCCGACAGCCTGGAGCAGGCGTTGTCGATCGATCCCCGCGCCTCGATGGCGCATTATCCGCTCGCCCTCGCCTACCGCGGCATGGGCAACGTGGAACGCGCGGAAGCGCACCTGCGGCAGCGAGGCAGCGTCGAGATCGGACCGCCCGACCCGCTGATGCAGGTACTCGGCGGCGTGTTGCACAGCGCGGTGGCGTACGAGAACAGCGGCGTCCGTGCCCTCGACGGCGGCGACTGGACGGCGGCGGCCGCGTATTTCCGGAAAGGGATCGAGCTTGCGCCGGACAGCGCGTCGTTGCGCCACCGGCTGGGCACGGCCTTGTCTCTCACGGGCGACACACGTGGAGCCGTGGAGCAGTTTCAGGAAGCGGTGCGCCGGAGCCCGAGTTATGCGCCAGCCCACTATAGCCTCGGCATCCTGCTGGCGGCGGCGGGCCGATACACCGAGGCGATCGAACGGCTGTCGGCGGCGGTCAGGTACGACCCGAACTCCGTCGAGGCGCACCTCCAGCTCGCCGAGTTGTTGCAGCGGACCGGACGCCCCGATGCGTCCCTGCCGCATTACGTCCAGGTGATCGAGATCGACCCTCGCGCCGCGGCGGCGCGGTTCGGGTACGCGATGGCGCTCGTCCGGTTGAGGCGGTACGACGAGGCGCGCGCGCAATTGACGGAAGGCGTGACGATCCATCCGGATCGACCGGAGTTCGCGCAGGCCCTTGAGCGCCTCAAGGCGGCTCCAGATCGTTAACCGCCCGTCGCCATCGATTCCAACAGCAGATCGAGATCGAGCTCCGGATACAGCGGGAACCGGTCGAGAAGCTGACGAACTCGAGCGGCCGCCCGATCCACGACGGCGTCGTCAAGCGCGTACTTGGCTGGACTTCGCGCTCCGTCTTTCCCAGCCTCCGCCGGCCGGACATTCGAGAGGACCAGCTTCATCAGGGCAGCGATCTCGCCCATCTCGGTGTTGCCCATGCCGAGCGTCGTGACCGCCGGGGTCCCCACGCGCAGCCCGCTTGTATACCAGGGGCCGTTGGGATCGAATGGGATCGCGTTCCTGTTCAATGTCACGCCGCATCGTCTGAGCGCGGTCTCGGCCTGCCGGCCCGTCAACCCGAAACCTCTAAAGACATCGATTAACAGGAGATGGTTGTCCGTTCCACCCGTGACAACGGGCATGTCGAGACGGACGCACGCGTCAGCCAACGCCCGCGCATTCGAGACAATGTTCGCGGCGTAGATCCGGAATGCCGGCTCGGATGCTTCCCGGAAGGCCACGGCCTTGGCGGCCATGGCGTGTGACAAGGGACCGCCCAGAACCATCGGACAGCCCTTGTCCACCCACTCAGCCATCTCTTTCTTGCACAGGACGAAACCCCCGCGGGGACCGCGCAGTGTCTTGTGCGTCGTCGACGTCACCACATGGGCGTGGGCCACCGGATCGAAGTCGCCTGTAAACACTTTGCCGGCAACCAGACCCGCGAAGTGCGCCATGTCGACCATGAAGACCGCGCCCACTTCGTCGGCCATCTCGCGCATCGCCGCAAAATTGAGCACGCGTGGATACGCGCTGTATCCCGCCAGCAGGACGAGTGGACGGATTTCGCGCACCGCCGCTCGAAGCTTGTCGAGACTGATGAGGCCCGTATCAGGTTCGACGCCATAGTAATAGCAATCGAACAGGTGACTGGACAAGTTGTGACGATATCCGTGTGTGAGGTGCCCTCCCGAGTAGTAGTCGAGCGCCAACAGACGTTGGTCATGACAAGCTGTCCGGACACGGTTCCAGTCCGCGTGCGAGAGCTGAGTGGGATCCTTCCCGCCGAGGCTCGCGATGGCCGGAGACTGAACTCTCGCATTGAGGATGGCCAGAAACGCCACCAGATTCGCGTCCGCGCCGGAGTGCGGCTGCACGTACGCATGCTCAGCGCCAAAGAGTGCACAGGCGAGTCGTGCCGCCTCAGCCTCTATCGCGTCGACGTTTTCACAGCCCGCGTAAAAACGGTGGCCCACATAGCCTTCGGCGTACTTGTCCGTGAACAGATTGGCGTGCGCCAATTGCGTCGCCAGCGACGAGTAGTTCTCGCTGGCAATGAGCTTGAGATTCCGCCGTTGATCGCGAAACTCGCGGATGATGGACGTGGCCACGACGGGCGAATACCCACCGAGGACATCGAGTGAGGCATAGAACGCGCAAGCCGCGGAATCGGGCTTGGCGTGTTCGAGACGATGCAGATAAGCCGTCAGCAGACCGGACGATCCATGCACGTTGCACCTACCAAAGCGTTGGCGATTTCGAGGCGATTTCGTGTCGCGTCTTTACACGCGCGCGGGGCCTAGCGTAGCATGAAGCGGCCTTCCGCCAGGACGGCCACCTTCCGCCAAGAGAGAGAGTGAGAGTGAGAGTGAGAGTGATATGACCACGACCGCGGGCTCCGTGCCCGGAAAGCCACTTCGCGAAGCGAAGGGGGAGACGGCCTCGCGGCACACCGAGACCCAAACGCCATTCCGCTTCTACGACAATCGCCAGAAGTACCTCGCGTTTGTCAATACGTGCAACGAGAAGTCGACGGTGGCCCGAAGAGCTGCGCAGGAGTTGAGCCAGCTTCGGCCTCAACCGCCGGCTCTTCGCATCTTCGACGCGGGCATGGGAGACGCGACGGTTCTCTCGCGGCTCATGGGCAGCGCCCATCGGGATTTCCCCGCCGTCCCGTTGCTGGCGGTGGCCAAGGAGATCAGCCTGGAGGATGTGCGGCTCGGGCTCGAGAAGATGCCGGATCGATTTTACGAGCACCCGCTCACGGTCTTCGTGGTCACGAACCTGAGTTACATGGAAGCGCCGCAGTTGACGCCGCGCGACCAGGGGGTCGCGGTGAACTGGCACACGTTGCGCCTGAAGGGCAAGTCCTCGTACGAGTACGTCGAGCAGATCGAAGCGCTGGGGCCGGTATTGACACAGGGCTGGCAGACCAGGCCGAACCCCAAGACCGGCAACCCGACCGTCGTGCGGCCCTCGGTCCTGGTGATCTACCGTGAGGACCACGAGTTCGTGCTCGATTCCGTCATTCCAAAACCCGGCGTCCCGATTGGGGATTACGATTTCATTTTGGCCTCGCAGCCGTGGCGCGCGCGCATGTCGGCGAAGTTCAAGGCCGAGAAGGTCCTGGCGCCGCTGGCCCGCAATCTCAGGCCGGGGGGACGGCTGCTCGCGCTTCAGTCCTACGGGCAGGATCCAGGGCTCGAGATTGTGCAGAAGCTCTGGCCGGGCGAGAACCCGTTCACGGTCGGCCGGCGCGATCTGTTGCAGGCCCTGGAAGTGGCACTGGGCCCAGATGCGCAGCACTTCACGCTGACGAACCCGCCGGACCAGCAGGCGCTGTTTCGATATCAGATGCACACGCTCCCGTCGGAAATTGGCGATCGGATCGGAACGTCGACGCTGTTCGCAGCGTGGAACGCGGTGATTTACGTCAACCAGATCGAGGACGAACGGCTCGATTCGGTCGTCACGACAGGTTCGTACCTCGACGCCACGCAGGACGTCTTGCACAAGCACGGCGGCCTGTGGTTCAACGACGAGGCGTTCGTCGTCTCGCGCCGGGGGCAGTGAGCGTGCACGGCAAGAAACGTGAGACTTGATTCCGCAACGTGCCCTTAACACATTCTGAGGAGCGTCCCGAGTGAAACTGCGTGACATCTACGCCCAGCCTGGACTCACCGTGTCGGTCGAGTTCTTTCCACCTAAGACTCCCAAGGGAGATGCCGATCTGTTCCACGAGGTCGAGGCGCTCAAGGCGCTCAATCCCGCCTTTTGCTCGGTGACCTATGGCGCGGGCGGAAGCACCAACGAGAAGACCCTCGACATCGTGACCCGGCTTCACCGCGACGTCGGGCTCGAGGTCATGTGCCACTTGACCGTGGTCTCGCAGTCCAAAGCTGCCGTGCGCGCCGTCCTCGATGCACTCAAGGCCAACGGCATCGAGAACATCATTGCGCTCAGGGGCGACCCTCCCAGTGGGGAAACCGACTGGACGCCTCACCCCGAGGGATTTCTGTACTCGGCGGAATTGGTCAAGGAGGCGGCCGCCTACGACTGGTTTTCGATTGCCGTCGCTGGATTCCCGGAAGTCCATCCCCGCGCGGAAAGTCGGGAGTCCGATTTGCGGTATCTCAAGAAGAAAGTCGATGCCGGCGCGGATGCCGTGATCACGCAGCTGTTCTTCGACAACGACGACTACTATCGGTACGTGGAGGACGTGCGGCGGCTCGGCGTCACGGTGCCGATCGTTCCGGGAGTCCTGCCGATCCAGTCGACGGCTCAGACGCGCCGCTTCACGGCGCTGTGCGGATCGCGGATCCCGCCGCGGCTCGAGGCGATGCTCCTCAAAGTCGAGAACGACAACGAGGCGGCGGTCCAGCTCGGAATCGACTATGCCACCGAGCAGTGCGAGGGACTGCTCCGCTTCGGCGTGCCAGGGGTTCACTTCTACTCGTTGAACAAATCGCGATCGGTCATGGCCATCTCAAAGAATCTGTCACTGACCACGCCCGCTTGAGAACTGGAGGCTGGGAATTGGAGACTGGAGGCTGGGAGAAGCGAGGGACTGCTTGTCCGGTCCCCAGCCTCTAGCCTCTAGCCTCTAGCCTCTAGCCTC
>JAHFUI010000144.1 GCA_023265175.1 Acidobacteriota bacterium
GGTCGCACAACTCCTGCAGTTTCTGCTGTGCCGTGGTTTCGATTTCCTGCCGGCCCACTGTGAGTACTTCCGTTACAGTTCGATCGCCCACCACTCCTCTCATCACGGCTTCGTTCAAGCTGCGAAAGGTTTCTTCCAGGCCTCGTACTTTGAAGAGAAAGCGGTAGGGATCGTTGACCCGGTATTGGACGATCCATTCGACGACGGCCACATTCAGATCGCCCGTCAGCATGATGCTTTCTTCCTTATAGGCGCCTGGCTCCGAAAACTGACTGCGAATGCCGGCTTGAACCGTGCGGAATCCCAACTCCTGTTTGAGTTGACGCTGCACGGGAACCTTGAACACCGCTTCAACGACTGGAATCTTCCAGCGAAGCCCCGGCTCCGTTGTTCGCGTATGACGCCCGAATCGGAGGACCACTCCGAGTTCTTCCGGTTCCACTTGGTAGAAGCTGCTCCCAACAAGAACCAGCAGCACCAAGACCGTCGCCCCGGCCAGAATCATCTTTGCCGAGCCCGGAGGCGGCTTGAAGCCGGACACGTCGGGAATTCGGAACTTCACTATTTCGTCAAATCTGTCGCGATCCACGGGAATCACCTCATTAAAGGGTTGATCGAAGAGTCAGCGGCTGTTCCCAGAAAACGAGCGCGAAAAGAACTTGTTGCGGGAATAATCGTCTCGAAGAACGCCCACCAGATCTTGTCACCTTCCGGGGCATGCGGCCGCGCGCCCGCCGCGAGGTTACGCCTCGAGAAGCCGACGCGGGCAAATCCCTCGTTCCGTGGGGATCAAGATTCGCTTCGTCGTCAATTCTTGCGGTCCTTGCCGGCTTGGACTGGAACGAACTTCCTCGTCTGGAGGTCGCAATGCTATCACCGGCCGGGGCCAGGAAACAGGTGATTTCGTGGCCAGCCATGCGCACGGCCTGCCGTACTCAATGATCACGATGATTGTCGAACACTCGTTCTCGGTCGCCCGCGGCAGGATGGTCTTCAGCATGTCCGAGCGTACTGGCAGTCTGTGGATGGCGGACTGGAAGTAGCACTCGGTTCGGCGGAACCTGTACCGGATTCCACTGCCGTGACGCGAGGACTCGCGGCCGTAGCGTAGCAGCGAGGCCGTGAGGCTGCGAAGATTCAGTGCATGTTGTGCGCTCGCTCACTCAGCAGCGAGATGCGCCCCACGAGATCCTCGTGCAGAACCCGCATGAAGCGGCCGGTTGATTTCCCGAGTCGGCGGCGCGGGTCTAGTCGCCGCCGGCGTGTGGGTGCTCGCGGCGACGTGACGTCAAGAGTTCGCCATTCTTACGTCATGTCCTAGTCGACCGGCTGTACTGCCCCTGGCAGTACATGTCATTCGCTTCGCAGCCCTCGACTTCCACTTGGACGGTTGTGTGGGTGATCTGGAAGCGCTGTTCGATGTCGTGGACCACCGCACGCAAGACTTGCTGTCCTTCACGAATCGTCTGCTCCGTCACGACAATGTGGCAACTGCAGGCGACGATCCCAGGGTCGACCATCCAGACATGCAGATCGTGGACGTCGAGCACTCCGGTCACACCTTTGATCGCGGCGATGACCGCCGGCATGTCCGTTCCGGCTGGCGTCCCTTCGAGCAGCACCGTGGCGCTCTCCCTCAGCTATCGTCCCAGGGGAGAAGAAGCCAAGGCGTGATTTACCTCAGTCGGCCAGGTAGTAGTACACCGCCGGCGTGATCACCAACGACAGCACCATTGACGCGGCGATGCCGCCGATCACCGCGATCGCGAGCGGCTGCAGCATCTGCGACCCGGCGCCCAACCCGAGCGCCAGCGGAATCATCCCGGCGACAGTGGCCAGCGCCGTCATCATGATCGGACGCAACCTTCGCTCGCCGGCGCGGATCATGCTCTCCTCGGCCGACAAACCCTCCGCACGAAATCGTTGATCGGCATCGAGCAGCAGGATCCCGTTCTTGGCCACGATGCCGATGACCATGATCAGCCCCATGAACGACGACAGGTTGAACGCGGTCCGCGTGACGAGCAGCGCCAGAAAGACCCCCGCCGTCGACAGCAGCGCCGACGCGATGACCGCGACGGGCGCCGCGAAGCCGCCGAATTCGAAGAGCAGCACCGTGAAGACCAGGACCACCGCCAGCGCGAGCACGACCAGCAGGTCGTGAAACGACTGTTGCTGTTCGGCGTACTGGCCGCCGTATTCGACCCGAATCGCGGACGGCAGGTGGAGATCCGCGATCGCACGCTGGGTCGCGGTGATGCCGGCGCCGAGGTCGACGCCTTCCAGCCGCGCCGTCACCGTGACGTCTCGCTGCAGATTTTCCCGCCGCACTTCGGTCTGGCCCGGGATGTCCTCCACGCTCGCCAGCGACCCGAGCGTGCCGATCCGGCCCGTCGAGCTGACGAGCAGCGTGTTCTTGATCGCGTCGACCGACGCCCGCGTCGACTCGGGGAACCGGACCCGGATGGTGTACGCGCGATCGTTGACCACGACCGGGGTCGGTGCGGGCTCGCCCTGCAGGATCGCGCTCGTGTCCAGCTCGATCTCCTGCGGCGTGAACCCCGCGCGCGCGGCGACTCCCGCATCGACCTTGAACATCGTCGCGGGACCGCTGATCGTGTTCTCGATCCCGTCGAGGACGTCGACGACGCCGGGAAGCTTCTTGATGGCGTCGCCCACGCGCGGCGCCCACTCCCGCAGCACCGCCGGATCCTGGCAGAACAGCTTGATGGCAATCGGTTCCGGGGCGCTCGTGAGGTCCCCGATCATGTCCTGGAGCAGCTGCACGAATTCGACGTCGAGCGTCGGCACCTGCTGTCGAATCCTGGCGCGGATGTCAGAGACCACCTGGTCGGAGGGCCGCGCGCGCTTGCGCTTGAGCTTGACCGCAATGTCACCCGTGTTCGCTTCGGTCACCGTCGCCAGACCCAACTGGAGTCCGGTGCGCCTCGACGTGCTCTCCACCTCGGGCATCGTGCGGAGAATCTGCTCGACCGTCGTGATCATGCGGTTGGTTTCCGCCAGCGAGGCGCCGGCCGGCGAGATGTAGTCGATGATGAAGCCGCCTTCGTCCATCTCCGGCAGCAGACCCGACCCGAGCGCTCGGTAGCAGAAGTACGAGCCGACCACGAGCACGAGGGTCGCGAGCACCAGCATGAACGGCCGCTCGAGGCTCGTTCGCAGCACACGCGCGTAGGCGCGCATCAGCCAGGGCGGCACGTTGTCGTGGGCCGCTCCCCCGCGTCCGGCGCGCCGGCGGATGAAGAAGTGACTGAGCGTCGGCGTCCAGGTCAGCGCCAGCGCCAGCGACGTCAGCAGCGCCATGCCGACGGTGATCGCGAGGGCTCGAAAGAACGTGCCCGTGACGCCGGTCATGGAAATCAGCGGCAGGAACACGACGATCGGCGTCACCGTCGACCCGACCAGCGGCACGCGAATCTCGTGGAGGGCGCGCCGGATGGCCTCGGCCCGCGACTGCCCTGCATCGCGGTGCGTGACGATGTTCTCGACGACGACGATCGCATCGTCGATGACGAGGCCGACCGCGGCTGCCAGTCCGCCCAGCGTCATCAGGTTGAAGCTCTCGCCCAGCACGCGCAGCGCGATGAAGGTGACCGCCAGCGTCGCCGGGATGACCAGGCCGGCCACGAGCGACGTGCCCCAGTCGCGGAGGAACAGCACCATGATGAGCGAGGCGAGCACGAGCCCGATGAGCACGGCGTCGCGCACGCTCGTGATGGAGTCGTTGACGATCTCGGACTGGTCGTAGAACGGCTCCAGGACCACGCCCTTCGGGAGACCGCTGCGAATCTTTTCGATTTCCGCATGAACCGCGCCGGCCACGGCGACGGTGTTGCTGTCCAGTTGGCGGAAGACATTCAGCAGCACGGCGGCCTTCGTGTTCGCCGTCACGATCGTGTAGACCGGCTTGACGGATGGCGACACGGTGGCGATATCGCCGATTCGGATGGGGGCGCCCTGCGGCGTCGTCTTCACGACGATGTTGGAGACGTCCTCGAGCGTGCGCGCCTGTCCGCTCACGAGGCTCAACACGAGTTGATGGTTGTTCTCGAACAGTCCCGGTGAATCGATCAGATTGCTGCGGCCAATCGCATCGAGCAGGGCCGGAATGTTCATCGAGGTTTGCAGCAGCTTTGCCGGATCCGGCTTGACCTCGAACTCCGGCTCCTGGCCGCCCTGCACGACGATCGTCGAGACGCCGGCCATCCGATTCAACCGCGGTTTCAGGTCATAGGTGGCGATTTCCCACAGCCGCGTCTGCGCGACGGTCTCTGACGTGAGGCTGTAGCCCAGGATCGGGAACGCCGCAAATGTCAGCCGGTTGGCCGTGACCTTGGCCGTCGACGGCAGCGTCCCCTGCACGCCCGCCAGCGCCGCGTTGACACGCGACAGCGTCTGGAACATGTCGACCTTCCACGAGAAAAAAAGATCGACTTCCGCCGACCCGCGGCTGGTGATCGATTGGACGTGGTCCAGGCCCTGGACCGTGTTCAGCGCTTCCTCGATCGGCCGCGTAACGGTCACCAGCATCTGATCGATTGGCGCGACGCCGTTGTCGACGCCGACCAGGACGCGTGGAAAATCCACTTCGGGGAATACGGCAACCGGAATGGTCAATGCGAGATAGCCGCCGACCGCCACCAGCGTGAGGATGGCGAAGATAATCGGCTTCGCGTGAACGGCGGTCCAGTGTTCGAGGGCCCCGTCGTCGGGCGGTTCGGGCGGGATGAGATCTTCGGCGTGCGCGGGCATTACTTCTTGCCCTCGTCCCCGCCCGCGCTCTCGCCAGGTTTCAGCACGCGCACTTTCGCGTCGTCGTCCACGCCGAGGCCGCCGGCGGTGACGACCCGTTCACCCGGTTGAACGCCTTCGAGCGTGCCATCCGGCTGGAGCTCGAAGAGCGCCTGCACGAGGTCTCCCTCGCGCACGCCAACCTGCACCTTCGTCTGGTGGGCGATATTCTTGTCGTCCACGGTCAACACCATCGAGCCGCCCTCATCGCTCGGGAGAATGGCGGTCGCTGGGACGAGGATCGCTCCCTCAATCGTGGCGGCGACGATGGACACGTGGACGGACGCGCCGGCCCGCAGCCGCTCGCCGGGATTGGCGGCCTGCACCCAGACCTGCACGGTCGTGCTGTTGGGATCCACGGCGGGGCTCACGATGGTCACCTTGCCGGTGACGGCCTCGCTGCCGTCGGCGGGCGCGAGGGTCGCGGCTTGTCCGACCTTGACGTTCTTCGCCTGCGCCTGCGAGAGATTCACGCGGGCGACAACCGAGGAAACATCCATCACCGTCAACAACGGCGTGCCGGCGTTCGCCATTTCGCCCGGGTAGAGAGGGCGGTCTGTGACGACGCCGTTAATCGGACTGCGGATCTCGGAATAGGTGACCTGCGCCTCGAGGCTCGCGTGATGTCCTCGCGCGGCCTCGACCTGCGCCGCGGCGCCCTTCACCATTTCCTGTCTGCCAACCGCCTGCATCGCGGTCAGGTGTTGCTGCGCGGTCTCGAACTGGGCGCGGGCCTGCGCGAGGGCGACCTGTGCCTCGTCGACTTGCTTTCGCGCAATCGCCCCTTCCGTCACGAGCTGCTGCCGGCTGTCCAACAGCTTCTGCGCGGCATCCATCGCCGCCCGCGCGGCGTCCACGTCGGTTTGCGCCTTCGTGAAGTGCTCCGGCACTGACGCGTTCGTCACGCGCGCGTTCGACTCGGCCTGTTCCAGCTGACCACTGCTCTCGGTCGCCGCCGCAACCAGGTCACGATTCTCGAGCTCGGCGAGCAGTTGTCCCTGCCTGACGTGATCGCCGCGGTTGACCAGGAACCGGCGGACCGGCGCGCTGATCTTCGGCATGATGTTCGCCTGGTCGCGCGCATATAAGACCGCATCCGCGGTCACGATGTCCCGGATCGTTCCCTTGACGACCGTCGCGACCTGCACCGGCGCGACCGGCGCCGATGCGGGCGCCTCCTTGGAGCATGCCGAGAGCGTCACGGCCAGCACGACGCCGACAAAGAGTTGAATCGTTGTACGCATGGTTACAAGGTCCCCGTGAGTGTCTGAATCGCCGCGAGCGCTACTCGATAGCGCACGAGCCCGTCGTTGTAGGCGTTGCGCGCCTCAGTCAACGTCGTTTGGGCGTCCACGACCTCCAACACCGTCGCGTCGCCGGCCTGGTACCGCAGCGTCGTCAGGCGCAGACTCTCGGTCGCGAGATCGAGCGACGTGCGGAGCGAGTCCACCTGCTGGCGCGCGGTTTCGGCCTCCCGGTAAAAGGCGATGACATTCGCCTGAAGCTGACGCTGCGTGAAGATCAGATCGGCCTTGGCCTGCCGAACGCGCAGCTCGGCCTGCCGGAGCTTGCTCTGCGTGGCGCCCCAGCTCCACACGGGAATCGTCATCTGCACCTGCGCCGCCGATCCGAGAAGGCGCTCGCCATCAGGGTTGTAGATCGCGAACTGGTTCGCGTTGATCCCGTACCAATAGTCGAAGGAGACCGATGGCAGCAAGTTGCTGCGTGCCGCGCTCACGCCGGATGATTCCTGCTGCACGGATGCCTCCGCCGCCTTCACGTCCGGGCTGCTCTTTGTCGCGATCGATCTGATGGCTTCCAGCGGCAACAGCGGGACAACGTCCTGGAGGTCGTCGACCACGGTAAAGTTCTCACGAAAATCCGGAAAAACCAGGACGGACACGCCGAGCCGGCTCTTGAGCGCATTCAGCTCCGCCTCCTGCCCGTCGCGCTGGCGCTGCGTGAGAAGGATCTGCGCCTTGACGACGTCGGCGTGCGCGACCTCTCCCGCGTTTTCCTGGCGCTCGGTGATGTCGAAGAACATCTGCGCCTCGGTCAGACTTTGTTGGGCGCTCCGGGCCTTGCGTACCGCGGCAACCAGCGTGTAGTAGTTCTGCACAATCGTAGAGACAAGACCTCGAGTGGCAACATCCGCTTTGGCCCGGGCGACAGCCTCGGCTGCGGCAGCGACGCGGTACTCCGCCCACTTCACGGGCGCGAACAGATCGCCGTGGGCCGTGCCCCATGCGTTGTACACGTGCGGTCCGTCGTTGGAGATGAACACGCCGGATGGTGTCCCGTTCGGCTCCGTGTAGATGTGCTGAAGCAATCCGCTGACGCCGGGGAGCAGCCCCGCGCGCGCCTGCACGCGATCCTCGGCGGCCAACTGCGCCGCAAGCAGCGCCGAGCGCAACTGCTGGCTGTTCGCGCGGGCCAGTGTGAGCGCCATCTGCAGCGTCAACGGCGCGGCGCCTGGCGGTGCGGTCGCCTGGCTCCCGGCGGCCTGCGAGAGCAGCGGCGGACGGGCAAAGGCAACGGGTGAAGTCGGAGGTTGCTGGGCCGCGGCGGCGCCCGCGTACGCGAGCGCCGCGCCAAGGAGCACGCCGACGATCCACGACCTGCGTGAGCAATCAGACATGGGACGCTTGCGATCCTTTCCGAGGGCAGTTCGACGTTTACACCGAAAGGCACCTGGCTTGGCCGCTGCGGAGCGTCAAGGCAAGTGCCCGTCGGGATTAGGGCCCGTCAAGAACGGGCACTTACTTGCCGTTCAGGCCGAAGACGAGAATCTTCATCGAGTTGGCAACCATCGTCGGCCGGCCGCGGCCGGGAGCGGCTCCCGCCGGCGGCGGATTGAATTCCGCCGTCGCCAGGTAAATCCGATGCGTCGTCGGATCGAGGGCCATCGTCCGCGCGCCTTGCGCCGTCTTGAGGGTTTGCACGACGGTCAGCTTGTCCGGTGAATCCTCGTGAGCAATCGTCGTCGTCGAGTCGGCGGACGACGAGAAGGCGTACTGAGTTTGAGGATCGAACCACGTCGAATCGACGCCGGCGCCAATCGGCACCTGACCGACGATCTTCCCGTTGGTCGAATCCATCATGAGCATCAGCTTGTTGCTCGCTCCAATGAACAGCCGGTGGTTCTTGAGGTCGATCGCCATCCCAGACGCTTCCTCGCCAGGCGCGATCGGCCAGTTCGCGACGACGGCATGCTTGGCCACGTCGATCACCGCGACGCTGTTCTTGTCTTCGATGTTGACGTAGACGCGGCCGGCACCCGGGTCCGATACGCCGGCTTCCGGCTTGCCGCCGAGCGGGATCGTCGCCACCACCTTGCCACTCGTCGCGCCGATGACGCTCGCGGAATTGCCGCGGCCGTTGAATGTGTAGACCTCCTTCTGTTTCGGCTCGTACATGATGAAGTCGGGATTGCCTTCCGTCTCCACCTTGCTGAGCGTCTGCAGGGTCTTGGCGTCGACGATGCTCGCGCTGTTGCCGCGCCCGTTGCTGGCGAACACGCGGTCCGGAGGCACGGCAATCGCGCCGTGGATCCCCGGCGTGTCGGCAATCTCGCCGATCACCGCGTCTTTCGAGAGGTCGATCACCACCGCCTTCGTCGCGTGGCTGACGTAGAGCCGTTTGGCCGCGCTGTCAACGCTCAGATAGTCCCACCCGCCCTCGCCGCCGATCTTGATCTCCTTGATCGGGCGATACGGTCCGTCCTGTGCCTGCACGGCGAACGCCGCGCAGACGACCCACGCGATCAGCGCCAATGTCTTTCGCATAACACTCTCCTCTTGATTCAGCAGTTACGACGTCAGCCACGAAGGTCTTTGCCACGGAGTCCATTTCTCCCCTGTCTTCGTGTTTTCGTGTTTTCGTGGTTGCATTTGATTTGTCTAGAATTTGAACCGCAGAGATGCCTGCAGGCGGCGCGGCGCCTGGGCGGACACGGCGCGACCGAAAAAGGGCGACGTCAGCGTCCCGATGTAGCGCCCCTGGTTGACGTGGTTCAGGACGTTGAATGCGTCGACCCCAACTGTGAGGGTCGAGCCGCCAGCCTTCTCGTCCTTCCGGGTTCCAGTCAAGCGGATGTCGCGCGACCAGCGCAGATCCACATCCGCATGGCCGCGTCCTTCGAGGCTGTTTCGCGACACACCCGGCGGCCGGGCGTTCGCAGTGCCTGTGTTGAAGTCGTCGTGCCCCGTGAGGATCGAGTACGGCCGTCCTGAATGCAGAGACAGCGAGACGCCGAGATTGAACAGTGAGCCCGGGTTGATCGTGCCGAGCAGATCGAACCGGTTCCGCTCGTCGGCATCGGCGCGCGCATATTCCCGCGACAAGTCGTAACTGTTGGGCGGCATCCAATTGAGGCCGCCCGTGTCGTTCATCGCCCGGCTCAATACGTACTGAACCGATCCGTTGAAGTAGCGCGTGACCTGACCCCTCAGCGTGAGCTGCAGCGACTGGCCGAGCGCTCTGCCGGCCGACTCAATCTCCCGGACGGGACCGAGCGCTGGATTCGGCCGCACCGCGTAGAACGGCGGCAGCGGCGCGTTGACGTCCCGCGATCGGAACTGGTCGAACCCGCGCGAGCCGGTATAGGTCACGCTCAGGCCGGTCCGTTTGAGGAGCTGCCGCTCGACGCTGATGCTGTACTGCAGCGACGATGGAATATTGACGTCCGGCGCGAACCTGACGATGGTCGGAGGCTGAGCGGCCAGCGACTGACCGGATTGGATCGGGTTCGGATAGCCCGGGTTCGAGATCACGTACCGCAGCAGGCGCACGCCGTCGTACCGCAGCACGTCCTGAATCGAGCGCGGGCCGGTACGATCGTAGAAGAGGCCGGCTCCGCCTCGAATGACCACCGTGCCCTTCGCGGTCGGCGCGAACGCGAACGATGCACGCGGGCCGAAGTTGTTCGCGTCGTGGAAGTAGTTCTGCCAGTCGTATCGGAGGCCGAACGCGACCGAGAGGTTGGGGCTCACGCGGACTTCGTCCTGCACGTAGCCGCCGAGCACCTTTTCCAGAAACGCGACGTGGCCGTTCCCCACTTGCTGGATGAACACATACGGCCGCCCTGCCGTGTACTCGGCAAGGCTCGAGAAATAGAACGTCCCGCCGCTGTTCGTGTTGTCGTCGAACCGCCGCCGGCTCCAGTCCGGGATGTTGACGCCGGCTTTCACGACGTGACGGCCTGGTGACCAGGTCACGGTGTCGGTGAGTGTGAAGTGGTGCTCGGTCCGAAGCCAGTCGCCCTGCGCGCCGCCTCCCGTAAAGGCGTCGAGCACCACGAGCCCCGTCGCCTGGCTGAGACTGGTCGTGGTCTCGTGTTCGACGCCGAGGAGCAGACGAGACTGATGCAGCAGCTTCGGCGTCAGCACCGTCTGCTGCGTGTAGGTGACCTCCCGTTCGACGTTATGCCAGTTCGTCGCCACCGACGGGAGCGCGACTCCGCCGACGCCCTGATTGTCGGTCGCTTCGTCCCGGTACGAGAAGCCGATCGCGATCGTCGTCTTCTTGCTGTGCTGGTGCGTGACCGAGCCTGACAGGAGCAGGTTCCGCTGCGGCGTCGCGATGTTCAGACGGACCGGGCCACGTGGATCCTGCGCGACCACGATCGCCTGCCGGTCGTCCGCGTCGCGCCTGAGCGAGAGGGCGAACGACGTGGCGTCGGAGTGCCGCACCGGTCCACCGAGGAACCCTTCGACGTTGCGGCGCTGCTCCGGCGGTCGCGTGGTGGCAAAGGCGTTGCGCGCGTCGAGCGCCGAGTCGCGGAAGAAGAAGCTCGCCGTCCCGTGATACTCCTGCGAGCCCGGCTTCGTGATGACTTCAATCCGGCCGCGTCCCGGGCGCGCGAATTCCGCGGAGTACGGATCCTGGTTGATCTTGATCTGCTGAATCGCGGACGCGGACACGTTCAGGTTGTTGACCTCCATGCCGTTGACGATCAGCGTGGTGCCGCCCGAGCCAATCGCGCTCGCATCGAGGAATCGCACCATCGTGCCGAGCACGTCCTGATCGAGGATCGGCAGGTTCTCGATTGTCTCCGCATCGACCGCGGAGACGTCGAGGTTCGAGGCCGTGTCCGCGCTGACCTCGGCCGCAGCCCGGCCCACATTCACCTCCTGCGCGATGGCGGCAAGCGGCAGCGTCACGCGGAGCGCTCCCGGCGCCCGATTGCCGACGGTCACGCGAACCGTCGTCGGCTTGAAGCCCTCGAACGTGACCCGGACGTCGTAGCGCCCGGAGGGCACGAGGTCGAGCCGGAAGGCGCCCACGCTGTCCGTGACCGTCGATGCGATCGGCATTCCGTTGCCGTTCTTCAACTCCACTTGCGCATTCGGCAGCACGCCGCCCGTGGCGTCGACGACGACTCCGGTCACGGGCAATCCCGCGGGCCGTTGGGCCTCCGCGGGACCGCCCATCGCGAAGAAGGCGACCGTCACCAGCAGAAAGAACACGGGGCGCATGCGGCCCCACAGTGTAGCGTGCCGATGATGAATCGAGCATGAACGCCGGTCGTTGAGTACGTGGAGTACATGGAGTATTCGTGCAGCCACCGGTATGATCGACCCGGACGCTCGAGGTAGCTGCCGATGCGCGTGCTCCTGGTCGAAGACGAGCCATATGCCGCCAACGTGCTTGCGAAGGGCCTCCGCGAGCAGACCTACGCCGTCGACATCGCAGCCGACGGCGACAGTGCCGTGTTCCAGGCCGGCACCACTGATTACGACGCGGTGATCCTCGACGTCATGCTGCCCGGCCGGGATGGGTTCGCCGTCTGTCGCGCCATCCGGGCGTCAGGGTGCGCCGTGCCGATCCTGATGGTCACCGCCCGCGACGC
>JAHFUI010000289.1 GCA_023265175.1 Acidobacteriota bacterium
GCAACACCATGCGCAACTGCTTCGACCGCGGCATCCAGGTCCTGGCCAACGACGGCAACGGGGCCTTGAACCTCTCGGTCACCAGCAACGACATCCAAGAGATGTCGACCGATCCCAGCGGCGGACGCGAGGCGATCAACGTCGTGGCCGGCGCGACGTCGACCAACGTGTTCGGCCTGATCGACAGCCACGCGGTGTGTCTGACCATCACCAGCGCGAGCGGCGAGACCGTGGGCGGCCCGCAGAAGAACGGCGACATCCGGGTGCGCCAGCGCTTCCGCACGAGCATCGTGCTGCCTGGCTACGTGCCCCCGGGCGGCAACCACTTCGATACCGCGTCGGTGATCACGTTCATCCAGGGCAACAATCCGGGTGCGATCGCGACGGCGACGGCCAGCGACGACCCGGGCGTCACGACCGACGGGTTCTTCGGCGGCGCCGCGTGCGCGCAGCCGTCGTGACCGATGACGGCGAGAGATGACGCGGCGGTGTGACAGGTAGGCGACACACCGGGTGACCGCGCCCTCTTCCCGGCGCGGTCACCCGGTGGATCGAGCGAACGTCTTACGTGCGGGGCGGGTACACGCCCTGCAGCGCGATGCAGAAGTTGAGCGTGAGGTACGGTTGCAGGTTGTTGTGCGGCTGGTCGCCGCCCGCGGGCGCCAACGCCTGGTCAGACATGGCGACGTTCGGGGCTGCGTTGAAGTAAATGAACCCGGGGTTCCCCCGCGCCCAGGACCGATTCGAGGACGGCGCCTTGAGATCGGCGTCATCGGTGCTCGCCCGCACGGCGTGGGCGTGGGCGGGGATCTCGGATTCGAGCAGGGTCACGGTCTGCGAGCCGCCGGTCTCGCCGAGATCGTGCAGCGACAGACCTGGCCCCTGTCCGGGGTGCATGCAGGCGTTGCCCTCCATGTTGGGCAGCGCGAAGGTCGACTTACCGTCGCCCCCGTACGTCGTCCCCAGCAGCGAGAACAGCGCGGTGTTCTGCGAAAGCGGCAACAGCTGGCCCTGGCAAAAAGCCCAGCCTTTTGGCGCGAAGTTGAACGGAAAGATTCGGACCTCGGCTACGAACGGATCGGCCATGTCGGCTCCCCCAAGCTAGAGTGTGTACGGCCTTCCCCCCTCGAACCCTCTGACCCGGCTGCCCGACCCATCACGTCTGGCTCGGGAAGATCCCGAACAGCGAGATGATGTAATTCATGCACAGGTACGGCTGGAAGTTGTTGTGGGGCTGGCTTCCACCCGTCGAGGTCATGGCCGCGGGGTTCAAGTTCGACGACGCGACGTCCTGGATGTAGACGTTTATGGTCGGCGACTCCGCGGTCAGATTCGTTGCCGGGGTGTTGGCCGTTCCCGGCGAGCTGCTGGCCAGCAGCGGGTGACTGTGCGCCGGGATCTGGGGGACGGTCAGCGTGACCGTCTCGGCCCCACCGGTCTCGGCCAGGGTGAACCCGTTGCCCTGGTGGAGGGGAATCCGGCCCCGCAGGTCGGGAAGGGCGAACGTGCTCTGGCCGTCGCCTCCGTAGGTCGTCCCGATCAGGTTGAACAGCGTCTCGTACTCGGAGATGGGCAGGAGCTGGCCCTCGCAGAACATCCAGCCCGCGGGGGCGAAGTTGCCAGCGAAGATTCTGATCTCACCGACGTATGGTTGTGCCATCGCTCTCCCTCAAGTCTGTGAAGGGAAAATGCCCTGCAGCGCGATGCAGAACGAGATGACCAGGAAGGGCTGCATGTTGAGGTGCGCCTGACTCCCCCCCACGTTGGCGACCATCGACGGGCTCAAGGCAATCAGGTTGGTCGGCTGGGCGTACACGTTCAGGGCGGAGCCGAGCACGTTGCCGGTCGGCGGCGCGGCGTTCCCGTTCGTGGAGTTCGCCATCAGAGTGTGCGTGTGCGTGGGGATCTCGGAGATCGAGAGCGTGTGCGCCTGCTCTCCCCCGCGCTCACCGAGCGTCAAGCCGTCGCCGAAGGAGAGGGCCGCGCGGCCGCGCAGATCGGGCAGTCCGAAGTTGACGCGCCCGTCGCCGCCGTACGTGGTCCCCAGCAGGGAGAACAACCCCTGGTTCTGGTTGATCGGCAACAGCTGCCCATCGCAGAGGGCCCAACCCTTGGGGGGAAACCCGAAGCTCATCATCCTGATCTCGGACAAGAACGGCTCCGCCATGTTCACCTCCCGCGCTGTGGTTCACCGCATGTCGTACGTCTTGACACCTTGTCCTTCGAAGGTGTGTCTCGCTCTACGAGGGCTGGGCGCAGGCGGCACCGCCGAAGAACCCGTCGGTCGTGACACCCGGGTCGTCGTTCGCCGTGGCGGTGGCGGTCGCGCCCGGATTGTTGCCCTGGATGAACGTGATCACCGAGGCGGTGTCGAAGTGGTTGCCGCCCGGGGGCGTGTAGCCAGGCAGCACGATGCTCGTGCGGAAGCGCTGGCGCACCCGGATGTCGCCGTTCTTCTGCGGGCCGCCCACGGTCTCGCCGCTGGCGCTGGTGATGGTGAGGCACACCGCGTGAGCGTCGGGCACCCCGAAGATGTTCGGGTCGGCCGCACCGACCACGACGTTGATCGCCTCGCGTCCGCCATTGACATCGGTCGACATCTCCTTGATGGAGTTGCCGGTGATCGTCAAATTGAGGACGCCGCTGCCGTCGTTCGCCAGCACTTGAATGCCACGGTCGAAGCAGTTGCGCAGGGTGTTGTTGGTGACGGCCAGGGTATGGGTGCCGTTGCCATGCGCGTCGACCGCGATCCCGAATCCCTGCGAGGAGCAGGACAGGAGGTCACCCGACGTGCCGATCAGGTTGTTGCGCACGAAGCCGTCGAACACCGCCGCGTTGCTGGACGTGCCCAGATTCACTTGGATTCCCACGAGGACGGCGTCATTGATGCTGTTGCCGTCGATGTCGTAGTCGATCCGGCCGGCGTAACCCGGGACCGCGGTGGCGGCGTTGACGGTCATGCCCTGGCCGAGCGCGGTGGCGTGACCGCCCACCAGCGTGTTGGTCTTGAACGTCACGTTCATGGTGCCGGTGTTGGCGGCGTCAGCCTGGAAATGATCACCCCGGTTGGCCGCGAAGTAGTTGCCGGTGACGTTCGCGGTCATGTTCGCCGTGCCGGTGGCCTCGATCCGCAGCCCGTCGTCGGACGAGGCGTTGCTCGACTGGTTGGTGAACTGGCTGCCCGTCACGTTGAAGGACGTGAGGGCGGCGCCCGCGCTGTTCCGCACCACCACGTTGTTCTCGAACGCGTTACGGATCGTCGAGTTGGTGATCGCGCCGGTCCCGTGAAGCCCATCGGGCGTCGTGTCCGTGAGATCGCCGAAATCGATGTTGGCCTCGTTCACGGCGTTGCCGTTGCTCTCGACCAGGCTCGAGATCAGCGAGAAGTTGGTGACGCCCGTGCCCCCGATGCCGTCCCCGCCCGAGTTCTTCACCCACATCCGGGTGAGGGACACGCTGTTGGTGGTGGCCAGGAGGATCCCGGTCCCCGTGGTGCTCTGAATAGTCCCGCCGGTGCAGTCGGCGGAATTCGGGGCCGTCACCGCGGCCGGGAAGCCGGTGACCTGGCCGCCGCACAGGCCGGCCGAATTGCCGGTCACCGTGAGCCCGCCGCTCGCGCCGGTCGTGTTCAGCACGATGCCGTTGGTGGCGCCGTTGGCGGCAATGCTCCGGAAGTTCAACCCATTGGCGCCGATGGTGGTGCTGCTCACGTTGAGGGCCGTGCCAGTCGTCGTCGCGAGCGTGTTGACGACCGCGGAGC
>JAHFUI010000290.1 GCA_023265175.1 Acidobacteriota bacterium
CTTCGTTCAGCGTCGAGAGCGCGCGCATTCGCCAAGGCATTGGGATTGACATACAAGACGGCGTTCAAGCCGGGACCGGCCTGGTCGTATGCGGCGATGCGGTCCAGATAGAATTGAACGAGCTGAACCGACGTGAGCTGACGGGCGGTCATAGCCGCCTGGAGGTCCCGTATGCTCTTTTCGAAAATATCAAACAACTGAGCGGCGACCGGTTCGACTCGCATGGCAACCGAGCCGAGCGTCAGCAGGACACGTCCCGCCGATCGAAGAAACCACCGCCGGCTCTCGAGCCTTATCGCCGTTTTCATCTCGCTCCTCGCGACTCGACAGGACGCCCCGGAATCATAACCTCGAAGCCATCCGCCTTCTGTGCGCAAGCGGTTCAATGCCGATGTCGACGCGACGGCAAGCGGACGCCATCGGTCAGCGGGGCACGCGCTGGGGCGGCGGCATGTGGATCAACACCCTCCTGCCGCTGCCTTGACAGACGTATTCGAAGGCACGATGATCCGCGTCACTGGAGCCGGTGGGCACGCTGCCGGATCGGCCCGGAACTGAAAAGGAGCTCTTCGATGAAGGTGCTAAGAGCCTGCGTGCTGACGGCGGTGCTGGCCACGACGCTTTCCCTGGGCGCGTCGGTCGCGCTGCTCGGCGAGGACACCACGGTCCGCGAAACACGGGACCGCAACGAGATCGAGGCGCTGATGTGGAAGTACACGCGAGCGCTCGACAAGGGCGACGGCGCGACCTACGCCTCGACCTACACAGTGGACGGGCAGTTCGGAGCGGGCGCGAACGCGACGAAGGGCCGCGAGGCGCTCTCGAAGCTCGTCGTCCGGCAGCCGGCCGCCGGCGAGCCGGCGCGGGCGCCGCTGTATCACATGGAGTTGAACCACTGGATCGAGTTCGTGGACAAGGACCACGCCCGGTATCACGCCTATTACCTGACGGTTTCCGGCGCGATGGGTCGCGACATGCCGCCGCGGCTTGTCGCCGCCGGCCAGAGCCTCGACGCGATGGAGCGCGTCAAGGGCAAGTGGCTGCTGGCGACGCGGGACGTCGCGGCGAAGGATTAGCAGCTGGGCCAGGCTTAGGGACGTGAGGGCACGCGGCCAACAATGACGCTGACGAGACTCTGTGCAGCGGGGCTGACCGCCCTCATGGGCGCCGCACGGCTGTCTTCCGCGTTGCTGGCAGCCGATCCGGTGGCGGAGCGATTCTGGCCCCAGTGGCGCGGCCCGTATGCAAGTGGCCTCTCCAGAAGCGCCGATCCCCCCGTTGAATGGAGCGAGACGAAGAACATTCGCTGGAAAACCGAAATCCCTGGACGAGGTTCGGCGTCACCGGTCGTGTGGGGCGAGCGGCTGTTTGTCGTGACCGCGATCCCGATCGGCGCCTCAGGTGCGACCTCGCATGATCCCAGAGGCCAGGACCGTCCGCGCGACGTCCACCGCTTCACGATCCTGGCGATCGACCGGCGCACCGGACGCGTGGTGTGGGAGCGAACCGCCCGCGAACAGCGTCCACGCGCGCCGTCGATGAGAGACGGGACGTGGGCGTCGAGCTCGGCCGTCACCGATGGCCGGCGCGTCTTCGCGTTCTTCGAATCGAGCGGTCTGTACAGCTACGACATGGACGGCACACTGCTCTGGCAGAAGCAGTTCGGCGACAAGAACATGTTTGGGGAGGTTGGCGAGTCCGGAAGCACGCCCGTTCTGTACGGCAACCACCTCGTTGTGGTGTGGGACCATCAAGGCACCTCGTTCATCGTTGCGCTCAACGCTTCCACCGGCCAGGAAATCTGGCGCGCCGAGCGGCAGGACGTCGATTCATGGGGCACGCCGCTCGTGGTGGAGCACGACGGCCGCGCCGAGGTAGTCACGACCGGAGACAAGCGGGTGAGGAGCTACGACCTCGAGACCGGGCGGCTCGTGTGGGAGCACGGCGGTCTCGGCATGAACCCGATTCCCTCGCCGGTCGCCGAGGATGGAATGGTCTTCGTCACGGCCGGGTTCCGCAGCAGCACGCTCCTCGCGATTCGTCTGGCCGACGCCAAAGGTAATATCGCCGGCTCCAAGGCGATTGCGTGGACGCTCGACCGCGATACGCCCTACGTGCCGTCGCCGCTGTTGTACGACGGCGTCCTGTATCTCCTCAAGAGCAACGCGGGAATCCTGTCCGTCTTCGACGCCAGGAGCGGCAGGCCGCACTATCAGCTTCAGCGCCTCACCGGACTGGCGGAGGTCTACTCCTCACCCGTCGCCGCGCAAGGACGGGTGTACATCACCAGCCGCGACGGGACGACGCTCGTCATCCGCCACGGGTCGCGCTTCGAAGTGCTGGCGACCAATTCGCTGGACGATGGGTTCGACGCCTCGCCGGCACTGGTGGACCATGAGCTCTACTTGCGCGGCAATCGCTATCTCTACTGCATCGCGGCGTCATGAGTCGCGGGCCGGCGCGACCCTCCAGGTCCATCGCGCCGGCGCTCACACACCGGCCGGGCCGACAATCGCGAACAGACCCTGAAGCCGATCAGCACGGTGGAAGGCCGTCGAGACGCACCCGATCGCGGTGACCGGCCCAATCGCGCGCACGTCCCGAGCGATTCCCGTTCGCATGAGCATTCCGCTGCGCGATCTGCCTCCCGGCCGGTACGACTGGCAGGTGAGTGTGACCGAGGCGACCGGCCGGAAGGCCGCCTTCTGGCAGGTGCCGATCGCCATCGTGCCGTAGTGTGGTCGCATGAGTTGCGCCCGAACGTCTGTGGTCAACGGCCGAGGCTGGCTGCGAGTTCGTCGTAGTAGCCCGCGATACCGCTGAACCACGTTGTCGTGCTCACAGAATTGTCCCAGCCCAACTCGGCGAGTTTGAGGCGGGCGCGCGCCTGATCGAGGGTTTTCAGGTCGTCCTTTTTCACACCCTGGCGGATCAATTCGCGCATTCGATCGTTCATGACCTGGAAACGGGCTCGGTAGGCGCGGACGTCGTCTTTTCTCAGGGTCCGACCGTGACCGAGTATCACGGTATCGAAATCGAGTGTCAGGATCTTGTCGATGGTCGGGATGAACTCGAGCGCACTGCCGCCACCTGGATAGTCGATGACCGGCATGGCGTCGATGATGAGATCCCCGGCGTGGATGGTCTTGAGATCAGGGAAATAGATGATGGTGTCGCCGTTGGTGTGGCCTCGTCCGAACCAATAGGCCTGCACTTCGACTCCACCCAGGTAGACCGCCGCGCGATCCGTAAACGTGATGGAAGGCTCGCCTGGCTGCTTGAGGCGCAGGAAGTTGTCGCGGATGTTCTTGTGCCCGATGATGTCGATGCCGAGTGTCCGGCGGACGTTGGCGTTGCCACCGGCGTGGTCGCTGTGATGGTGGCTGTTCAGCAGGTACTTCACCGGCAGCGGGCTCACCACCCTCACCTGCTTCAGCACCTCGGCCGCCTGATCGGGGAACTTGTCGTCGACGAGGATCAGACCTTCAGGCGTCACACGCACCGCCACGTCCCCGGATTCGTGGATCAGGCCGTCTCCGGTCTCGCCAGGTTTGCAGCCGACCATGCACGGCAGGGCCGGACCCCGGATGATGTAGAGGCCTTCTTTGACCTTCTCAGGGTGCATCGGCGCCTGCTTGAGGACTTCCACATCCTGCTTGAGAGGGAACTGCTGTGGCGTCGCGGTGAGCGCGAGGATCCCGAAGACGGCGGCGAAGGCGATGGCCAGAGTG
>JAHFUI010000145.1 GCA_023265175.1 Acidobacteriota bacterium
CTCGATCACCGACGCTCATCGGGAAGACGAGATAACCAGCCATTTCCGCCACAAAAGCACCCAAATTCGATAAATCGATCGCGCCGGTCGAGGGGTCCAGCGGATAAAACGTCTTTCCGTTGATAAGCTGGATTTCATCACTTGCGGGCGGGGTCGGCCAACCGGATGTTGCGTACATCGCCGGGATCGAGCTCAGAACCAAAGGATATTCCCGATTGTAGCGGCGTTGAGAGCTGTTCGAGCCCCCGGGGTTTGCAGCCCGTAGCCCAGGCTTCGGATCCCGGACGACCAACAGACCATAGAGTCCCCGAGGCACTTGGTGTGAGGTGTTAACGTGCGAATGGTAGGCATAGGTTCCGGGGGCCGGAGCAGGGAAACTGTAGTCAAAGGCGCCACCGGGGTCGATGGGGGCTTGCGTCACGTAGCCGACACCATCCATGCCGTTCGGTATCGGCTCAACTCCGTGCCAGTGGACGCTGGTTTTTTCCGACAAAGAGTTGACCACTCTGATGTTCAGCATGTCACCTGCATTCGCATACAGTGTCGGTCCTGGGACTGTCCCGTTGTATGCCCACGCGCTTACCAGCCTCCCGCCCCCAACGTCCCACGGCACCTCTGCAGCTGTAAGAGTGTAGGATTGAGCACCACCATGATGTTCGTCATGACCTAATGGCTTCGCCGCCGCTTTCGCCGCGCTGCTCGCCAGCGCCTTCCCGGCGCTGCCCGCAACAAGTAAACCGGCCGCGCCGCCGGCCGCACCCTTGAGAAGGTCACGACGCGTTAAGTTCAATGCTCTCGTAAGATCTGACATATTGATTCCTGCCATGTTCGTCAGCTCCCCTTAGAAAATCGTCACTGCACCCCGATCAACAAGATAGTCCCTACATCTCCTTGAGTTCATGCGCTCCTTTCAAAAAAGCGTCACTGCGCGTCTCGACCGGTCCCGTTTGACGAACTTCACGTTACGAGTAACCGCTGCACGGAGAACGTGACAGGTGGGGATCGCGGCTGGGAAGCAGGTCGAGGGCGGCTGCCTGGCGTGGTGGCAGGTGGCGGTCAGTCGTGACAGGACACACGTGTCAGGCGATCGAGTCCTCATCGAGCAAGCACGCGCCGCGGCCGTCGGTCATCCACCGCACATGGGCGATGACCTTTCGCAATGCTCGTGACTTCCTCGCGCGAGCCGCCTGGGGAGTGATGCCCAGCCGTCGGGCAATCTCGCCTGGCTTCAGCCCTTCCGTGAGCGTCATCATGAGCAGGCGTCGATCGTTCGCCTCCAGTCTCCTGAGAGCGTGCCGCACCAAGCGACGGCGTTCCCGATCGTCGTGGCGTCGTTGCGGCGCGTGCGGCTGGTCGTCGATGAGCGGATCCTCGCGGCGGCGCCGCACCGTGCGCAGGTAGTTGAAGACCTGGTGCCGGGCGGTGGCGTGGATGAAAGCCGGGAGGCTCTCCGGTTGGCGAAGTCGTCCGCGGCGCAGGGCCAGAATCACCGCGAGCAGCGTCTCGTGGACGAGGTCGGCGGCGGCTGTGCGGTCGCGCGTTCTGACCACTGCCAACAGGTAAACACACCCGCCGCACGACCGGGCCAGCTCCTCTTCGGCGCCGGACGCACCGGCCTGGATGTCCCTCACGAGCTCCAGCGGGTTCCTCAGGCAGGGACGATCGGGACTCACGTCACCTCCGCGACCTCCGCCGTATGGCCGTTCCCGCGACATCTCAATCTGGGTTCGGATGGTTGTCAATGTGTTTTTCTCGAAAGTCGAAGGTTTCGAGAATTCAGAAAGACAAATATCTTCCCCGCAGGTGACTTTCGGGCGCTTTCGACCAGGCTTCCATCACATGCGAGCCTCGACTCGTCGACCTGACGCGGCGCCACGACCACGGACGGTCGCTCGAGCAGCAGGTGCTCGTACACGATCGCCGCGCAGCAGGCGCCGGCGATCGGGGCGACCCAATACGCCCAGTGCCATTGCCAGTACATCAACTCGAAGGCCGGACCGAACGACCGGGCCGGGTTCATCGACGCGCCGGTGACCGTCCCTCCGGCCAGGATGTCGAACGCCACCGTCAGCCCGATTCCGAACCCGCCGATCTTGAGGGCTCGTCCACGCTCGTCGACGGCGGAACCGAAGACCGACGTCGCCAGCAGATACGTGAGGAGGAACTCGGTCAGCAGGACGACGCCCGTAGAAGCCCACGGCGCCGGCAAGGGGAGACCGAGATGGGTGGCCGCGACGGCATCGGCCGGGAACATGACGCGGCAGAAACCCGCGGCGAGTGTCGCCCCCAGCAACTGGGAGACGATGTAGGCGAGTGCCCGGCCCGGCTTGATTCGGCCGGTCACGAGAAAGGCGCACGTAATCGACGGGTTGACGTGAGCGCCCGATATGCCGCCGAAGTTGTTGACCGCCAGCGACAGGCCCAGTCCGTGTGACAGCGCAATGATGAGCAGGGACGCAGCGGGGTCCATGCCTTTGGTCGCGAGAGTGGCCGCGATACCGGGAAAGCACAGATAGAAGGTTCCGATGAACTCAGCGAGGCAGGGCCTCAACATCTTCACGTGACGCTCCCTGGAGGAATCCGCGGTGTGCGCCTGCCTGGAGTTGCGTGAATTCTTGCTGAGGGGCAATAACGGATTGCATACCGATTTGCGTGTCTAGTTTCTAGTCCAGGCGCAGGCGTGCGAGGAGAGTCTCAGTGTCTCCGGAGGGTGCGGTTCCCCGGGCGGCGAGTGCGTCGCGGCACGCGCGGTAGATCCCGATCACTTCAGTTCGGCGGCCCAGCGCGTGATAGGTGATCATCAGGCATCGGCAGACATCCTCGGCGCACGGGTCGATGCTCAGAGCCTTTTCGTAGTAGTGAGCCGCTTCATGCCGCTGGTCCATCTCTTCGCAGCGCGCGCCGAGGTCCACGAGCTGCCGCAGCAGGCGGCGGCGAAGCCGGTCGACCACGGGCGTCGTGGGCGCATCGGGATCTCCACCGAGGAACGGCCCTCGATAGAGCTCAGTCGCCTGCTTCACCCAGCGGATCCGCTCGTCCCATGCCCGATCGCTCTGTGGGTCCCGAAACGTCGAGGCGTCGGCGCGTGCGAGCAAGCGCTCCACGGCCCAGATGTCTACCCAGCAATACTTGGCATTCAGGCTGACCTCGTTGTCCTGGCGGATGACGACTTCGTCGTGGCCGAGCAGACGACGCAGCCGATGGAGGGCGGTGGTGAGTGCGAAGTGCGCCGCATCGCCGTCGGCCCCGGGCCACAACGCATCCGTCAGCGCCTGCTCGCGGACGCGGCGGCCGCCGGCGGCGATGAGGGCTTTGAGGAGCGAGAGCGGCTTGCGCGGCACCTTGCCGGCGAAGCGAAGCGGCTGGTCGGCCCGCAGCACGTCGAAGCGGCCCAACGTGAAAATCTTGATCGGCCATGGCCGCGCTTTGATTTCGACGGCGGTTCGGCGAAGCTCCGCGACGCGCGCCTCTGGGCACTGCGTCTGCGCGTGCGCGAGGAGAAATTCCCGAAACAACGTGTGAAATTGATACGTAGGGTCAGCGCCCGGCTGCCGAGTCGTGAAGGAGTGGGACTGCGCGAGCTCCGCCAACACCTGGCCGGCCTTCGGGTGCCCGGTGAGCTCGACCGCCATCGATGCGGTGACGCTCGGTAGGAAGGCTGTCTCCAGTAACACATCCTGGGTGTCCTGATCGAGATGCCTGAACAGCTCCTGTGCGAAATAGCCGAAGAGCACTTCGGACGTGGCGTGACCCAGCGCAGGTGACGATGTCGACGCTGTTTGGCCGTGGCGACGGAGCTGTTCGAGCATCAGCACCAATCCAGCCGCCCAGCCTTGGGACTGTTCTGTGAGCACGCGCACGGTGTTGCGCGGCCAACGGCCCGGGGCCAGTCTGCGAGTCAGCGCGCCCACTTCGGCCCGCGTGAAGCCAAGTTGATCGGCGTCGAGCAACGCCAGATTTTGCCGCGCGCGGAGGCGCGTGAAGAGTGTCGGTGGGTCGCGCCGGCTGATGACGATGACGCGGCCGCCGGCGGGCAGTTCCTCCAGAGCGTCCAGCAGCACGTCGTGCAGCGCCGCCTCAGCCGGTACGTTCTGGTAGTTGTCGAAGACCACCGTGAAGGGCCGCGTGAAGCGCTGAAATAGCTCGCGGAAGAACCGTCGCGTGAAGACCGCCAGCGCGGGTTGGTCCTCCGGTGTCAGCAGGGGCAGTGGGCGGCGACGCCGTGGAGCGGCCTGGCCCAGGTAGAGGAAGAAAGTGGCGAGGTCAGCGTCGCCCGCGTCCATCTGATACCAGAGACTGCGACCGGGCCGCGTCGCGAGATAGCTCGCGACCAGCGTCGTCTTCCCGGCACCGGGCGGCCCGCACACCCAGGTAACTGGCCGCTGTCCGGCGCGATTCAGCCAGCGAAGCAGTCGACTCCTCATCACGGCACGTGTCACGACGGGGCGAGTCGTCTTCGCAAGTGCCATTGGTGTAAGGCTGTGTAACCGCTGCACGGAGAACGTGACAGGTGGGGATCGCGGCGACGTGATCAGCTCGTCGAGCGGACGGAATCTGCCCGGTCCTAGCTGCGGTGGCGTCACCCGCGGAGCTGGCGGGCCGGGTCTTGGTTGCCGCCCTGCCGACAAGGGGATAAGATCCCCACTAGAGACCTTCAAGAGCTTGTGTGCACACCCCTCAAGGGGTCATCTTCCCTCGACGCGGAGGAATGTCGCATGACGGGCAGGCCGCCCTATCCCGGAATCCGGGTCACCGCCAACGGAAACCAGCTGGTTTCCTACCATACCGAAACGCGTGTGGCTGACGCCGGCGTGTTCTACCCGATCACGCCGTCGACCGAGGGGGGCGAGCTGTTCCAGCAGTCGTTCGCCGAGGGCCGGCTCAACGTGTTCGGCCGCAGCACGATCGCGGTCGAGGCCGAAGGGGAACACGCGGCCCAGGGCGGCGCCATCGCACACTCGGTGTGCGGCAAGCGGGTGGTCAACTTCACCTCCGGCCAGGGTGTCGTCTACGGCATCGAGCAGTATTACCACGCGCCCGGCAAGTGCTCCACGATGGTCCTGGAGGTGGCCGCCCGCGCCCTGACCAAGCACGCCTTGAACGTGCACTGCGGGCACGACGACATCTACGGCGCGCTCGACACGGGATGGATCATGGTGTTCGGCAAGGACGCGCAGCAGGCCGCCGACCAGGCGCTCATCCTGCGGCGCGTGGCCGAGCAGAGCCTGACTCCCGGCATGAACATCCAGGATGGTTTTCTCACCTCCCATCTCGAGCGGACCTTCTACAAGCACGAGTCGGAGCTGATCCGCGAGTTCCTTGGCGCGCCCGACGACATCATCGCCTGTCCGACCGAGAGCCAGCGGGTGCTGTTCGGTCCGACACGCCGCCGCGTCCCCGCCATGATCGATTTGACCAACCCCGTGCTCCTCGGTCCCGTCCAGAACCAGGAGCACTACATGCAGGGCGTCGTGGCCCGCCGGAACAACTTCACCGAGCCGATTCTCCAATTCCTCGAGGAGGCCTACCAGGAGTTCGGCAGGCTGACCGGCCGCTATTACGGCCTCGTCACGCAGTACAAGACCGGCGATGCCGACACCGTCTTCGTGTCGCTGGGGTCGGCGGCGGAGAACATCGAAGCGGCGGTGGATTACTTGCGCGAACGACGGGGCGCCACGGTCGGCTCGATCCACCTGAACGTCATCCGCCCCTTCCCGGAAGCGGCCGTCGTCAAGGCGCTGGCGGGCAAGAAGAACGTCATCATCCTCGAGCGCACGGACGAGCCCATGGCGGGCGATAACCCCATGGGACGCGACATTCGCACGGCGCTGAACAAAGCGCTGCAGAAGGAAAAAGGGCTCCCCGCCATGACGGCGGACCAGATGCCTCGGCTCTTCTCCGGCGTGTACGGTCTCGGCTCGCGTGATTTCAGGCCCGAGCACACGCTGGGCGCCTACGAGTTCGCCACCGGCTCGCGCGCACGCAAAGACGGGAAGCGCGCGGCGGACGGGGTTTCCTTCATGGTCCTCGGCGTGGACCACCCGTACGAGGTGAAATCCGACGAGACGCCGTCGCTCCTGCCCGGAGGATCGATCGCCGTCCGCTTTCACTCGATCGGCGGCTGGGGCGCCATCACGACCGGCAAGAACCTTGGCGCGATCATCGGCGACTTCAACGACTTCCTCTACGAACGCGACAAAGTCGTCGACGACCTGGGCAATCCCAAAGAGATCATCCATATCAGCGCCAACCCGAAGTACGGGTCCGAAAAAAAAGGGGCGCCGACCGCCTACTTCATGGTCGCGGCCCCGGAGCGGGTCCGCATGAACTGCGACCTCCGCCACGTCACCGTCGTGCTGTGCTGCGATCCGAAGGCGTTCACCCACACCAACCCGCTCGACGGCATGGCCGAAGGCGGCGCCCTCGTCTGGGAGTCCGAGGAAACCGGCGAGCATGCCTGGGAACGCCTGCCCATGTGGGCGCGCAAGCAGATTATCGACAAGAAGATCCGGGTCTTCACGCTGCCGGGCTTTCAGATCGCGCGCAACGCCACCGATCGCGCGGACCTTCAACTGCGCATGCAGGGGAACGCGTTCCTCGGTGCCTTCTTTGCGGTCTCCCCGCTCCTCAAGGAATTCCGCATCAGCCAGGAGCAATTCCGGGAGGTGGTCCACACCCAGTACATGAAGAAGTTCGGCCGACTGGGTGACGCGGTCGTGAAATCCAACATGGAGGTCATGACCCAGGGCTTCGAGCGCGTTCAGGAAATCCGGATCGGGGAGCTCGAGGCGCCCGACCACTCGACGCTGCGCGGCCAGGCGCTCTTGCCGATCGTCGGCGGGAACGGGAATGGAGACGGCTGCGGATCAGGATGCCGCTCTCACCCGATTCCCGAGGTCCAGGCGGACCGAACCCCCTTGTCTCGCATCGCGACGTTCGATGCCGAGTTCCGCTCGACCTACGGGTACAACCAGCCGTCTTCACCGCTGGCAGCCCTTGGCGTGGTGGCTGCCGGCACCGGCGACACGGCGTCGAAGTATGTGGCTCGGCGTGAGACGCCGCTGTTCATCCCGGAGAACTGCACGCAGTGCATGGAGTGCATAGCGGTCTGCCCGGACACCGCCCTGCCGAACTGCTCGCAGGATCTGGAGACGATTCTGCGGACGGCGGCCGCCAACTACGTGACCGACGCGAGCGAGCGCCAGAAGATGCTCCGGCTGATGCCCGAGATCGAGAAGCGCACGCGCGATCTGATGCGAGCGGGCTTGACCGAGAGTCCGCCGCCCCTGCTTCCGCAGATCATCCGGAAGGTCACCAACGAAGTCGGCGGATTCTCTCCGGAGGCCAGGCGCCAGTTCTTCGAGGTCATCGACAAGGTGCCGATGGCCTACCAGAAGACGAACGCGATCTTCGCGACGCCGGAGAAAAAGAGTCCTGGCGGCGGCGGCGTCTTCTCGATCTTCGTGTCGGACCTCTGTAAAGGGTGCGCGGCCTGCGTCACGGCGTGCGGCGAGCACCAGGCCTTGAGGATGGTGCAGGAAACTGAAGAGGTCAACGCGGAGCACGAGACCGGCACCGCCTTCCTGGATCTGCTGCCCGACACGCCGCAGAAGTACCTGGGCCTCTACAACGACGCGCGACCACAGGATTCCAAGACCGCCACGCTGCGCAACATGCTGATGGTCCGCCGAAACTACGACGCCCTGGTGTCGGGCGACGGCGCGTGCGCCGGTTGCGGCGAGAAGAGCGTCCTCCGGGCCATCGCCGCGGTGACCGAAGCGTACATGCGCCCGCTCTATCACGCCAAGGCCGACCGCCTGCGGGCGAAAGCCGATCAGTTGGAGGCGCTCGGCGTGCTGAAGCTGACCGCGCTGAGGGAGCGGAGCCAGGAGGAGTACGACCTGCTCCGCCAGGCCGTCGCCCATCTGCTCATGGGGCTGGGCGGCGAAGACGAGACAGACACCACGGCGCGGATCGCGGCCCACGGATCGATCTCCGATCACGATCTCGTCAACGCGCTGACTTCGGTCATGCGGCAGGAGGCGTTCAACCACAAGAACCTTCAGGCAATCGACGGCCGCCTCGCCAACGGCATGTCGGTCATGGCCATGGCGGCGCACACGGGCTGCAATACCGTCTACGGGTCCACGCCGCCCAACAATCCGCACCCGTATCCGTGGATGAACTCGCTCTTCCAGGACGGCATCACGGTGGGCTGGCTCCTGGGCGAGAGCTTCATCGTCGATCATGGCCGCCGGTCCGTCGTCCCCGAACGGATCGCCGATGCGCTGCTGAACCGCGACCAGGACGTCATCAGCCCGCGCGAGTACTACGAGTACGTGCACTTCAGTGACGCCGTGATGACCGATCAGGAGGTCCTCGAACTGCCGAAGGTGTGGGTGGTCGGCGGCGACGGCGGCATGGGCGACATCGGGTATCAGAACACCTCGAAGGTGGTTCTCCAGAACCGTCCGAACGTCAAGGCGCTGATGCTGGACACGCAGGTCTACTCCAACACCGGCGGCCAGAACTCCGACTCGACGCCGATGCTGGGCGGCAGCGACATGAACGTGTTCGGGGAGGCCACCCAGGGCAAGAACACCGAGAAGAAGACAGTCGCCGAAACCTTCCTGGCGGGCCACGGATCGCCGTTCGTTGCCCAGATCTCGATCGCCAATGCGCCGAAGCTGTACAGGGCGATCCTCGACGGCCTCGAGTACCGCGGCACCGCGTTCCTCCAGTGCTTCACCACCTGCCAGCCCGAGCACGGGGTGGGCGACGACATGGCGCTCACTCAAGCCCAGCGCGTGCGCGACTCCCGCGGGGCGCCGGAATTCGTGTTCAACCCGAGGCTCGGCGAAACATACCCGGAAGCCCTCGACCTCAAGGGCAATCCTTCGATCGAGATGGACTGGTACGAGACAAAGCTCAAGAGCACCAACCAACCCTACCGGTACACCGTCGCCCATTGGTGTGCGAGCGAAGCGCGGTTCCGGAACCACTTGAAGAAGATCAAGAAGGACGATGCGGCCAAGCTCATCCCGCTGGAGAACATGCTGGTCCGCATCACCCAGCAGGATTCGGTCTATCGCCGTTATCTGGTGCGCGCGCATCGCTCCTACGTGCCCGACTTCGGCGTCTACATCAGGCTGCAGGGGTCCAACGGAGACGTCGAGTACCGGTCGATCTCGCGCCATCTCGTGCTCTTCTGCGTCGAGCGCCGCAAGGCGTGGCGAATGCTGCAAAGCAAGGCGGGCATCGAGAACAGGGAATACAAGGCCCAGCGGTCGATCCTGGCCGACGTGGACGCCGGCAGGATCTCCCAGGAGGAGCTGTTCGCGCGCGCCGAGGAGCTGCTGAAGGAACGGGTAAAAGGCGCCGCCTCCCCGAAGCCGACGGAGGTCAAGCCTCGTCCGCCCGTGACGAGTCCAGAAGCCGCGGTGCTCGCGTAGTTTCTCGGTCTTCCCAAAAAGGGAGTGTCAACGAAAGGCTTGTGCATGCATCCCGTGAATGACCCGGCATACGCACGAGTGAGCGCGAGTCGAATCGGGCGGACACCGCAGTCCTGCCAATGGGGAGAGCTGACGCTCTTCATGCCGTTTCCGCACTGGCTTGATGCGGAGGAGCGGCTGTGGAGCTGTCGCCACCCGTGCCACCCAGAACCGCTCGAGTCCGGCGAGAAGTGCGCCACCTGTCCGGAGTGGGAGGCTAGATCTCCCTCCGCTCCGCGCGGACCGAATTGACAAACCGGGGAAAAGTGGTCGGTGTGTCGCTCTACTGAAATGCCCGTTTGCTAGGCCTAAAACGCCGGTCCACCAGGTTAGGCTCTGGACCGCAGCTGCATTACGGCGATTGAGCTGGGAGCGAAATCGGTCCGTGAAGGTCCTTTCGCCGAGAGAGGGATAATCGGGGCATGCTCCGCGCCCCCCAGGTCGCGCCTCTGCAGATGGCCGCCGCCTTCGCCGTGGTGGCGTGGGTCGCGTGCGCGGCCGCGTCATTTCCCTCACCCATACCGCAAACATTAAGCGTAGACGAGGAGTATCGGTCCCAGCGTACGGCGATGGTCGAAGCGCAGATTCGGAGGCGCGGCATCACCGACGCCCGCGTGCTCGAAGCGATGCGCGCGGTGCCGCGGCACCGGTTCGTGCCGGAACCACTCCAGCATCTGGCGTACGCGGACCAGCCGCTGCCGATCGGGCAGGGTCAGACCATTTCGCAGCCATTCATCGTCGCCTACATGACAGAAGCCCTCGAGGTTAGACCGGCGCATCGGGTGCTGGAGATAGGGACGGGGAGCGGCTATCAGGCGGCCGTGCTGTCGCGCCTGGTGCGTGAAGTCTACACGATCGAGATCGTGCCGGAACTGGCGAGACGCGCCACGGCAACGCTCAAGGCGTTGGGTTGTGTGAACGTGCGCGTCCGCGAGGGCGACGGCTACGCTGGGTGGCCGGAGCAGGCGCCGTTTGCACGCATCATGGTAACGGCCGCGCCTGAGAAGGTCCCGCAACCACTGATCGACCAGCTCGCCAACGGCGGGCGCATGGTGATCCCGGTCGGCGATCGCGAGCAGTGGCTGACGGTGATTGAGAAGACGCCGCGCGGTGTGGTCGAGCGACGCACGATTCCCGTGGCGTTTGTACCCTTCACGCGCGGCCGGTAGCGGCGAGTCGCTGGCGGATCTGGTCGGCCGAGACACCTGTCATGTGACCTCGTGGAGGAAGCGGACGATCCCCTGGATCATCTCCTGTCCCGCGAGCAACTCGTAGTCGTTCTGATGACCGATGGGGAAGTACATCATTCGACGCTGCATCGTCCACACGAGTGCCAGGACGACGGCGATTACGAGGACAGACATGGCCACAACGATCATCGGGCGGCTCATCTCTACGCCCCGCGAGGCACGATGCTTCCGGTCGTGTTACTCGAGAGGGGCACAGCCTCGGGTCTGACTCTGAGCGACTCGCCATAGCGAGGGGCTCCAATGATCCCAAGGTCGTGTGGACAGAGATTACATGACAGCGGAGGAGCACGCGTCGATACTGCGACGAGGCGGTCTTGCCGACGTTCGCCTCGGACTTGGGCTTGATCCGTTTTGGCGGACGCCCTCCGAACGGCGTGAAGTCGGTGATGCTCCACAAACGGCGCGTAGCGCCTTACCACCACATCTCAAACGCCGGGACTGCCGGCGAGAATCTGGGGATTAGCGCCGCGACCGTGCTGGCCGGCGTCGAGTGGGTTCTGCGCCCGCCCCGATGAGCGGCATTACGCGGCCGTCGAGCGCCATGCCGTCGGGCACCTATCGCATCGCAGCTGACCTAGTCGTCGCGCTTCACGCGGCCTTCGTGATCTTCGTCCTGTTCGGCGGCATCTTGGCGTTTCGGTGGCGCTGGGTGACGCGGGTGCACGTCCCCGCCGCGCTGTGGGGCGTCGCCA
>JAHFUI010000146.1 GCA_023265175.1 Acidobacteriota bacterium
GCCCTTGAAGTCGGCGAGCTGATAGGTCTTGCCGTCGGTCGCCTGGAGCTTGAAATTTGGCGCTTGATCGCCGACCTTCAGGTCGCCAGCCGCGGCTGGCGCTGCCGTCAGACCGATCCCCGCAAGAGTCAACACCATCAATACAACAACTGCCTTCATACCACCTCCAGCACCTTAGACGCCTCGCGATCTTAGTGCGTTTCATGGGAACTTGACACAGCCTTTCAACCTGCCTGGGACGCCGTGACTTTCACACCTGCCCGGTTAGGCCTCGGTTAGGCCCGGTTAGGCCTGTCCATGTGCGCGGCGAATCGCGTCGAGGAGTGCGTCGAGGTCAGGCTCGCGCGTGCGGAAGTTGACGATGCACGCGCGCAGCGCGAACCGTCCGTGGAGCTCGGTGCCGGTCAGAAATACACGGCCTTCGGCCTGGACCGCGTCGAGCACCGTTCGATTCAGACGATCGATGTCGGCGTCTCCCATGTCGGTCGCCGGACGATACCGGAAGCAGGTGATGCTAAGGGGCCCCGCGGCGACGAGCTCGAAATCCGGTGCCGCGCGCACACGCTGCTGCAGGGCACCAGCGAGCGCGATATCGCGTGAAATCGACTGACGATAACCCTCCAGCCCAAGCTGCCGGAGCGCGGTCCAGAGTTTGAGCGCCCTGAATCCTCGGCTTTGCTGGATGCCGAATTCGGAGAACCAGGGCAGCGCCGTGTCATCACGCAGGTACGGCGGAACGAGGGAAAACGTGTCGCGCATGGCAAGCGCGTCCCTCACCAACGCGCATCCGCACTCGACCGGCACATACATCCACTTGTGCGGATCGACCGCGACGCTGTCCGCCCGCTCGAGCCCGCTGAACAGGTCGGCCACCTCCGGGACGAGCGCCGCAGGACCGCCGTACGCGGCGTCGACATGGAGCCACAGGCCCTCGGTGCGGCAGAGATCAGCGATGTCCGCAAGGGGATCGATGGCACCGGTATTCACGGTGCCGGCGGTGGCCGCGACGCAGGCGGGCATCAACCCCGCTGCGCGGTCCTGCGCGATCTGCATCTCGAGGGCGTGGACGTCCATGCGCCAATCGGAGGTGACCGCAACCCGCCGAAGATTCCTGTGGCCGATGCCGAGCAACTCGATATCTTTCTGAATGCAGCTATGACCCTCGGTCGACGTGTAGACAATCATCGCCGGCTGCGCGCCTCCCATCCCGCGAGCGCGCACGTGGCCGTCGGTCTTCACGTGGCGCATCACGGTCAGGCCGATGAGATTCGCGACGGAACCGCCGCTGGTCAGGATGGCGCCGCTCATCGCGGGAAAGTTGACGATTTGTCGAATCCAACGCAGCACCGCATGCTCGACATACGTCGCGGCATGGTCACCGCCCGCGACGCTCGGGTTCAGGCCGGCGGCCAGTAGTTCGGCAAGCGCGGCGAGCGGCGCCGCGGGCGAATTGACCCAGCCGAAGAACCGCGGGTTGTTGTTTCCCATCGGGTAAGCGAGGATTTTCGAGGCGACGTCATCGAGCAGCGCATCAGCGTCCGCCCCGCGGTCTGGCAGCGGTTGTTCCATGAGCTCACGCCGTACTTCCGCGGGTACAGGCGTGCGACAGGGTTGGCGCGACAGGGCCGCGAAGTGTTCGGCGAGCAGGTCGACCGCGCGATATCCCAGCCGACGGAATTCGCCCGGCGGGATATCCATGAACGGTCTTTCGTCGTCATTATTCGGCATCACGGCTTGCTTCCTGCCAGCCCGACGCGCGGCACGCGTCGATCCAAATGTCGCGCTGCGACATTTCTGATTCGCGGCAGCTTTTCTTCGGGCGGCGAGGCGGGCCTGTAGATGGGATTAGCGTTTGGGCTTCTTCCTGCGGTGGTGAGGCACGCGACGCGAACGTGACCTGCCGTTCATGTGCTCGTCCAACAGCGCGATGCGCGAAACAATATCTTCGTGCAGCACCCGCATATGCACGTGCGTCTCTTCGTTGAGCTCACGCATCTCGGTGCGGACGGCAGAAAACTCCATCCTCATCTCGGTCCGCAGTTGCGAAACTTGCAATTCGAGAGCGTCCATCCGCCCTTCGAGAGCGCCCATCCGCCCTTCGAGAGCACCCATGCGATTGGACAGTTCTGCCAGTCCTTCCACCGTTTTCTCCAGGATTTCCACGCGATTTGCGAGCGTGTGCTGATTCATGTCGGTCTCCTTGCGCCTGGCTAGTCCAATGGGGGACCGGTCGGCAACCGGAAACCGCTCGCGAGCCGCGTGCCGACGCGCTCGCGCTTGCTCATTCGGACCCACGACGGTAGCATCGTCGGCGGCGCGACGCAACGGATCGCGTTACTGCGCTGTCACGACGCCGCCGTCCATGCGCACGATGCGCGTCGCCCAGTTGCGCGCGAACTCCTCGTCATGCGTGGCGACGACGAGCGTCCGGCCTTGCGCCACCAATCGCTGGAGCAGCGCGCCGAGCTCTTCGCGACGCAGCGGGTCCAGCGACGCCGTCGGCTCGTCCATCAACAGCACCGGCGGATCGACCGCCAGCGCGCGTGCGATGGCCACACGCTGCGCCTCGCCGCCTGACAGCTCGCGCGGCCACGCGCCGGCGCGATGGTTGACGCCGAAGGCCGTGAGGAGCTCACGCGCGCGCCGCTCAGCGTCCGGTGGCGCCACGCCGTGCGCGTGGACCGGGGCGAGACAGACGTTGTCGAGGGCCGACAAGTGCTCGAACAAGCAATGAAACTGAAACACCATCCCGACCTTCCGGCGAAGCTGGCGAAGGGTCTCGCCAGAGGTCGCTCGGCTGCCCTCGAGCGTCACATCGTCGACGATGATGCGTCCGGATTCGAACGTTTCGAGGCCGGCCACGGCGCGAAGAATCGTCGTCTTGCCGGAGCCCGACGGTCCCATGACCGCGACGAGCTCGCCCCGCGAGGCCTGCAGGGTGACGCCGGCGAGAATTCGGCGGGCGCCGCGCCGAAGCTGGAGGTCGTCGATCCGAAGCACCGCGTCGTTCATGGGGCCGGCGCCTTCCAGCGCCGCTCGAGGCGCCGCGCCAGGGCAGAGAGCGGCATCGACATCAGCAGATACAGCGCCGCGCACATCGTGCCCGGAATGACCCAGCTTCCGAGGTTGGTGGCGAAGATTTGCGTCTGCTTCGTGAGCTCGAGAACGGTCAGTACTGAGACGAGCGACGAATCCTTGAGCAGCGCGACGAAATCGTTGGTCATCGGCGCCAGCGCGAGCCGGAATGCCTGCGGCGCGCGGACCAGCGTCAGCACCTGGCGTTCGCTCAAGCCGAGGGTCCGCGCCGCCTCGAGCTGGCCGGTCGACACGGCTTCGAGCGCCGCGCGATAGATCTCGCTCTCGTACGCGGCATAATTCAGCGCCAACCCGAGGAGCGCCGCCACGAACGCCGGCAGTCGAATGGCGGCCGCCAAACCGTAATAGAGCACGAAGAGCTGCAGCAGAATGGGTGTGCCGCGGATCAGTTCGACGTAGCCGATCAGCGCCGCGCGCATCGGTCGCGCCCCGTACACGCGGCCGGTCGCAATCAGCACGCCGACGGCGACCGCGAGCGCCATCGCGAGGCACGACAGGATGATGGTGACGATCGACGCCTGGAGGAGCGACGGGAAATAGCGGCGCGCCGCTTCCCAACGCGAGATGGCCGCTGCGCTGGCGGCGGTATCGAGACCCACGACCGAAGGCACCGGCTCGCCGGCCAGGAGCCGTCGATAGAGATCTAGCTGATCGTCGTTCCAGACGTTCCACCTGCGAAAGATGCGTTCCAGCGTCTTGTCGCGCATGGCGCCGCGAAGGATTTCGTCGACCGCGTCGCGCAAGGGAGCGTTTTGCGCCGCCAGGACGCCGACGTAATGCCCGATTGCCACGGTGCCGGGTTGCACCGTGAACCCGGGAATCGTCCGATGCCGCCGTTCGGCGAGCACGTTGTCGAGCAGCACCGCGTCGACTCGTCCGAGCACGAGATCGCTGTACGGGTGCACGTCATCGTCGAACGAAATCGCCGTGATCCCGTGCTCGCGCTCCGCGCGCAACAGGATTTCGTAGGCGATGGTTCCGCCCAAGGTCGCCACTTTGCGGCCGCGCAGGTCGGCAAGCGTGCGGAGCCGTCCGGCGTCCGCGTCCCGAACGCTCAGCACTTCGCGGAACTCATAGTAGGGAATCGTCGCCGCCAGGGCGGCGCGCCGCGCCGGCGTGTCCTCGATGCCGCTCAAGCCGATATCCGCATCGCCACGGGCGATGGACTGGTCGATCGACGTGAACGTGATGTTCAGGAAGCGGGACGTGCGGCCAAGACTGCGCGCGATCAGGGCGGCGATGTCGACGTCGAATCCAACGACCTGATCCGGGTGAGACGGATCGGCTTCGACGAACGGCGCCCCTCCTTCGGGATCGCCGGCCCAGATCAACTGCCGAACGCCGGTAGTGTCCGCCTTCAGGCGGACCACAGGCCGAGGGGTATCAGCCAGGCTTGCGCCGATGAGGACGAAAAACAGAAGGCTGCAGGCGCTGAATCGACATCGTTCGGGCAGGGGCTGGCTCCGTGTCAGTGAGTCATCGCGTACAGCACGATGTTGACGCCGAGGGCGTAGCCGGCCGGTGAGAATCGCCTGAAGTATTCGTGATTCTCGCCCTCGCGCTCCCAGGTATCGGAGATGTCGGTGTTGTGGGTCATCACCACCATCAGCCGCCCGTGTTCATCGTTGATGCCGCGAAAGTTGGCGTGAGGGCTGTCTGGTCCGCGCTCTGATGTCGAGCCGGTTCGCAGCCAAAAATTGATCGCCGAGACCTGCGGCACCTCCTTGACCTCGTACAACGTGTGCATGATCGGGTGGCCGGCAGGAATGTCGAAGATCGGAAACTCGCTCGACGGCAACACGCGGCCGATTTCGTTCTCCCACTGCGCCCACGCGGCCGAGCCCCAGAAATCGTCAACCCACAGGAAGCCGCCCTTGATGAAGTAATCATGCAGGTTCTGCGCCTCCCGATTCGTAAGACGCATCGTGCCCGTATCCTCCATGAACAGGATCGGGCAGCGATAGAGCAAGGGATCGGTCAGACGGACGACGACCGTGTTCGGCTGGTGCTCGACGTCCAGTTTGACGTGCGCCATGGTCAACTCCATGAGCCGCACCGAGAAGTTGTTGTCGGCTGCCGGGTAGTCGGTCCACCATCCCATCCCGCCGGCTTCACGACGGTTGCTCGTGTAGAAGCCGCGGCAGTAGATGAACGAGCCGTCGAAATCCTCCGCGGTCGCCCACTTTGGCGGCACGCGCAACATTCGGCCGGGCGCAATCATGATCCGCTGCGCGGAGGCAATCGAGGCCACCGCCATCACGACGGCCAGCATGGCCGCGGCGAGCAGACGCCGGCGCCTGTGGCGGGCGCTCATCGTCGACTCGCCGACACGAGCTGCGTGGCCGGCTGCACCTCGGACGAGCTCACCGAGTTGCGGAATGTCGAGCGGATGATCACGCTGCGCGCGTCGCGCGGCAGACGCGTGACGTTCTTGACGAACTGCGAGTACTTGTCGCCGTACAGATACGTTTCGACATTCGAGATGTAGAACGCGGACAGGCGGTCGCCGCGGCTCGTCATCAAATCCGCAATGGCGCCGAGGGCCCGCTTCCCGCCAAGATCTCCCACCACCGGGATGACGAGATCCTGCCCTTCGAGCGCCCGCACGAACTGAAAATCGCGCTCCGATGCCAGATAATTCCACGATCGACCGGCGCGATCGGTCGCGAGCAGGAGGTCTCGAAACGTGGGGTACGCCTCGCGGGGAGGCCGCCCGCGGCTCTCGAATTTCAGCGACAACCCGTCGTTGATGAACGTGTGATGAAATCGCGCAATCGTGCTGAAGTCGGCCGGCGTGAGCGGCACACCGAAGCCGGCGATGATGTCGTGGAGACGGTGATCGAGTCGCTGCACGGCATCCGGATTCGATCGGGCCTCGTCGACATACGCCGCGAGTCGGGGCAAGGCCATGTCGCGCCAGGTCTCGAGATGTTCGGGTGGCGATCGGCCCGTCAGCAGGCTGAGATAGTCGGCGCGGGTCTGCGCCGCCGCGAACAACGCCTTGAACAGCAGATGCAACAGTAGGTTGTCGCGCCGGATGTCGACGATGAACGCGATGGCCGGCCGGATCTGCGCGATATACGAAAAATTTTGATCCGGGCCGACGCCGATGTAGGCGCCGCCCGTCACGCCCGCGGCCTTCAATGCCGGAACGACGTCGAGATACGACCGCTCGTTCGAAATGAGATTGTCGGTGTCGAAGTCGCCGCCTTCCTCCGACAACCGCTCGATGCGTGAGGCAAACGGCTGCGCGGCAGGCTGCGCGATTGGGCGCACGGCCCACGGCACGAGCGCGAGTGAGAGGAGACCAAGGAGGGCAGCGCAGCGGATCGCTCTGGTCATCACTTCTTCTGGCCTCTTCTGGCCGCACCCGGATTATAGTGCCCGGGCCGCCGAGGTTCGTCTACAATTTGCCTACGCTTCAGGAGAGAGCAATGTGTTCACGACGCCGGATCGTTCTAGCAGCCGTCCTGATATGTCTCGGGGTGCTGCCGTTCACACCGGGGACGCGCGTCGCGGCGGAAGACATTCCGTCGAGGTTGAGCGACAAGGCGTTCTGGCAGTTGTCTACTGACTTGTCGGAGCCAGGCGGCTACTTCCGATCGGACAACTTCCTCTCGAACGAGAACGCGTTTCAGATGGTGATCCCCGAGCTGAAGGCGATGCTGCCGGCCGGCGGCGTGTATCTCGGCGTCGGGCCCGAGCAGAACTTCACCTATATCGTCGCGCTGCGGCCGAAGTTGGCGTTCATCGTCGACATCCGCCGCGGGAACTTGCTCGAGCAGCTGCTGTACAAGGCGTTCGTGGAGATGTCGTCGACTCGCGCGGAATTCCTGTCCCGCATGTTCGCGCGAAAACGCCCGGCAGACCTCGCCGCGAACGCGACCGTGGACGCGCTGTTCGCCGCGTTCGAGGCCGCGCCGGCAAGTGACGATCTCTTCAAGGAGAACCTGCAGGCCGCGAAAGACCGGCTTGTCAAAGACCACAAGTTCGCGCTCTCAGCCGACGATCTGAAGGGCCTCGAGTACGTCTATTCGGCGTTCTATCGTGGCGGACCCGACATGAACTACTCGTTTGCGCCGAACGGCGGCGCCGGCGGATTCGGCGGCGGCTTTCCGAGTTATGCCGAACTGATGGCCGAGACCGATGGCCAGGGCGAGCGGCGCAGCTATCTCGCCACCGAAGAAAACTTCCGCGTGCTGCGCGACTACGAGAGGAATAACGCGATCGTGCCGGTGGTCGGCGACTTCGGCGGCGACAAGGCGCTCCGGGCTGTGGGCGATTACGTGCGCGAGCACGGCGCCACGGTGACGGCCTTCTACACGTCGAACGTCGAGCAGTATCTGTTTCAGGAAGCGTACGCCTGGAGGAAGTTCCTGCAGAACGTGGCGACGTTCCCCCTCGACGCGAAGAGCACGTTCATTCGATCGATCTCGAACCGCGGGTTCCCGTTCACGCAGTTCCGCCGGATCTCGCCAGGCGCGCGCGCCTCCACCGCACTCGCTCCAATCGGCGAGGTCATCAAGGCGTTCAACGGCGGCCAGATTCACCGCTACGAGGACGTCGTGGCGATGTCCAAGTAGACCTGTCGGTGAAATGCATAATGCAAAATGCAACATGTATAGCGCATGATTGCGCATGATGCTGATATGCATTGTGCATTCATCATTTTGCATTGCGTGATGCGCCCAGCGCCCGTTCGAGGTTGCCCTGGACCTGCGGATCGTTGGGATTGATCTGCAGCGCCTCTTGAAACTGCGCGATCGCGTTGGCGACGTCGCCCCTGGAGGCCAGCGCGATGCCCAGCAGATTGTGCGCGCCCGAATTGCCCGGCTCGAGACGTACCGCTTCTCGCGCGTAGGTTTCCCCACGGGCGGCATCGTTCTGGCGCAAGTACGCCTCGGCGAGCGAGCGGTTGAGCGCGGCCGATTGCGGATCCAATTGGAGCGCCTTCCCCCAGTGCTCGATCGCGTCGTTCGCGTGACCAGCGGCCATGAGATTCATGGCGAGTCTGTCCTCGACCTGTGAATTGTTCGGTTGATTCGCCAACAGCGCGCGGTATTCGACGGCCGCCTCGTCGTACTTCCTCTCCGTAAACAGGAGGTCGGCCAGAGACATTCGCACGCCGTCGTGTGACGGCACCATCTTCAAAACCGCACGGAGTTCGTTGGCCGCTTCATCCAGCTTGCCTTTCGACCAGAGGGCTTGCGCCAACAGGGTCCGTGCGGGAATCCGATTCAAGTTCGACGGCTGATCGCGAATGAATGGACGGAGCTGTGCAATGCCTTCGTCGATCTTGCCGTCGACGATCAGCTCGGTGCCCAGCCCGAATCGGGCGTCCGGATAATCGCGCACTGCCTCGCGCAGCAGCGACATCGCCTGCGCGTGATCGCCTGCCGCGATCAACTCGGTGGCCAGCGCCATGCGCGCGCGGCCATGGGGCCGGCGGTCGACGACCGTGCGCCAGAGCGACACCGGGGACGCGTAGTCGGCGTTTCGCTGCACGGTTCGGACCGCCAGCGCGACGAGCACGATCGTCGTCAGCCCCACGGCCGTCGCACGCACGTAGATGGCGTCCGGCTTGAGAGCGGCCGATCTCGCGATCGCGCGATTGACGAGCCAGCGGCCGGTGACCACTGCGAGCACGGCGAGCGCGCCCAACGGCAGGTACATGCGGCGCTCGGCGCCCACCTCGCTGGCAATCGGAATCACGCTGGATGTCGGCGCGAGCGCCAGGAAGAATGCCGCGGCGAGAAATCCGATGGGCGGCCATCGGACGACGGCGACACCGGTGGCAATCAACAACGGAATGACCACCAAGGCTGACGGCAGAACATCGCGGATCCCGAGCGCCCGGGGCAGTCCGTAATCAAGGATGAGATCTCGCGGCCACACGGTCAACCGCAGATACCGGGCGATCATCTGAACCTGATTCAGGAAGTACGTCCACTGATCGAAGGCCGTCGACAGGCCGGCGGTCGACCGGGGTTGTCCCCACACAAACACTTCAAGCTCGATCCATGTGGCCGCAAGCGCGCCGTAGAGGTACTTTCGCGCGCCAATCGCCTCGCCGAACGAGTTGAACTCGAACGTGCGGTCGTACAAGAGCACGATCACCGGCGCCGTGACCATCGATTCCTTCGACGCCATGCCGCCCGCACAGGCGATCACCGCCAGCATCTGCCAGGCGGCGGAATCCCGGTAGTGTCCGCCTTTAGGCGGACCAGCGCGGCGCGCCCGAATCGCACAGTACAGAGTCAGCAGGAAGAAGAGGGCCATCAACGATTCGGTGCGCTGGGTGACGTAATCCACCGCCTCGCTCTGGAGCGGGTGAAGCATCCACAGCAACGCCGCGACGAGCGCCGTGCTGTCGGCATGAAAAAGAGGTCGGGATTTCAGCAGCGCGCGCCGCACGATCCCGAACAGCAGCAGCGCGCAGCCGATGTGAATCGCGATGTTCGTGACGTGATAGCCGGTTTCCGAGAGGCCGCCCATCGCGTAGTTGAACGCGAACGACAGATTCACGATCGGCCGCCCCGCGACCGGCGTTTCCCGTGGCGGCCGCAACGGGCCGGATATCGGCCAGAGATGCTGGATCGTGCGGTTCGTGACGATGGCAGTTTGATCGTCCCAGATGAAGGGGCCGGCGAGGCTGTTCCAGTACGTGCCCGCGCCAGCCGAGGCGATCAGGAGGATGAGAAGAGCCGGATGGGTCCAAACAGGCCGACCAACGGCGACAGGTTGTCGCTGCCGTACGCGCGAAGACGTCGTCGCGGTCACGCGGGTCTATCTTAAGAGGGATTGAGGTCGGGGAGAGGAGCGGTCGAAGCGGAGAAAGACGAAGCGGCCGGGCACTCCGTCGAGCGCCCGGCCGTGAAGAGCCTCAGCGGTTTACTCGAAGGTGCCGCCCCACTTCCAGCCGTCGGACGGACGCACGATCGTCCTCATCCGCATTCTGTGGTCCGCCGGGTTGCGGCCCGGGTTCCCGGTGACGATGACATGATCGCCGGGGTGCAGACTCTCGCGGGTGACGCCCTGACGGTTGAGCTGGCCGCCGGCGCCCCACTCAACGGCCCAGCGCTGCATCTGGCCGTCCTTGTCCGGCGCCTCGACGTGCACGAACGAGTGCGGGTTGCGGAAGAGGAACTGAACCAGATTGCCCTCGATCTTCTGATTCTGATCCTCGAAGTAGGTCGCCGCGAAGGAATGGTGGGCCTGAACGCGGGCGCCAGCCACCAAAGCCACTCCGGCAATGAGTAGAACCAACAGCGAACGTTTCATAGTGTCCTCCTGACCGAACGGTTTTGGCGTAGGTCCCCAGGTGAGTCAGTTCGTCGCCGTGACTTTCATACAGATCCTACCGCAACCGGTGGTTGCGGAAACCTGAAGAGTTTCTGAATTGATTGTCAGGAATCCAACCATCGGCCCGCGGCCAGAAATGCTCGATATCCGCGCAATCAGAACGCTGCCGGAAAACTGGCAGGCCGCGTGTGGCGACCCTGACTTCCGCTACCACGGCCGACATGTTGACTTTCAACATGAAAGGTGGGAGAGTCATGTTGTCTATCAACAGAGGAGCCGATGACACCGCCACCTTCCGAAGTCCCCTACGGCACGCTGGACCTGATGGTGCTCAAGACGCTCGACGCGATGAGCCCGCTGCACGGCTACGGCATCGCTCGGCGCATCGAGCAGGTCGCGGAAGGGTCGCTCACCTTGAATCAGGGCACGATTTATCCGGCACTACTGCGGCTGGAGCAGAAAGGCTGGATCAAGAGCGAGTGGGGCACGAGCGAGAACAATCGCCGCGCGCGGTTCTATACGATCACGCGCGCGGGACGCAAACAGCTCCAGGCCGAGGCCGACAGCTGGGCGCGGACCGTCGCGATGGTGAACCGGTTGCTGGAGCACGAGTCGTAACGACAGAATCTGATCATTTGGTTATCTGGCGGCCCACCGGAACGATGCCGGCTTTGCGCAGCTCGGAGGCAGGCACCATGGAATCGGTCGCGCCGGTGTCGACGAGAAACAAGCTGTCGAAGTGGCCGTTCGAAGCGCCAAGACCCTTGACGGAGACAGAAACGTGCGTCAGTCCCATGTCAGCCTCAGTCTAGCATCGTCGCGCGTCTGGTTCCGTGGCTTCCGGGAGTGTCGATCGTGACGAGGCTGCGGGCGCTCGCTTCCCGCGTGGCGGCGCTGTTTGTCGCGCGTCGGCGCGACGCGACGCTCGATCAGGAGATTGCGGCGCATCTCGACCTGCTAACCGAGGAACACGTCCGCCGCGGGATGCCGCTGCGCGAGGCGCG
>JAHFUI010000147.1:0-6779 GCA_023265175.1 Acidobacteriota bacterium
GCGTCCTTGCGGGCCTGAGCGATGTCGTAGGCAGCCTGCATGCGCATCAGCGTGTCCATGTTCACGCCGAAGGCCTTCTCGATGCGCAGCGCCATCTCGGCGGAGAGATCGGCGTTCTGGTTCAGGAGGTTCGATAGCGCAGGGCGCGACACACCGAGCACCTTCGCCGCAGCAGTGACAGAAAGCCTGTGCGCCTCGATGACCTCGGTCCTGATGAAGTCGCCGGGATGAACCGGATTAACCATGGCCATTGTCGCTTTCCCTTTCAATGGTAGTCCTCGGGGTTGATATCGATGATTTCGTCGTCGTCGATCCGGAAGGTCAGCCGCCAGTTGCGGGTGACGTGCAAGCTCGATAGTACCCTTGCGGTCCCCGGTCAGAATGTGCGCTTTCCACGTTGGAAGGGCGCGCAGCTGCTCGGGGTCTTGCATCGCATCGAGGAAGGCGAGCATCTTGCGGAGCTTGTCCACGGTGTCCGCGCTCAAGCCCTTCGAAGAGTTGTCCTGGTGCAGGCGGCGCAGTCCTTTGTGCGCAAGACTCCGCACCCTCATGTGATAACTGTAGCGTTACAGGATACAGTCTGTCAACAGGAAGATTTCCCCGATACGGCCACTGCAGGCTGGCAGCGGAGCATGCGCCGAGCTCACACTGCAAGGAAGGCGCGCCAATCCGCGATCCGTGCTCACGACGGGAAGCTCGGGCTCGGATGACGAGACGGCGCCCGCGAGGGCTACGGCATGGAGCGGGATGAGCGCATGCAAAACTGCCCGTGCCGCACGTTCGGATGCGAAGCGCTCTTGTGTACCGCTCTCTGCCGGCGTCAACCATCCTCACTTTGGGGGACGGAGGCGCTGACGCAGTCTTACATGCCTGCTTCCTTGAAGCCTCGCTGGAGATCCTCGCCGTTCATCACGGGCGTGACATGAACAGACGCGCCAAGGCTCTGGAACAGCGGTTCAACCGTCGCCGGCAGCTGCCACGAGCCCTTCATGTCGAAGATCATGATGGCTGTCCGCTTGCCATCCTCAGGGTAAAAGTACGCCGCCTCGGGCTTGAGCGTCTCCATCGTGGACTGGATCGTCCGCTGAAGCGCCCCGCTCTTGGCCGCCTCGTTTCCTTGCTCCACAGGCATACTGATCTTCAGCAACATCCGCATCGTTCGTCTCCTCCGAAGGCTTAATCTTAGAGCCGGAATTTAACCGGGGACCATATTACGCCAGTTTAGGACCGCTCCCCAATAGGTCCGTCACGCTATCGGTTGAAACCGCCCGCAGCCTCCATGTAGACGGGATTGAATGCGGCCAGTGCATTCTTGACGGCCGAGTTCGGCGATTTCCAGCTATAAATCCAGCTCATTTTAAAGGCGTCCTCCAGCCATAAGTCCAGCCATATTCAGCCATATAAAAATCGTCGAGCAGGAAGGTTCACTCAAGTACCCGCAGGCGTCGCGCGCGGTGAAGCCGTCGCCACCAAGCGCACGCTCAGATCGGCTGATGGGAGTGGAAATCCCCGGACATCGAATTGCGCGAGCGGCACGTACCAGATGGGCGGCACCGGATCGCGAAGCGAGCCGTAGACCGCGTCCGCCACAACGCCGACAATCTCCATCGGTGGGACGGCCATCGGGCTGTGAGGAAACAGCGTGATCGTGTGACCGATCGGGTTGCCGTCGCCGAGGAACTTTCTCGCGAACGTCTCATTGACCACCGCCACCCGAGGCGCGCCGCGGCGGTCGCGATCCGTGAAGTCGCGTCCGGCGACGAGCGGCGTCCCAAACGTGCTGAACCATCGTGGGGAGATCAGATTCCCCCAAACACCTCCAGTAGGTGTCGCGAGGCGGGAGGCCCGACACTTCTATTCGCGGCGTGAACGCATTGCTGAATGGCGTCACGTACGAGACGGCTGCGTCGGCGACGTTCGGCAGCGCTCGAACAGCGTCACGGGCCCGTTCGTAGAGCGGAAGGCGCTCCGCCGGGTCGGTCGTTGTCCGTTGCGCGTCCATGACGACCACGAGGACGTGATCGGCCTCGAAGCCGAGCGTCCGGCTCGTCAGAGACGCGAACGTGCGGACAAAGAGTCCCGCCGCGACCACCAGCACCACCGACAGCGCGACCTGCGCGACGACGAGCCAACCGGCCAGCGCACCGCGCCTGTCCCGCCGTCATCCGGCTGTTGAGCGCGTCCAACGGCGCCACGCGAGACGCTCGAAACCCAGGCGCGGTGCCGAAGAGGAGCGTGGTCGCCACCGTGATCCCGACTGTGAACGCCAGCACGCGCCCGTCGATCGAGAGGTCAAGAAACACCGTGTTCACCGATGTAGAGAGCTGGCGCACGAGCAGGCGGCTGGCCCACGCGGCGACCACCATGCCCAAAGCGCCGACGGCGCTCGCGAGCATGACACTCTCCGCGAGAAGCTGCGCACGAGCCGCCACCGCGATGCGCCGAGGGCGAGGCGCAAGCTCAGCTCCTGACGCCGTGCGATGGCGCGCGCCACCAGGAGATTGGCAATGTTCACGCAGACGATCAGCAACAGGAGCGCGACGATCACCAGGAGCGTCAGCAGCGGTCGTTCATATCGGCCTCGAAAATCCGAGTAGCCCGTCGCCGCGGAGGCCAGCGCGAACGGGTTCTTCAGACACCGCTCGACGGCTTGTGGTTCCGCCTTGGGCAGCGTGTTTCCGATGGTGGCTTCCCGTATCTGCGCCTGCACGGTGTGCAATCCGGCCGTCGCGGCATCCGGAGACTGCCCCGGCCTGAGCCTGGCGATGACGCTCAGAAAGTACGTGCCAGTGTTGTCCAGCCAGGTATCGCGACCACGAATCAGCGGCTCGTCGCCGATCGGCGCGATCACATCGAAGGCGCGGCCAATCTCGAGGCCGAAGAAATTCGGCGGCGTCACGCCCACGATCGTGAACGGCACGCCGTCAAGCGGCAGCGAGCGTCCGATGGCGTCCGCGGCGCCGCCGAACCGCCGCTGCCAGAAGCCGTAACTGATCACGGCAACGGGACCATCGTTCCCGCCGCCGCGCCGATCGTCGGCGTCGCAGAACGTGCGACCGAGCAGTGCCGGCACGCCGAGGGTTTCAAAGAGCGACCCGCTCGCCCAGAATCCGTCGACGAGTTGTTTCTCTCCACCCGTCGCGAGATTGAACCGGGTGACCGACCAGGCGGCGGTCGCGTCAAAGAGCTGCGGCCGTTGATGGATCTGTTCCCAGATGGGATACGTCCATACCCGAACGCCGCCAGCCGCGGCAGCGTCCGTGAGGAGCACCCAGACGCGTGGGATCTTTGACCGGTAGTGCGCGCAGCAGCAGGCTGTTGACGATGGAGAAGATCGCGGTGTTCGCGCCGATGCCCAGGGTCAGCGACAACACGGCAACCGTCATCTGGTCACTTGGTCATCTGGTTATCTGGTTATCTGGTTATCTGGTCATTGATTGGTCAATTGAACGCTAAATTAGTGGCCGGCTGACTCGATGACTCGATGACCGGATTCGCCTAATCTACGGAAGTGACGCGACTTTGTTCTTTCCCAGTCTTTGTGCCATAAGCTTGGCGTTGACACACCGAAAGGATGCTCGATCATGGTCAGACATCTCACGGCGGTGACGTGCGCGGCGGTTTTGGCATTTCTGTTCGCGATGGCCGGGTTCGCCGAACAGCGGGTCGCGGCCGCAACTTCGTGCGAAAGCCTCGCTTCGCTGTCCCTGTCGAACACGACCATTCTGTCAGCCCAGATGGTGGCGGCTGGCGCGTTCGCGGCCCCTGCGCCGGCGCGCGGCGGCGGGGACGGGGCGGCGTCGCCGTTCAGAGATCTGCCGGCGTTCTGCCGCGTCACTGGCGCCGTGAAGCGCGCGGGCGACACCGACGTGAAGATCGAGGTCTGGATGCCGGCGCAGAACTGGAACGGCGATTTCCAGCCGGCGGCCAGCGGCTTTGCGGGCGGCGCGATCACGTATAACGGGATGGCGCAGCAGCTTCGCCGCGGCGCGGCGACGGCCAACACCAACCGCGGGCACGACGGCGGCGGCCCGTGGAAGCTCTCCGACATGAACAACGTGCCCTATCACCTGATGGTCGGGCAGGCCAAGGCGGTCGTCGCGGCCTATTACGGAAGCGGCCCGACGTTCACGGTCATGAACGAGTGCGGCGGCGGCGGCAGCCGCGACGCGCTCATGGAAGTGCAGAGCTGGCCCGCGGATCTTGACGCCGCGGCGGCAACCGGCATCGTCTACTACTCGACGCACCACGGCATCGCGCACATGTGGGTCTGGCAGGCGATGCACAGGAGCGAGGCGAGCTACGTCCCGCCGAGCAAGTACCCGGTGATCCACCAGGGCGCGCTCGACGCGTGCGACGCGAAGGACGGCCTCAAGGACGGCGTCATCGAAGATCCGCCGCGCTGCACGTTCGATCCGGGCGTCCTCCTCTGCAAGAACGGCGATGCGCCGACCTGTCTGACGGCGCCACAGGTGGAGGCCGTGCGGACGATCTACACGGCGCCGGTGCACGCGCGCACGAAGCAGAAGATCTACGCCGAGATGCCGCGGGGCGGCGAGCTCGGCTGGGAGCAGATGATGGGGCCCACCCCCTACCCGTTCGCCCCTGGGTTCTACCGGCAGTTCGTGTTCGACGAGCAGTGGGACTACAAAACGCACCCCGTCAATTTCGACACGGACGTGGACAAGGCCGATGCGCCGGACCATCTGGTCATCAACGCCAACAACCCCGACGTGAGCAAGTTCATCGCGCGTGGCGGCAAGCTCCTGCTGATGGGCGGCTGGCTCGAGCACACACTCGGTCCCGGCAGCAACGTCGACTACTACGAGAGCGTCGTCGCCAAGGTGGGGGCGAGGGCGGCGCGCGACTCGGTGCGCCTCTTCATGGTGCCGACGATGGATCACTGCGTGGGCGAGAGCTACGCGGCTGCGCCGACGGTCAACTTTGATGTCGTCGGCGCGCTCAGGCAGTGGAAGGCGTCGGGTAAGGCGCCCGAGCAGATCGTCGTCTCGGAAGTGAGGAAAGGCCAGGCGGACCACAAGCGACTCGTGTGCGCCTACCCGAAGGTGAGCCAGTACAAAGGATCGGGCAGCCCGGAGGATCCGGCGAACTTCTCGTGCAAGTAAGATCCGCTCTCACGCACGCATTCCTGAGGAGGACTGTGATGTCACATGCAGGCCGACTGAAAACCACGCTCGTGGGAGCCATCGTCGCCGCGATCGCGATGGCGGGGACGGACGCGAACACGCAATCCAACGCGCTGCCGAACCCCTATCACCTCGTCGACAACTGGGCGCAGCTGCCCGCCGGCGTGATGTGGGGCGGCGTGATCTCGGTCGATCCCGACGCGAAGGGGAACATCTGGGTCTTTCACCGAAGCGACCCGCCGGTTCTCAAATTCGATTCGTCGGGCAAGGTGGTGACGCGCTTCGGCGACGGGATGTTCGTGCAGCCCCACGGCATGACGATCGATCGCGAAGGCAACGTCTGGGTGACGGACGCGCAAGGCAAGGACGGCAAGGGACACCAGGTGCTCAAGTTCAGTCCCGAGGGCAAGGTCCTGATGACGCTCGGCAAGGCGGGCGTCGCCGGGGAAGGCCCCGATACGTTCAGCGGACCGAGCGACGTCGTCGTCGCCGCGAGCGGCGATGTGTTCGTGACCGACGGCCACGTGGCGAACAGCAACGGGCGCGTCGTCAAGTTCTCGAAGGATGGCAAGTTCATCAAGGCGTGGGGCAAGAAGGGATCTGGTCCCGGTGAGTTTGACATCCCGCACAGCATCGCGATGGATTCGCGAGGACGGCTGTTGGTGGCCGACCGTAGCAACAATCGCATCCAGATCTTCGACCAGGAGGGGCGCTTCCTCGATCAGTGGAAGCAATTCGGCCGGCCGAGCGGCGTGTTCATCGATCGGAACGACACGATGTACGTCGTCGATTCACAGTCCAATAGCGCGCAGAACCCGGGATTCACGAGAGGCATCCGGATCGGCAGCGCGAAGGACGGCAAGGTGACGGCGTTCATTCCGGACACCACGCCGGACGCGGACAAGAACAACAACGCCGGCGCGGAAGGGATCGCGGCGGATGCGCAAGGCAACATCTACGCGGGCGAAGTGACGGGGATGGCGTTGAAGAAGTATGCGAAGAGGTAGCGACAATCGACGCAGAGACCGTTGAGTCCACAGAGCGTTTGTTCTGCGTCCTCTTCGACCTCTGCGTCCCCGTCGTGTCTTACCGAAGATTCTTGTTGAAGAAATCGATCGTGCGCTGCCAGGCGAGCTTGGCGGCGGCTTCGTCGTAGCGCGGCGTCGTGTCGTTGTGGAAGCCGTGCTGCGTGCCCTCGTACACATACACCGTGTACGGCTTGTTGTTCGCCTTGAGCGCGGCCTCGAAGGCCGGGATTCCGGCGTCGATGCCCTGATCGTTGGCCGCGTAGTGGAGCATGAGCGGCGCCTGGATCTTCGCGGTGTCCTCCGCGCTCGGCTGGCGGCCGTAGAACGGCGCCCCTGCGCTCAGATCGGAGCCCAACCGCACCGCGAGCTGATTCACGATCCCGCCGCCGAAGCAGAAGCCGATGGCGCCGAGCTTGCCGTTCGACTCCTGACGCCCCTTGATCCACTTGGCCGAGGCCACGAAGTCTTCGGTCATCTTCGGACCGTCCACGTTTCTGAATGCCACCGCGCCTTTTTCATCGTCGCCGGGGTAGCCGCCGACCGACGTGAGACCGTCGGGTGCGTACGCGATGAAGTTGGCGACGGCGAACCGGCGCGCGACATC
>JAHFUI010000147.1:6879-11327 GCA_023265175.1 Acidobacteriota bacterium
TAACTCATGGGCCCGCTGTTGATCTGTCCGCCGAGCGATGCTTTCCACAGAAGGCTGCCGGTGCGGGCGTCGAGCGCGAAGAAATAGCCTTCCTTGCCGCCGCTGAAGAGCAGATCCGACGCCGTCGTGAGGACGCCGCCCCACGTGATGTCGTTCATCTTGAATTCCCACTTCTTGTCGAGCGTCTTCGGATCGAGCGCCCGGATCACGCCGAACCCGTCCTCGTCTTTCTTGAGATTGGGCGTGAGCGTGGCCTGGCCCATCGGCGTGCCGCCGGTGCCTGCCACGCCGTTCGCCCGAGGAAACTGCCCTTCGACGGCCATCGTGCCGGTGTTCTCCCACGCCGACACATAGAAGAGGCCGGTTCTCGGGCTATAGGACGGCGGCGCCCAGTTGGTGGCGCCGAGCACGGTCGGCATGATGAGCTCGCCCTCTTTCGTGGGAACCTTCCCCGGGACGCGCTGCGGTCTGCCGTTCTTGTCGAATCGCTCCATCCAATTCACGCGGACGTACGGTTTGCCGAGCAGGAACTCGCCCGTCTGGCGATCCAGGACGTAGGCGAGGCCGTTGCGGTTCGCCCACAACATCACCTTCCACGGACGTCCCTGCCACTCCATGTCCACCAGGATCGGCACCTGCGCGGAGTCGTAGTCCACTTCGTCGTGTGGCGTGAACTGGTAGTGCCATTTCAGCGTGCCGGTATCCACGTCGAGCGCGACGACGCTGTCGCTGTACAGGTTGGCGCCGAGGCGCGAGCGGCCGTCCCAGTCCGGCGCGGGATTGCCGGTCCCGAAGTACACCAGATTCGTGTCCGGGTCGTACGCGCCGCTGTTCCAGACGCCGGCGCCGCCCGTCTTCCACGAATCACCCGACCACGTGTCGTTCCCCTTCTCGCCAGGCCCGGGAATCGTGTAGAAGCGCCACAGCTCCTTGCCGGTCTTGGCGTCGAACGCGGCAATGTAGCCGCGGACGCCGAGGTCCCCGCCCGCCATGCCGACGATGACCTTGTCTTTCACGATGAGCGGCGCGTGCGTAATCGCGTACTTGTCGGTCGTCTTCTCGCCCAGCTTGGCCGCTTCGATGTTCCACAGAATGCCACCGGTCCTGGCGTCGATCGCGAGCAGATGTGCGTCGATCGTTCCCATGAACAGCCTGTCGCCGAGGATGGCCAGGCCGCGGGTGACGCGACCGCAGCACGGCCGCGCCTCGATCGCGGGGTTGTACTCGAGCGTCCAGAAGGGTCGCCCGGTCACTGCATCGAGCGCGACGACCTGATACGTGCCCTGCACCGGCGGACCCTGCAACGTGTACAGCACGCCGTCCACGGCAAGCGCGGTCGCTTCGAATTTCTCGAGTGACCGGGCCTGCCACACCCACTGCAGCTCCAGATTCTTCACGTTGGCCGGCGTGATCTGCGTGAGCAGGCTGTGACGCTGGTTGAAGACCGTCCCCGAGTACGAGAGCCAGTTCTGCGGCTCGCGATCGGCGCGAAGCAGGCGATCGAACGACACCTGCTGCGCGAACGGAGAGCCGATCGAAACCACAAAGGACACGAAGAACACAAAGAAAACCAAAGATCTCCCCGACCGTCTTCTTTGTGCCCTTTGTGGTTCCATGTGGGGTTCCTGTTTTCCGGCGAACGTCATGGCCGTGAAGGAGCCCTATCCAAGCTATTGGCGCAACGCGAACGCAAACAGCGAATTGCCCGCGGCGACGGTGACGTACTGCTTGCCGTTGACCGAGTAGCTCATCGGCCCGCTGTTGACCTGACCGCCGAGTGCGACCTTCCAGAGCAGCTCGCCGGTGCGGGCATCGAGCGCGAAGAAATAGCCTTCCTTGCCGCCGCTGAACACCAGGTCGGAGGCGGTGGTGAGCACTCCGCCCCACGTGATGTCGTTCATCTTGAATTCCCACTTCTTCTCGAGCGTGTGGGGATCGAAGGCGCGCACCGCGCCGTACCCTTCCTCCTCCTTCTTCAGGTTGGGTGTCAGCGTCGCCTGACCCATCGGCGTGCCGCCGGTGCCTGCCACACCCCGCTGTCTCCCTCTTCCTCCGCCTTCGACGGCGATCGTGCCGGTGTTCTCCCAGACCGACACGTAGAACAGACCGGTTTTCGGGCTGTAGGACGCCGGCGCCCAATTGGTCGCACCGAGCACGGTCGGCATGATCAGCTCGCCCTCGGGCGTAGGAATCTTGCCTGGCACGCGCTGCGGCCGGCCGTTCTTGTCGAATCCTTCCATCCAGTTCACGCGCACGAACGGCTTGCCCAACAGGAACTCGCCGGTGACGCGGTCCAGCACGTACGCGATCCCGTTGCGGTTCGCCCACAGCATCACTTTGCGTGGACGACCTTGCCACGGCATGTCAGCCAGAATCGGCACCTGCGTGGAGTCGTAGTCCATCTGGTCGTGCGGCGTGAACTGGTAGTGCCACTTCAGCTTCCCGGTGTCCGCATCGAGCGCGACGACGCTGTCGCTGTACAGGTTGTCGCCGAGACGCACCTTGCCGTCCCGGTCCGGCCAGGGATTTCCCGTTCCGAAGTAGACGAGGTTCGCGTCCGCGTCGTAGGCGCCGCTATTCCACACGCCGGCGCCGCCGGTCCTCCACGACTCGCCAGACCACGTGTCGTTGCCGGGCTCGCCGGGACCGGGAATCGTGTAGAAGCGCCACAGTTCCTTACCCGTCCGCGCATCGAAGGCCGAGATGAAGCCGCGAATTCCCCGGTCGCCACCGGCCATGCCGACGATGATCTTGTCCTTGACCACGAGCGGCGCGTGCGTAATCGAGTACTTGTCCACCGCCCGGGCCGCCTCGATGTTCCAGACGACCTTGCCGGTCTTGGCATCGATCGCAAGCACGTGCCCGTCGATGGTGCCCATGAAGAGCGTGTCGCCGAGGATGGACAGTCCCCGGCTCACGCGGCCGCAGCAGGGGCCAGCTTCGGGCGCGGGCTTGTACTCGTAGGTCCAGAAGACACGGCCGGTGACCGCGTCGAGCGCGACGACCTGATACGTCCCTTGCACGGGAGGGCCTTGCAGCGTGTACAGCACGCCGTCCACCGCCAGCGCGGTCGCCTCGAATTTCTCCAGCGACCTGGCCTGCCAGATCCATTGCAGCTCAAGATTCTTCACGTTGGCCGGCGTGATTTGCGTGAGCGTGCTGTACCGCTGGTTGAAGGCCGTCCCCGAGTAGGTGAGCCAGTTCTGCGGTTCCTTGTCGGCGCGAAGCAGGCGATCGAAGGACACCTGTTGCGCGAACAGCGAACCACTCACAACAACGGGAGCCACAAAGCACACAAAGAAAATCAAAGATGTTCCCGGCCGTCTTCTTTGTGCCCGTTGTGACCTTTGTGGTTCGATCCGTGGTTCCAACTGGCCGATCGACTTCATGGTTCTCATGGCGTGGCCTTGCCCTTCAACGACACCAGATAGCTGACGAGGTCGGCGAGCTCCTGCGCAGTGAGCTTGTCCTTGTACGACGGCATCGGCGACTTCTCGATGAACCCGTGCTCGCGGAGATCCGATTTCACAAACGACCGCAACTGTTCCCTGGAATCGATCATCTGCACGGTGAAGGTGTCGAGATTCAGCAGCCGCCCGGTCGTCGTCACGCCGTCCTTGCTGACGACGCGGTAGAAACGGTTCTGTCCCAGGACTTCGGCGTCGGGATCGAGCAGCGAGCGTTCCAGGTCGACAAAGCGGCGAAGCTGGCCAAGGTTCGTCAGGTCCGGGCCGAGCCGAGAGCCATTGCCGTTGACGCGGTGACAACTCAGGCAGGCGCCTTTGCCTTCGAACAGCGCGTGTCCGCGGGACGCGTCACCGACCGCCGTATCGCTCCGTTTCGATGCGGCGACTGACCGCAGGTAGGCGACGACGCGCGCGGCCTGCTCTTCGGAGAAGTTGCCCGCCGGCATGGGCGTGCCTGGAATGCCGTTCCTGATGATCTGAATCAGATCCTGGTCCGACATCGGACGGCGGAACTGACCGCGGCCGAGGTCGATGCCGGCGATCTGATCGCCGTCCGGACCATGGCAGTTCGCGCACGTGTTCTGGAAGACGCGGCCGCCGTCCTCGATGTCCGCCGCCGTGTCGTGCTGGGCGAACAGGGAAGCGCCCGCCCATGCGACAGCCACCGCCAACGTCAGGATGCAAGCTTGAGCTGTCCGCATATCGGCGGAATCTTAGAGCAAACCTGAAGCGCTGCGCCACATCAGAACGTGCGCGCGTAGCCAGTCTGAAGCTGGCCATTCCGAGCCTCGATGGGCGCGTGAACGACGAGAGACCTCGAGCGATCCGATGCGGGCTTGGACGATCGTGGGCCAGGTGGGTCAGGTCGGCCAGGCCCGCGTGACCTTCCGACCCGCACGACCCCCTGGGTCCAGCGAAAGTCTAATTGCTGGCGAAGCAGTAGAGGAGTCCAGCGCCGCCGGTGGACACCAGGTTCGGCTG
>JAHFUI010000148.1 GCA_023265175.1 Acidobacteriota bacterium
GCGCCATCCGTCCCGACACGTCACAGGGCGAGGCGCCGGAGGTCCCTCGCTACGAGATCAGCCGCGGACCTGGTTCGACTGCCGACGTTGATTACTGGACGAGCAAGGATGTGCGCGAGGTCGTGCGCAGCCACGTCAACTTCGTCGTCGCGGACACGGCAAAATGGGAGCAACAGGCGGCCTACATCCTGGATAGTCATCCCGCCGTGGCGGCATTCGTTAAGAACGCCAGTTTAGGTTTTGCCATTCCGTACTTTCATAACGGCCAGCCGCACGACTACGTTCCGGACTTCATCGTTCGACTCAACACCGAGCCGGCCACTCATCTCATTCTCGAGACGAAGGGCTTCGACGATCTCGCCGAGGTGAAGGCATCGGCCGCGGGGCGGTGGGTTGAGGCCGTCAATGCCGATCGCCAGTTCGGCCTTTGGGCCTACGCTATGGCACGCAAGGTCAGCGATGTCGGGCACATTCTCGATACGTGGCCGGTGCCAACATCCGCCTGAAGAGAGCGTGAAGATATCGGTTTCCGCGACGCGTATCGCTCGACGAGTTGAACCTGTTATCATCGCTTGGTATCATTGATAACATGATCCGCACGCAGATATCCGTCGACGAAGCCACCTATGAGAAAGCCAAGCAGATCGCGCGCCGCCGGGGCATCTCGCTCGCCGAGCTGTGCCGGCGCAGCCTCGAGGAGATCATTGCGCGCGAGCCGGCGACCAAGCCGTGGATGGTCTATGCGGGAATTTTTGACGGCAACCCGGAAGACAGCGCAACGGTGGATTCAGTCGTGTACGATCGGGAAAAGCCGTGACGCGTGCCGTGTATCTCGACTCGGGCATCTTCATCGCGTTTCTGAACAGGCGAGACCAGTGGCACGCGCAAGCCGTCACGCTGTTTAGCACGGCCAAGCCCGGGGTGAAATCGTCGGTTCTGGTGGTTTCCGAAGCCTATTCATGGTTCCTGCACCGCATGGGCGAGGAGTCTGCGCGGAGCTTGCTCGCTCTGCTCGATCGATTGCCGGGCCTGCATCTGTACGAGGCGACCGCCGCCCACCATGATCTGGCCGTTAAGATGCTCAGTCGATATCGTGGTTCGAAGCTCACGTATGTCGACGCGTCGAGCCTGTGCTTCATCGAACATCACCACATTTCCACGGTGTGGGCAACGGATCACCACCTCGGCTTGACCGGCGCGACGGTCCTGCCCAGAGCATGAGCCCACGCTCGGCGTTCAACCCGGCATGTGTCTGACGCCGGACGCCACGTGCGGCGAAGTACAATTGATTGGTTCCCGTGAAGAAGATTCTGATCGCCAATCGTGGCGAGATCGCCGTGCGCATCATCCGCGCGTGCCGTGAGATGGGGCTGTCGCCCATCAGTGTGTACTCGGAGTGCGACCGGGGGGCGCTCCACGTCCGGTATGCCGACGAGGCGTATGCGATCGGACCGAGCGCGCCGCGCGAAAGCTACCTGCACGCCGACGCCCTCCTCGACGTCGCGCGCCGCTCGGGAGCGGACGCGGTCCATCCCGGATACGGATTTCTCGCCGAGAACCAGGAATTCGCCGCGGCGGTCCGCGCCGCCGGCCTGACGTTCATCGGGCCGTCGCCCGAAGCGATTGCGTTGATGGGCAGCAAGACCGCCGCGCGCGCCGCTGCCGCGCGCGCCGGCGTGCCGGTCGTTCCGGGGACCGGCGAGCCGCTGGCACCGGACGCGCCGGACGCCGACGTGGCGCGCATCGCCGATGAGGTCGGCTATCCGCTGCTCGTCAAAGCCGTCGCTGGCGGCGGTGGTAAAGGGATGCGTACCGTCACCGATCGGACCGAGCTGATCGGTGCTGTGGGCGCCGCGCGATCCGAAGCCCGCACGGCGTTCGGCGAGGCCGCCGTGTATTTCGAACGGCAGCTCGTGCGCCCGCGGCACGTCGAAGTGCAACTGCTTGGCGACGAACATGGAACGGTGGTGCCGTTCGTCGAGCGGGAATGCTCGATTCAACGCCGCCACCAGAAGGTCGTCGAGGAGACGCCGTCGCTCGCCGTCTCGCCCGCGCTGCGCCAGGCGATGACCTCGGCCGCTGCCGCCGTCGCGCGATCGGTCGGCTACACCAACGCCGGCACCATCGAGTTCCTGCTGGACGAGGACGGCCGCTTCTATTTTCTCGAGATGAACACCCGGCTGCAGGTCGAGCACCCGATCACGGAAATGGTGACGGGGATCGATCTCGTACGCTGGCAGATCCGAATCGCCCGCGGCGAGCGTCTCGACATCGATCCCGAAGCGGTCCTCGCGCCGAACGGACACGCGATTGAATGCCGCATCTACGCCGAGGATCCCGACAACAACTTTCTGCCGTCGCCCGGCCGCATCCTGCAGCTGCGCGCCCCGGCCGGCCCCGGGATTCGCGACGACAGCGGCGCCGGCGCGGGGCTGGACGTCCCGATCTTCTACGATCCGATGATTTCGAAGCTCGTGGCGTGGGCGGAGAACCGGCCCCAGGCGCTCGCGCGCATGCGGCGCGCGCTCGATGAGTATCTCGTCACGGGGATCAGGACGACCCTGCCGTTCTTCAGTTGGCTGCTGGCCCAGCCGGCATTCATCGAAGGCCGTTTCCACACCGCGTATCTCGACGAAGAATTGAAGGCGCGCAACGGACGTCCGTTCACGGAGGCGCGGCCGGAAGCCGAGGAGATCGCGGCGATTGCCGCCGCGATCCACGCGACGATGACCGGCGCGGCGCCCGCTTCGGCGACCGGGCGATGGAAGGTCCAGGCGCGTCTTGACGGTCTGCGCACCGGTGCGCGCCCGGTGCGTGGGGGCTCCGCAGGCGGGATCCGCCTGTAGTCGATAGCTCGTTCAAGCGGATTGCGCCATCCACAGCGTGAAGGGACATGCAGTACGAGGTTGAGATCGAAGGACGCGTCCGCACGGTCATCGTCACGCGCACCGGCGACGGTTTTGCAGTCCGGGTGGACGACCACGCGAGGATCGTTGACGCCGTGCGCATTGACGCGCACGTGCTGTCGCTGCTGGTCGGCGAGCTGTGGCCAACACATGACACCGGCCCGGCGGATCGCGGAACCGATGCACGAAGGCGGTTGGGACCCCGGACCAGTTACGAGGTTGCGTTGTCCCGGGCGGGATCGGCGCAGCTCATCGTCTCGGTCGGCGCGACGCCGTTTACTGTCACACTGAACGGCCGGCGCCGAGCGAAAGACGTGGCCGGCCCTGCCGGCGCTGGACCGCAGCGAATCGTGGCTCCCATGCCCGGAAAAGTGATCCGCGTGCTCGTTCAGGCAGGAGACGCCGTGCTCGCGCGCCAGCCGCTCGTCGTCGTCGAAGCGATGAAGATGGAGAACGAGCTGCGTGCCGCACGCGACGGGACCGTCGCCGCGATTCATGTGAAAGAAGGCGCGTCGGTCGATGCGGGCGCGCCGCTGATTGATATCACGTAACTGATGTTCAACCGACTGCGTCATCACAAGGCGTATCGCTACCTCAAGCGCACGTTCGGCGTGGCGGCGGCGATCCTCGCCGTCTTTCTCGTCACGTTGGTGACCGTCGATCTCGGGCGGGTCGTGGTGCCGTTCGGCGACATGACCCTGCGGCAGTACGCGGAAGTGATGGGCAAGAACACGTGGAAGCGGCCGATCCACATCGGACGGCTGAGCATCCGCCTGCTCACGGGCCGCATTCTGGTCGAGGACTTCTCGATCGAGGGACTGCAGCCGGCCGACCGCCCATTTTTCACGGCCAAGCGTCTCGAGGTCACGCTCGACTGGTCGACCGTCATGCACAGGGAGATCACCATCACCGCCGTCGACATGACCGATTGGCAGATGCTGGCGGAAAAGTGGGCGAACCGAAGTAGCTTCCCCAAGTTCACGAGCGACCAGCAAGAACCCCCGGGCCCGAAGCGCTTTACGACGACGCTGAAGCATTTGCGGGCGTGGCGCGGGCAGTTCACCTACGAAGACCACGAGGCGCCGTGGAGCATCGTCGCCCGCAACATCGACATCAACATCGGGAACCTCCCGAATTACCACGGTACGGCCACCTTCACCGGAGGCACGGTCGCCATTCAGAATTACGTGCCTTTCTCGGCGGGCATGAAAGCACGCTTCGTCATCGACGGGCCTCGCATCCATCTCGATCGCATCGAGATCGACTCGGACGGCGCAAAGACCGTGGCGTCCGGCGACGTCGACTTCGCACACTGGCCGGAGCAGACCTACCAGTTCAAGTCGCGCGTGCAGTTCGCGCGGATGCGCCAGCTGTTCTTCAAGGACGAGACCTGGGAGCTGGCGGGGGACGGCGACGTCAACGGCACGTTCCATCTCTTCAAGGGCGGCCACGATCTCGCGGGAACCTTCGCCAGCACGATGCTCGGCGTCAACGACTACCGATTTCCAGCGTTGTACGGCTCGCTGCACTGGACGCCGAAGCTGTTCGACGTCACCAACGCCGGCGCGAAGCCGTTCGGCGGCGACGGACGCTTCACCTATTCCATGCAACCGCTCGGCTCGCCGGTTCGGCCGACCGCGCGGTTCGAGGCGGGCTTCGCGGGCGTCGACCTCGCCTCGTTCACCGACTTCGAGCAGCTCAAGGGACTGCGTTTCGCGGGCAGCGCTGACGGCGATCATGTGGTTCTGGAGTGGCCGCTCGGGCGGTTCGCCGAGCGTCGGGGTCGCGGACACCTCGTCGTCACGCCGCCGGCCGGGGTGCAGGCGATGACTGCGGCGGCGCTCGACGCCGCGCGTGCGGCGGACCGCGCGCATGGGCTCCACGAATGGGGGCCCTTTGCGCCGATTCCCCTGCCGCGACATCTTCCCGTCGCCGGCGAGCTGACGTACCGGTTCGACCCCGGGCAGGTCTACATCGAGCCGAGCCGCTTCGCGACCCAGCACACCGACCTGACGTTCCAGGGATCGACCGCGTGGGGCGACCGATCGCGCCTCGCGTTTCACGTCACCAGCAACGACTGGCAGGAAAGCGATCAGCTGCTCGCGGGACTCATGACCGACTTCGGAGCGCCGAGGCGTGCCGTGGCCTTCGGCGGCCGAGGCGAGTTCGATGGGATGATGACCGGTCCCTTCCGCAATCCCCGTGTGGAAGGCGAGTTCAACGGCGACGATCTGCGGGGCTTCGATACCCTGTGGGGCGCTGGCGACGCGCACCTTCTCGTCGAAAATGACTACGTCAGGGTGACCGACGGCGTCGTCAGACTGAACGATTCAGAAATGCGATTCGACGGATTGTTCTCTCTCGGCTTCCCTCGAGGCGACCATGGCGAGGAGATCAACGCGCGCATTCGCGTCGTGCGACGCGACGTCGACTCGCTCCGTCACGCGTTCGGGATCGACGACTACCCGGTGTCCGGCTTCCTGTCCGGCGAGTTCCACCTCACGGGCGAATACCTTCATCCGCTCGGCTTCGGCGGCATGACGCTCGACCACTTCGTGGCGTACGGCGAGCCCTTTCAGACCGCGACCGCGTCACTGCGGTTCGACGGGTTGGGCGTCAGGGTCGACGGCGTGACCGTGGAGAAGGGCGGCGGCACGATCACGGGCGCCGCGTTCGTCGGGTGGGACTCGACCTATTCGTTCAACTTCGACGGCCGGCGCATTCCGGTCGAGAAGATTTCCAGGCTCGCCGTTCGCCGCGCGCCGCTGTCAGGCATCGCGGAGTTCACGGCCAGCGGCAGCGCCACATTCGACCGGCCGCGCAACGATTACAAGTTTCGCGTGAATGATCTGTTCGTCGGGGAAGAAGGCGTCGGCCAGGTGATCGGCTCGCTGGTGCTTCGCGGCGCCGAGCTGAGCGGAGAGGTCGATGCGGCATCGCCCCGCCTCGCGATCACGGCGACCGGCCAGATCGCGATGACCGCCCGGGCCGATTCGGACATCACGGTTCGCTTTCACGACATGTCGCTCGATCCCTACGTCCGGCCGTTCGTGCCGCGCCTGTCCCCGTTCACGACTGTGGTGGCGAGCGGATCGATGCGCATCACGGGCCGTCTGAACGACGTCGATCGCCTGCTCGTCGACGGAAAGATCGACACCCTGGACATGCGGCTCTTCGACTACGCGTTGAAGAACGCGGCGCCGATCCGGATCTCGCTCGACGATCGGCTGGTGAAGCTCGGCGACCTCCAGTTGGTCGGCGACGACACACGGCTGCGCGTGTCCGGCACGATCGGGTTGCGCGACGAGCGGATCGCGCTCGAAGCGATCGGCGACGCCAATCTCGGCATCCTGCAGGCGTTCTTTCGCAGCGACCTCCGCGGATCGGGGCACGCCGAGCTGACGGCGGCGGTCAGCGGTCTGCTTCGGGAGCCGGTGTTTTCCGGCCGCGCCATCATCACCAACGGGCGGATCCGTCACTTTTCGCTGCCGAGCTCGCTCGATGCGATCAACGGCGCGATCCAGTTCGATGCCAACGGCATACGTCTGGACCAGCTGACCGCGACGATGGGCGGCGGCGGCGTGCAGTTTGGTGGACGGATCGGCTTCGACGGCTACGGGCCGGGCGAGCTGAACGTCACCGTACGCGGCGGCGACGTGCAGTTGCGATATCCCGAAGGGGTGCGGTCGGTCATCGACGCCGACCTGGCTGTTCGCGGCAATTACAAGGCGCCGACGCTCGGCGGCACGGTCACGGTGAAGAGCGCCGTCTACACGAAGCGCATCGATGCGCCCGAAACGCTCCTGGATTTCGCGGTCCGCCGTTCGACCGAGAACGGATCCGGCAACGTGGAAGGCCCCTCGCCGCCGACGATCCCGTTGCGGTTCGACGTGCGGATCATCGTGCCGTCCACGCTGCGCATCGACAACAACATCGCGCGCGGCGTCGTGAGCGCGGATCTCACGCTGCGCGGAACCTACGATCGGCCCGTCTGGTTCGGACACGCGCAGGTGGAACGCGGCGATCTGACGTACAAGAGCAAGCGGTACCGGGTGACGAGGGGCACGATCGACTTTACGAATCCGACGCGCATCGACCCGTTCTTCGACATTGAGGCCGAAACTAACGTGCGCGTCGCCGGCCAGAATTATCGTCTCACGGCGGGTGTGACCGGGGCGACGCAGAAGCTGGTCCCTTTGCTCAGCTCCGATCCGCCGCTTCCGGCGGCCGACATTCTGGCGCTGCTCTTCAGCGATGTTCGCCGGAGCGGGGACGTCGAGTTGCGCACGCTCAACCCGACCCAGCGGCAGGCGGACCTGCTCTCGGCCAATGCCGGAGAGACCATCGCGAAGCCGATCACGGAGGCCGGCAAGGTCGTGCAGCGGGCCTTCGGCGTCGACACGTTCCAGCTCACGCCGTTCCTCACCGATGTGAACAGCACGCAGGCCTCCCGGTTGAATCCGACGGCGAGGCTGACAATCGGCAAGCGCATTTCCGACCGCGTCTATCTGACGTTTTCGCGAAGCCTGGCCTCGTCCATCAACGACCAGATCATCCTGCTGGAATACGACGCCAGCGAGCGGACGTCGTGGATGTTGTCGCGAAACGAGGATCTGCAGACCTACGCGCTCGAGTTCCGCGTGAGGCGTGCCTTCTAGTCGGCTTTCATGACGAGGACGCAGAGGTCGCCGAGGACGCAGAGGCCGACAAGGACGCGGAGGTCGATGGAGCGGGTGTTCCTCTGCGTCCTCAGCTTCCTCTACGTCCTCGGGAGTCATCGCCCCGCCGAAGCCGCCGTCGACGACTACCTCGGCAAGCCGATCGCCTCCGTTCGTCTCCTCGTGGAAGGACGCGAGACGACAGACGACGCGATCGCGCGAGTAATCGAGACCCGTGTTGGCCAGCCGCTCGCGATGGCGGCTGTCCGCGAGACCATCGCGCATCTGTACAGCCTGAGCCGTTTCGACGATGTGCGGGTGGATGCCACGCCGGTGGATTTCGGCCGGGTGGAGCTTCGGTATGAGCTCAGCCCCGTTCACCCTGTGACGCGAATCGAATTCGACGGGCGGCCGGCGTCTCCAGGCATTGACGCCGGCCAGCTGCGCCGGGCCGTCGTCGATCGCTATGGCACGTCTCCGCCGATCGCCCGCGCCGCCGACGCCGCGCAGCTGGTCACCGACCGATTGCGTGAACGCGGATACCTGTCGGCCGACGTCAAGCCCCGTGTCGACATCGCCCACGACCCAGACCGTGCCACGCTCATCTTCGCGATCGATCCGGGCCCGCGGACGATCATTGGCGCGATCGACGTCGTGGGCGCGCCAACGGTGTCGCGTGAGGCGCTGCTCGATCGACTCGGGCTTGCGCCGGGAGTCCCGTACCAGCGCGACGCGCTCGCCGCGCGGATCGACAAGTACATCGCGGAACGGCGCACGGCCGGGTACTACGAAGCGAAGCTGGCGGCGACGCCGGCCTTCGCGGACGGCGGCCGCGTGGCGAATCTGACGCTCACCGTGACGCCCGGGCCGCACGTCCGCGTGGCGTTCACCGGCGATTCGCTTCCGCCCGACAAGCGCGACGAGCTGGTGCCGATCGAGCGTGAAGGATCGATCGACGAGGATCTGCTCGAGGATTCGACGAACCGCATCGAAGACTATCTGCGCGCGCAGGGATACCGTAACGCGAAGGCGCCACACACGCGCCAGGAGTCAGGCGGAGAGCTCCTCCTCACCTTTACCGTCACGCGCGGGCCCGAGTACCTCGTCGCTCGCGTTCAGATTTCAGGCAACGCCTCGGTGCGGTTGGCGGATTTCGCGCCGGCGCTGCGGCTGCACGATGGCGAGCCGTTCGCGGAATCCAAGCTCGACGCGGATCTGTCGACGATCCAGGAGCTGTACCGCCGCCGCGGGTTCGTAGCCGCAAAGGTGCAATCGGCGGAGGAGGCGCAGCCCGCCGGGGCCGGCTCACCGTTCGTGCCGCTCGACGTGCGCATCGTCGTCAACGAGGGGCCGCGGACGACGGTCGCCGCCGTGCACGTGCAGGGCAACGCGTCGGTGCCGGAGATCGCGTTGAAAGAGGGCCTGGGTCTGCAACCCGATCGGCCCTACCTCGTCGCGCAGCTCGCGCTCGATCGCGACGCGATTCAGCAGAAGTACCTGAACCTCGGATACGGCAACGCGACGGTCGACGCGTCGCCGAATTTCAGCGCCGATCGCCTCACGGTCGAGCCGCTCTTCAGCGTCCACGAAGGGCCGCGGATCTTCGTCGACCATGTCTTGATCATCGGCAACGTGCGGACGAGCACGGACACCATCGAGCGCGAGCTTCAGATCAAGCCGGGCGACGTGTTGAGGGAAGCGGCCGCGATCGAGAGCCGGCGCCGGCTGTTGACGCTCGGTTTGTTCCGCCGGGTCCAGGTCACCGAGCTTGGTCACGGCGATGAAGCCAAGCGCGACGTGTTGATCAGCGTCGAAGAGGCGCCGGCCACGACCGTCGTCTTTGGCGGCGGCGTCGAGGGCGGGCTCCGCGTCGTCCGGATCGCCGAGGAGGGCGGAGTGGCGTCGACGCGTTTCGAATTGGCGCCGCGTGCGTCGTTCGAGATAGGGCGCCGCAACCTGTTCGGAAAGAACCGATCGGTCAGCCTGTTCACCAGCGTCAGCCTGCACCTGCAAAGTTCTCAGGTGTTCGTCGACCGCGGCGATGTGACGACGACGAGCGGTTTTGGATTTCCTGAATACCGCGTGCTCGGAACGTATCGGGAGCCCCGGCTCTTCAATACGCGGGCCGACGCGTTCGTGACCGGCACGCTCGTGCAGCAGGTTCGCTCGAGCTTCAATTTCACGCGGCGCGCCGTCAGCGCCGAAATCGCGCGACAGGTGGCGCGGCAGATCGGCCTCAGCGCGAGCTACCAGATCGAGCGTACGCGACTGTTCGACGAGAAGGTCGTCCCATCCGATCAGCACTTGATCGATCGCCTGTTCCCGCAAGTGCGACTGTCGTCGGCTTCTTCATCGGCGATTCGCGATACCCGCGATGATCCCGTCGATCCCGGCGCGGGAGAGTACCTGAGCGCGAACCTCCAGCTCGCCGGCCGCCGCATCGGGTCGGAGGTCGGATTGGCGAAAACCTTCCTGCGAGGGCAGCTGTTCCGCACGATGCCGGGCGGAAGCCGTCTCGTGCTCGCGGGGAACGCCACGCTTGGACTGGCCACCGGGTTTCCGCGTGACGTGTTCACGACGGACGCGCGGGGCAACGTCACGACGCAGACGGTCAAGGATCTGCCGGCGAGCGAACGGTTCTTCGCCGGTGGAGACACGACAGTTCGCGGATTCGCGCTCGACACCCTCGGCACGCCGGACACGCTCGACAAGGATGGATTTCCGATCGGCGGCAACGCGATGATTGTCTTCAACGCCGAGCTGCGCGCGACGGTCCACTCGAGCGTGGAAGCGGTCGGGTTTGTCGATGCGGGGAACGTGTTCGCTCATGCGGCCGATATCGATCTGACCGGGCTCAGAGGCGCCGTGGGATTCGGACTGCGGTACAAATCACCGGTCGGGCCGATCCGCGTGGACCTCGGGTTCAAGGTTCATCGCGAGGAGATCGCCGGCCGTCGCGAAGGTCTGACGGCGCTGCACATCAGTCTCGGGCAGGCATTCTGAGCAGAGCGCTGAAATGCACAATGCACAATGCACAATGCGAAATGCACAAGGCACGATGCGCTTTTTCCTTTGCATTCTGCATTCTGCATTCTGCATTGCCTGTATGGCCTGCATGGCCACTGTCAGCGAAGCCGAGATCATTGATCGCGTGCTGGCTGTCGTCGGCGGCGTGGTGATCACGCAGAGCGACGTGACGGCGGCCTTCGAGCTCGGGCTCGCGACCGCGGGGCCGAGCGACGATCCCATCGCGGCGGTTCTCTCGCAGCTCATCGACCGTCAGCTGATCCTCGCGGAAGTCGACCGCTACGCGCCGCCCGAGCCGGCAACGGATGCGATCGATCGGATGGCGGAGCAGGTGCGTGCGCGGTTTCCCGCGGCACAGGCCTACAACGCGGCGCTGGCGCGATCCGGCATCGACCAGGCACGGCTGCGCCACATGTTGCGCGACCAGTTGCGCCTGCGCGCGTATCTCGACCAGCGGTTCACCGTCCCGCCACCGAACGAGGATGAGATCGCCGGGTACTATCGCGATCATCCGCAGACATTCACGCGCGGCGGGCAGGTCGTCCCCTTCGACATCGCGCGTGCCGAGGTCGCGGCGGCGCTCACAACCAGCCGCCGGACGACGCTCGTCAACGACTGGGTGAGCGGCCTCCGGCGTCGCGCCGACGTCAGCAACCTCTATGTGGTCCGGCGCTAG
>JAHFUI010000149.1:0-9091 GCA_023265175.1 Acidobacteriota bacterium
TCGACCGCCTCCGCGTCCACCTCCGTCACCGGCCGCAGGAGCGCCTGCGGCCGCGTCGCCTTGCGCCGCCGCACCGCCGCGAGCGGCCGCACCAGCCGCGGGCGCGCCGCCGCGACCGGCTCCGCCGGCCTGACCACCACGAGCGGCCTCTGGCGCTGCCGCCGCATCACCACCCGCGGCGCCAGCACGACCAGCCGCGGCGCCGCCGCCACCACGACCCCCGGCCGCTGGCATATCGATCCACTCCGCGACGGCGAAACCCTGCCACGTCCGCTCGCCAGTCGGCTGCAGCGACTTGTCAAAGCGCAACAGTCGTGTCTGCGTGCCGAGGTCCATGTCCATCTTCATCGTCTTGTCGTCGACCCAGTCGAACCGCACGCGGGTGGGCAAGCGCAGAAGCCCCGCGGCGCCGAACGCCATGCACTGCTTGCCGGCGGCAACGTCGGCGGCCGGATCCCATGCCTTCCCGAGCTTGTCGCCATCTGCATTGAGTGGAACGGCGATGAAGTCGCCCTTGGCCGGCGTAATCATCCGCCACTGCCAGTCTTCCGTGATGGCCGAGGCCCATACGCCGGTCAAATCGATCGGCGCCTGCACGCGCGGCGCCGGCGGCGGCTGATACGGCGGCGGCGCGCCGCCGCCAAACTGCGCGGCGACGTCGATGCGGGCCACTGCGCACACGCCGACAACCAGCGCGGCGGCGAGCGTCAGCTTGCTCCCCGAAATTCGTGCGTTCAATCTCTTCGCTCCTCAGTTAGCCGATTTAGTGGGCCGTTTCATAATTACGGTGGCATTCGGCCGGCGCTGCATCCCGCTGGCGGCGTTGCTCCTCCCTCAAATAGTCCCGCTATTCTCGGTCGTCGCGCCTTGGGAGGCGGGCGCATCGCCAGCCTCGGTGCCTCACCGTAATTATGAAACGGCCCACTTACTTGGTTTTGCCGCCGCGAGACGGCGCCGCTTTCGCCGCCGGTGCGGCCTTTGCGATCGTGGTCAGGTCCTGATAGGCCGCCTCGATGTACGGCGCGTTCCCGGCGAACACGCCGTCGAAATCGAGGCTCGGTTTGGCCGCCTTCACCTGGTCGAGCGTCATGCCCTTCTTGACCATGTCCTCGACGCGGTACTTGATGATCGTCATCCAGTTCCGATAATCGTCGACATCGGACTCGTTGCAGAGACGGCCGTGTCCCGGAATGATGCGCGTGCCGCCCTGCTCGTTGAACTCGGGGACCGTGATGTCGAGAATGCGGTTCAGCGCGTCGAGCGTCCCCTGCACGGTGCCGCCACGCTTCGCGTCGATCACCGGATAGCTGTCAGTCCTGAACACGTCGCCGGAGGCGATGACGTCCGATCCGCGGAAGAAGACCATCAGGTCGCCGTCGGTGTTCGCGGCCGGCGCGGAGATGATCTCGATCGGCTCGTTGTTGAAGTAGATCTTCTTCTTCTCGGTGAAGAACGTCGACGTGGGCAGCGCGTCGGCCGGCGCCTCCGTCTCCCCCGGCAGCAATCCGTTCATCCTGTTGGACGTGGTTTCGTGCGCGATGAGCCGGAACGTGTTGTTGCCTCCGCCGTCGCCGCCCGTCCCGCCGCCTGACCCGAGGCCGCGGTTCCTGATGAACTTCACGACGGTCTCGTTCCCGCCGGTGTGCTCGGGCCGCACGCTGGTGTTGATGATGAACCGGATCGGCTTGTTCTCGAACCGCAGGCGAATCGTCTCGATGAGCTTCTCGGCGAGCTCCTTTTTCCCGGTGTCCACCAGCAGGATCCCATCGTCACCGACCTGCGCCACGACGTTCACGTCGCCGGCGACGATCATGTAGATGTTGCCCTGCACCGGCAACACGTGGATGTCGCCGTTGTCGAAGATCTTCGCGATCTGGCTCGCGCTGTACTTCTTGTAGCTGGGATTGAGCTGGGCCGCCGCGGGGCCGGCGGCGACGCATACCCCAATCGCAGCAGCGGCCAGTGCGCCGACGACCCGTCGCGCGCTCGAACGTTCGAACAGGTTCCTTTTCATTCCTCGCTCCGGTCACTTCGCTGCGGACGTTTTGGTGGCCGGCTTCGCTGCCGCTGGTTTCGGCGCGGGAGCCGCCGCAGGCTTGGGCTGTTCGGCCATCATCTTCTTCAGCTTCTGGAGGTACTCCGGGTACAGCGTTTCCTTGCCGCCCTGGGTCGCCTCGTACGGAATGCCCCAATTATGTGCAAACTCGTCGGGAATCGTTCCCAGGGCGAAATGGGGGACATAACCCTTCGGCCAGGTCGCGATCTCGTCGACCGTTTCGAAGCCGAGTCCCGGCGCTCCGACATTCTGGTTGCGATTGATTTCAAAGTCCGTCGTGCGCACGAGCGGCTCCTCGAGATACACCGGATCCTCGGTGAACTGCACGTGGGTCATCGTGTCGCCGTGTCGGACGAAATACTCGGTGGCTTTTGCCTTGACGCTCGCCGGGATGCCGTTGCGGCGGTGGTAGCCGAACTTGTAGTGATCCGTGACCACTTTCAGCATGCCGCGCTCGCACGTGCCGGTCGAGAAGCCTGACCACGTCGACTCGACGAAGTCGGGCGGATGCGGACGGCCGTCTGTCCAGATCATGCGGTCCGCGCGACCCCACATCCCGATCACTGAATACCCCACGACTTCCTGGGTCTTCTCGTCGAGCACCTTCGACATGCGGAAGTTCGGACCGGGACCGCGCATGAAGTACTGGCCTGGATGCGGTATTCCCTGCTGCGTCGTCAACGACAGGATGCTGGCGTCCCACGTGTGGCCGTACAACCGGGCCGCGTCGTTAATCGGCATGCCGGTGTAATCGCCAAGGTGGGTGCCCATCAGCGCGCGATCTTCGTAGTCCTCGCGCGATCGGGCGCTCCACTCGCCCGACATGTCGCACGTGGCGCCCGAGGCCGCCGCGCCGCCGCCGCCCTGCGCGAAGACGGGAGTGCCCCGTAGCGACGGCGCCGCCAGGGCCGCCAGGAACATCAGGCAACCTACAGTCTTGACTCGATTGGCGTGGCGCATTTTCAGAACCCTCCTAAACGAGCTCGGTCACGCAGCCGTGTGACGCGGCACGCGCAGCCATGTCATGGCATGGGGGATATGAGCGGGTGATGTTATCACCCTCGGTAATACGCCCAGCGTATCGACCGCATTTACACCGCTTCATGGGCCGGATTCTTCCTCGTAGGACGCCTTCAGCCGCGCCACCGCGGCGGGATCGGCGAGAGTGGTGGTGTCGCCGAGCGCCTTGCCCTCGGCGATGTCTCGAAGCAGCCGCCGCATGATCTTCCCCGAGCGGGTCTTCGGCAGATCGGGGGCGAACAGGATCTCGTCGGGACGCGCGATCGCCCCGATCATCGTGGCGACGTGCTGTTTCAGTTCCGCGGCAAGCTCGGCGGTCGCCGCCACGCCGTCTTTGACCGTGATGAACGCCGCGATCGCCTGCCCCTTGATCTCGTGCGGCTTGCCGACGACGGCGGCTTCGGCGACGGAGGGATGGTCGACCAGCGCGCTCTCGACTTCCATGGTGCCGAGGCGATGGCCGGCGACGTTCAGCACATCGTCGACGCGACCGAGCAGCCAGAAGTAGCCGTCGGCGTCGCGCTTCGCGCCGTCGCCCGTGACGTAGACCGCCGCGCCCCACCGGTTCCAGTACTGCTTCACGTAGCGGTCGGCGTCGCCGTAAATCGTACGCAGCATCGCGGGCCAGGGCCGTGTCAGAACCAGGTAGCCGCCGCCGGCGCCCACGACTTTCTCGCCGCGATCGTTCACGATCTCGGCTGCAATGCCGGGAAACGGCCGCGTCGCCGATCCCGGCTTCATCGGCGTGACGGCCGGCAGCGGCGAGATCAGAATCTGACCGGTCTCGGTTTGCCACCACGTATCGACGATGGGACACCGGTTGCGGCCGATGTGCTCGTAGTACCACATCCAGGCTTCGGGATTGATCGGCTCGCCCACCGTTCCCAGCAAGCGGAGTGTCTTGAGGTCGTGGCGGGCGGGCCATACGGTGCCCCACCGCATGAAGCTCCTGATCGCGGTCGGCGCCGTGTAGAACACCGTAACGCCGTGGCGCTCGATCATCTCCCAGAACCGGTCCTTGTCCGGCCAGTCGGGCGAGCCTTCGTACATCACGACCGTCGCGCCGTTGGTGAGCGGGCCGTACACGACGTAACTGTGTCCGGTGACCCAGCCGATGTCCGCGGTGCACCAGAACACATCGTCGTCCTTGAGATCGAAGATCCATTTGGTGGTGGCGTACGTGCCGACCAGGTACCCGCCGGTCGTATGCACGATCCCTTTCGGCTTCCCCGTCGTTCCAGACGTGTAGAGGATGTACAGCAGATCCTCAGCGTCCATCTTCTCGGGATCGCACCAGGGCGACACGCCGGGGTGCATCAGCTCGTGATACCAATGATCGCGGCTCGGTTTCAGCGTCACAGCGGCGTCGATTGTCCCGCGCTTCACGACGACAACGTGCTCGATGCTTGGTGTGCCCTCGAGCGCTTCATCCGCCATCTTCTTGAGGGGGATGGTATGCCCGCGGCGGAACCCGCCGTCGGCCGTAATCAGCACCTTGGCGGTGGCGTCGTTGATGCGGTCACGCAGCGAGGCGGCACTGAACCCTCCGAACACGACGTTGTGCGCCGCGCCGATCCGCGCGCACGCCAGCATCGCGATTGGCAGCTCGGGGACCATCGGCAGATAGATTGCCACGCGGTCGCCCCGCGCGACGCCCAGGCCGCGGAGCACGTTCGCGAAGCGGTTGACCTCGCGGAACAGATCCCAATACGTCAGCGTGCGGCGGTCGCCGGGCTCGCCTTCCCAGATGAGCGCCGCTTTGTTGCGGCGCGCGGTGCGGACGTGCCGATCCAGACAGTTGACGCTCGCGTTGATCTTGCCGTCCACGAACCATTTCGCAAACGGCGGCGTCCACTCGAGCACACGGCTCCACGGTGCGGACCATTCGAGCTCTCGCGCGAACGATTCCCAGAACGCTTCGGGATCGCGTTCGGCGGCGTCGTACACCGAGCTGTCGGCCACCAGGGCCCGCGCCTTGAAGTCGGCGGACGCCTCGATGACGCGGGTCTCGTGCAAGAGCGCTTCGAAGTTGGTTGAATCGGGACCTGCCATCCTTACTTCCTCACCTCCTCACTTCCTTACTTCCTCACTTCCTCACTTCCTTAGATTCTCACTTCCTCACTTCCTTAGATTCTCACTTCCTGAACGGCCAGCGGCCTGACGAGCGCCAGCGATCCGAAGGCGCCAACCGCGAGCACGCTGGCGGCGTAGAAGGCGTAGCGATAATCGCCGAAGGCATCGAACACGCGGCCGCCGATGCTCGGTCCGAGAATGCCCGCCGCGCCCCAGGCGGTAAAGAGTATGCCGTAGTTGAGCCCGAGGTTGGGCGTCCCGTACAGATCCGCGGTCGTCGAAGCAAAGACCGACAGCTGCGTGCCGTAGCACCAGTACACCGCCGCAGCCAGAATGAAGAACAGCACCGCCTGCTCGCGCCAGACGAACAGCGCCGGCATGGCCACGGCCGAGGCCAGCACCATCACGCGCAGCGTTTTCAAGCGGCCCAGCGTGTCGGACAGCCATCCGGACAGGATCCGTCCGCCCGCGTTGCCGGTCGCCGTGACCGGAAGCGCCCACGCGGCTGCCGCCGCGCCGAGGCCCGCGCTGCGCGCAAACGGCACGAGCTGACTGATGGCCATCTGACCGGCGGTGGCGCCAAGACAAAACGCCAGCCAGAGCAGGTAGAACTGCGGCGTGCGGAGCACTTCCGCGGTCGAGTAATCACGGCGCCCGGTCGCCGCCTGCGTCGGCGTCCAACCCGCCGGCTGGTAACCGCTCGGAGGATTCGTGAGTAGCCAGGTCCCGATCATCCCCATCACGAAAAACGCGACGCCGAGCAGGCGAAACGTCGGGCGCCATCCGATCGAGGCGATGAGACTGGTGGCAATCGGTCCGATGATCGCGGATCCTGCACCGTATCCGCCCACCATCAATCCGACGACCAGCCCTCGCTTGTCGGGAAACCACTTGGAGGCCACGGGCGTCGGCGTGGCGTAGCCGAACCCGTTGCCGGCGCCGACGAGGATGCCGAACACGATGTACAGAAACGAGAGCGAGCTCGTCATGCTCGCGAGAAAAAATCCGAGCGACACCAACAGGGCTCCAATGAACGCGCACGCCCTCGGACCGCGCCGGTCTTGAATCCGACCGGCGAGCATGAACGTGCTCGCGAAGACTACGACGGCGATCGTGTACACCCGCGACGTCTGCGCGCGCGCCCACCCGAACTCCTTCTCGAGCGGCAGCACGAAGACGCTCCACGCATAGAGCGACCCGAGCGCGAGATTCATCGACACGCCACCGACGACAACACGCCAGCGATTCATGTTCGCCTCCGACGCGGATTATCCTTGCGCTGTCAACCCTTTTGACAATCGAGTACTTGGGTTGATACTAACTGGCTAAGGCGCGGGGATCAGCGGCTCCGTCTACCTGTTTCCCGTCGTCGAGGCGGTGCACCTGCTCGGGTTGGCGTCATGGGCGGGGTGGTTCTGATCGTCGATATGCGGCTCGCCGGTCTCGGGCTGCGGAACCAGCCGGTCTCGCGGGTCGCGAAGGATGCCGAGCCTGGCTGATCGTGAGCCTCGTGGTCATGCTCGTGTCCGGCTTCATGCTCATGACGTCAGAGGCGATGCGATGCTATTACAACCTCGCCTACTGGATCAAGATGTGGTCCTTGTTGCTGGCGATGATCTTCACGTTCGCCGTACGGCGTCGGGTCGCGATGGCCGATGCGAATTCGGTCACGCCCGTGTGGGCGAAGCTGGTGGCGCTGATCTTGGCGCTGCTGTGGTCGGGCGTGGGCCTCGGCGGGCGAGGGATCGGCTTCTACTGATTAGGAGAAGCAAGGGCATCCTGACTTCTCACGATTTGTTATACACAAGCTTCCGCGTCGTCGTCTGGCCCTGCGGAGCCGTCGCGGTCTTCTCGATGGTCAACACCGTCTCCGCCCGCGTGTACACGTCTTTGCCACGGCTCGTCACGTACCCGTCCTTGACGCCCGCGTAGTACTCGCGCTTCCACGTGATGACGAGCTTACCGCCATCCCACGCCGCGGTTGAATGCGTTTCGCCGCCCGGAGGGCCGGCGGTTTCCGAGCCGTCGAATTTATAGGGCACCGCCTGACCGTTCTGCGTCACGAACAGTTCGTCGGCCGTTTGCCTGATGACGATCTGATTTGGATTGCCGCCGCCGCGCCCCGCGAAGCCACCGCCGCGTCCCGCCGCCACGGCCGCCGGATCGCTCTTCTCCATGTCGAGCGTCCAGCTGCCTGACAGATCTGGCCGGGCTTGCGCCCACACGAGGCTGGAGACGGCCAACGTCAGCGCAAACGCCGCAGCACATACTCTCTTCATGGGTGCCTACATAGAGAAATCAGGCCACTTGGCGACGGACTCGCCAAATGGCCTGATCATTGAACGCGACTACGGCCTGAAAGGCGATAGACCCCGCGCGCGACTGAAAGTCGCAGCCCGCGCCGCCTCCGCCCCGATTACCCGATTATCCAATCACCGGATTCTTATTTCTCTGGTTTTTCATCCGGCGCGCCGGTGCCCGCCGAGCCGACGAACAGCTTGCGGCCGTCCGGATACGTGATGTCGCGGCCGTTGGCCCGCAACGCGCCGTCCTTAGCCTGGTAGCCCTCGACGGTGACGACCGTGCCGGCGATGAGCGACTGCTTGTTGAAGCCGCGGCGCAGCAACGCGTTCGGCGCGCCCGCTTCCACCATCCAGCTCTCGACCTTGCCGTCCGGCTTCTTCACGTCGATGTGGATCCACGCGTGCGGATTGATCCACTCCATGGAGGTGACCGTGCCGGTGAACTTCACCGCCTTCTGCGCGTCGTATTCGGCGGCGAATGAATGGTGCGCCACCACGGGCACCGCGGCCGAAAGGAGCGCCACGCCCAGAATCACAACAGATAACTTCGTTCGCATCGGATTTGCCTCCTGCATTTGGGTTCGTCTTTGAAACCCGCGATTATCTCTCTTCGCCCGTGTCCGCCTGTCGCGCCGCTCGGCCCTCACGGGCGGCGACCTTTTCCTCCGAACGTGCCGCGCTGAGCATGTTGCTCATCGCGTAGTTGCCCTCGTGACACGCGTATTCGAACAGATGGGAAGCCGCCGTCAAATTCAGCGCAGCGGTCCAGGGCCTGGTAAACGTGTGCGGATCGTCGATGGTGACTTCGTAGCGCAGGACGTTCGCGTCGCCCCGCGTGAAGCGCTCGATGAGGTGCAACGTCTCGCCGGATCCGCGATAGTTCGTGCGGTCGGTGAAGTTGGTCGTGTCGACGACCAGCGTGTTGCCTTCCCAGTGGCCGCGCGCATCGCCCATCAGCGTGCGGATGTTCGGCGTGAGATGCGGACGTCCGTCCAGCGGGACGAGACGGGTTTCGTGGATCATCTCGTAGGTGATGGCCACGTATCCCGGTCCCTGCACGATGCGCGAGTTGTTGTTGTAGATCGTCGGAAACATCACGCCGGGCAGTCCGCGCGTGATGCAGCGATCGTACAGGCTGTGATCTTCATAGGAATCGGAGGTGCCACGCCCCGTACGGGCTCTGGCCTGCGCGCGTTCCGCCTGGCGCTGCTGCGCCTCCGGCGTCGGCGGCGGCACGTGGCCGTCGGCCGGATCGATCACCAGCGAGGTCCGCGGAGAGCTTCTGCTCCAGTTCTCGTACCAGTGGGTCGGACCGGCGCCCGTGTTGCCGCCAACGACCGGGGCGCTCTGCGCGCGCTGTTCCTCCCGCTGTTCCAGCACCTGATCCAGCTCCGCGCCGGCGAGGACCTGCTTGCCGGCGAACTGCGCGGGACGCTCGAACGGAACGCCCGCTTCCTCGTCGCTCGACCAAGTTCCCTGGATGTCCGGATCACCCCAGGGCGTGTGCGGCTGCGCATACGCCTTGCCCGGCTTCGCCGCCGCCTTGGTCTGTCCGGCGAGGGGCGCGACTGCGGCGACCGCGATAGCCACCGCGAGCGCACCCATCATCTTCTTCTTTCTAACCGAGCTAACCAAGCTA
>JAHFUI010000149.1:9191-11246 GCA_023265175.1 Acidobacteriota bacterium
CCTCCAGGCCTCCAGCCTCCGGGCCCGCCGTTACTTCGTCGCACCCTTGCGCAGATGGCCGTACAGGAGCTCCTCGGCGAACTCGACGCACTTGTATTCCAGGAGCTGCGCGTTCTTCTCGACGCGGCGATACAGCGGCATGCTGATCTTCCAGGGACGCGAGAACACCTTGTTGTCGTCGATCGTGGCTTCGTAACTGATGTGGTCGGCGTCGGTCATCGTGAACCGCTCGATGACGTGCACGTTGTCGGTCGTGAAGTCGCCGGCGCGATCGAGCCAGGCCTTGCCGTTCATGCTCTTCACATCGACGACCAGCGTGTCGCCTTCCCACTTGCCGTTGGACCATCCCATCCAGCTGTCGACAGGCGCCTCGGTCGGCTTCTCCATGTTGACGACGCGGTTGGCGCTCGCGTACTCGTACGCCATCAGGATGTTTTTCGGGCTCTGGACGATCTGGAACGGGTAGGGAAGGTAGGTCGCGCGCGGAATCCCGGGCAGATAGCACTTATTCTCGGGATCCTCTGTCACTCGGTTGACGGAGTTCTTCTTCTTCTGTTCGAGCGCGGCCGGCAGATACGGAATGTCGCCGCCTTCGACGACGGTCTGACCCGGCGGCACGGCGCCGATCGCGCCCGTCTGGTAGAACGGTCCGGCCGTCGCGGCATGGTCCTGAAGGTCCCAGTTCGCGCTGTTCATCGTTTGCCAGACGCCGTTCATGTTCGGTTTGTTGTCCCACGCGTTGCGTGGAACCCGACCGGTCGCGGCCGGCCCGCGCGCGGCCTGACCGGCCGGCGCGCCGCCCCGGGCTGCTCCTCGGCCAGCAGGTGCTGCGCCCCGGCCCGCAGGCGCCTGGCCCGACGTTCCGATCGCGGCAAATGAGAAGACGGCGCCAACCGCAGCGGCAGCAATCGTGGCAGTCATCAAGCCTCTGAACCGAATTCCCATTAGACCGATCTCCTCTCCCGCTACGCGGCCTTGTAGCTGCGAGCCGCGAGTGCGGCGGCTGGCGTCACACGACCTGGACGGCCAACATTCATTTGGCGCAGTTGTAATTGAGAAACGAGTCCCCCGGTGAGCCACAACTTTTACCAGAAGTCTAACCCATGTGTCAATGAACTTGCTCTGAACTTTTCATGAACTTTTCATGAAGTTTTCGGGGTTTCCCGATAGTTTCTGACCGCCTGCGAGGCCCCCGAGGCCCCCGCCGCGAATCGATGCATAGATGATCTCGATGGGATGCACGACCGGCCAGGTCAGACCCGCACGCCTGCCGGCCGCTGCAATCTGGATCATGCAGCCGGGGTTTCCCGTCGCCACAAGATCGGGACCGAGCGCCGCGATGTGTTGTGCTTTTCGGGCGCCGAGCTCGCTCGCCGCCTCGGGCTCGACGAGATTGTAGATGCCGGCGCTGCCGCAGCAGATGTCCTGTTCGGCCGGACTCAGCAGCTCGAGACCCGGAATGGCCCGCAACAAATCGCGCGGCTCCGCTCGCACGCCTTGCGCGTGCGCCAGATGGCAGGCGTCGTGATAGGCGACCCTCGCCTGCACGGGATGACGAACGGCCCGCGGCACGCCGATCTCCACAAGCAGTTGCGACACGTCGCGAACGCGCGCCGAAAACGCGTGCGCGCGCGCCGACCAGTCCGGGTCGCCGGCGAGCAGCTCGCCGTACTCCTTCATGGACGACCCGCAGCCGGCCGCGTTCACGACGATGCGATCGACGCCGGTCCCATCGAACGCCTCGATCGTGCGCCGCGCGAAGGCGCGCGCCTCGTCGATCCGTCCGGCGTGCATCGCAAGCGCGCCACAACATCCTTGATCGGCCGGCGCGATCACCTCGCAGCCTTCGGCCGCCAGCACGTGGATCGTGGCGTCGTTGACACGGGGAAAGACGAGGCGCTGCACGCATCCGGTCAGCAGGCCGGCCTTCATCCGCGGGACGCCGGCTGCCGCGGTCCGTTCCGGAGCGCCACCCGTCAGCGCAGCCCATGAGACCCTCGGCGCGAGCGTCACGAGCGCCCGCAGACGCGAGGGCAACACATTGAAGATCCGCGT
>JAHFUI010000150.1 GCA_023265175.1 Acidobacteriota bacterium
CCCAGCCTCCAGCCCCTGAATTACGGCGTCTTCGAGCTGAAGGCGTACACCCAGCCGATGATCAACGCGTGCTGATTCTTCGAGGTCTCCTTCACGTTCTTGAGGAAGTAGGGCGTGTCCGCGAAATCGCCGCGGTACTCGACGCGCATCATCACACCGTCCTTGTGCTTCAACTCGGCGGTCAGCGTGAACTCCTGCACGTTCTGCGAGACGAGGGTCATGAACCCATCCTTGTCCTGCAAGTGCTCGTACCGCGGCACGAGCGCGAACCAGGCGTTCGGCTGATACTTCAGATACCCGCCGACGCCGTGCCAGTTCACGCCGGCATTGGACACCGTCTCGTGGCCGAAGTCGACGTTCGCCATGAGGCTTACCTGCGGTGACGCGGTGTAGGACACTGTTGTATCGAACAGGTGCCGCCAGTCACTGTTGTTGTCTGTCTGTTCCGGTCCGCCCATGTAATTCGCGGTGATTGACAAGGCGGGAACCGGCTTGGCTACGATCTGCGCGCCGACAGTCTTCCCGGTGTTGTTGTCGACCACGTTGTTCCAGCCGTTGGTGATGTCGCCCATCACGCTGAATTTGTCGTTGGGCGAATACATCGCTCGCACGCCCATGTGATAGTACGGAATCGCCAAGGCAAAGAGCAGCGACCGCGAGTAATTCCAGTTGTCCTTCGTCTCGATGACCTCGGCGCCGTGCTGCGTGACGAACTTGCCGAAGTCGATCTGCAAGCTGCCTTTGGAAATCGGCGCGAGATAGCTGAGATACGCCTGTTGGATGTTCTGGTAGATCCCCGCCCCGCCTGGGTCAGCAGCGTGGACCCAGGTTGTCGTCGGCCCGTAGTCCAGATCGATTCGGAAGCCGCCGCGGCTGTCATTCGTCGGCTTCTTCTCCAGCGCCAGCTCGGCCAGGTTCAGGCTAAACGAGTTGTGCGTGAAGTCAAAGTTGTGCAGGCAATTAAAGACCGCGACACCACCGACGGTTGCGCACGGCTTCGCAGGGGTATTGAAATTGTAGGCATAATACGTGTCGACGAAACCCGAGAGCTCCGTGCCTTTGAAGAAGGCCAACACGGGGTTTTCGGCCGGTGCCGCCGGAGGGGCTTGCGGCTCGGCGACAGGAGCAGAGGTCTCGGCGGCGGCGTTCGCCACAGCGGCCTTCAGCGTCGGCCTCATCGAGGCGTTCTCCTGCGCCGCCGCCGGCGCCGCCGCCACGAACGCCATGAGCAGTGCGCCAGCGAGCATCGCGCCAGCGCGTGAACCGATCGATCGATGATTCATCATCAGTACCCTCCGTGTGAGCGAGCGGCACCTCTCGAAGGCCGCTGGGGTGAATTGCGCGTGCGTCTCTTTCACGTTCGCCGTCTCCGCGGGCCGCGCTGCTGATGCGCGGTGGGCGGCCGCCGGTCTGCGGATGTCGTGGCGGCTTCCGCGCGCTGCTCTTTCAGCGGCCACTCCCGCGACTCCAGCCACCACCGGATGCCCTGGCGGATCTGCTCCGACTTCGACAAACCGGTTCGAGCGCCGATGGATTGCAGCCGGTCGAGGACATCCTCCTCGACCATGAACGTGCACCGTTTCTTCCTGATCACGGGTGCTCGCATCCCCCTGCGCAAGGCACGGCCATCCCCACCATCTCGACGGGTTCCGTGTCCCTGAGCAACCGGCGCGCACGCCGGCGGAATCGTTGTGAGTTACTCGTGCTCGAGCTCGCCGGTCCGGATGCGGAAGCTCTGGCCCACCGGAAGCACAAACACGCGGCCGTCACCGATTTCTCCGGTACGCGCAGCCTGAATGACCGCTTTCACGACTTCGTCCGCCAGAGCGTCCGCCACCACGATCTCGATCTCCATCTTCGGCAATAGGCTGACTGCGTACTCCTGCCCCCGATAGATCGCGGTGTGGCCTTTCTGCTTGCCGTGCCCGCGCACTTCCGTGACCGTCATGCCCGAGACGTTGAGCTTACCGAGCGCGTCCTTCACCTCGTCCACCTTGTTCGGGCGAACGATGGCCTTGATCAGTTTCATGAGCCGTCTCCAGTCGTCAGCTGCTGCGATGTTTTCTCCAGTTCAAGAAAGCCGCGGCAGCCACCCCGGCCGCGACCGGCAGGACCGGAGCGCCGATTTTGAACAAGAGCCCGCACGACAAAATGCACGCGCCGACGAAGAACTTCCAGTTCATGACCACGTCAGTGTATCCACGTCATCACGGCAAACATCAGCATCAGCATCCCGGAGAGCACCAGCGCCGGCACAGTGAGCGGCTTGTCCAAAGTGACATTCCGCGTGCTGGCGCGATTCAACGCCCGGATTTCCTGCAACTGCTTTCGCGCGAGCGAGAGCTGCCAGGAGTTCTGGGCCAGTCCGACGGCCTTCAGTGTTTCCTTCTCGGCCAGATTCAGCGCCCGCAGCCGGTACTGCAGCTCGCCGAACTTGAGCTGCGCCCAGAAATGCGTGGGATCCAGCTCGGTTGCAGCCTGGAGCGCGTCCATCGACTTGTACACGTTGTAGTTCACCGCGTACGCCATCCCGAGGCAGGTGCGCAAGTCGGCTGACTGCGGCTGCGCGAGACACGCCTGCTCGAGCTTCTGGATGTACCCGTGGAGCTCCTCGGGCGAGGCCGACTGCGGGTCTCGCCAGGGAACCGGCGGGATCGACGGAAGGTGCGTCTGTAGCTTGACCGATGTCTTGACGAGTTCTGCTGACATGTCGTTACTCCACGCCCATGGCGTCGGCCTTCAGCACGAAGTCCGGATACGCGACCGCACCCATCTCCGGAATATCCAGGCCTTCGAGTTCGGCCTCTGCCGACGAGCGCTGTCCGATGACCAGGTCGATGACCAGGTTCAGGACGAAACTCATGGTGAACACGAACCCGACCAGCGTGGCGACCCCCATCAGCTGTGCCACCAACTGGGTAGGATCTCCATAGAAAAGGCCGGTGACCGAGCCGGGGACGCCATTCCACGATCCGCCGTAGTTGCTCTTGCCGTCAGCAAACAATCCGACCGCGATGACGCCCCAGAGACCGTTGGCGCCGTGCACCGAGACGGCGCCGACTGGATCGTCGACCTTCAGAACCCGATCGACAAACTCCACCGACAGGCAGACGAGCACGCCGGCGATCAGTCCGATGATGACCGACGCCATCGGGTTCACGAAGCCGCTCGGGGCCGTGATCGCCACCAGGCCCGCCAGCAGTCCGTTGCCCGTCATCGAGGCATCCGGCTTCCCGTACCGGCTCCACATGTAGCACATGGCCCCGAATGAGCCCGCCATGCCGGCAAGCATCGTGTTGACGGCGATGGAGCTGATGCGGAGGTTGCCGTTTGCCGAAGCGCCGAGGGTCGATCCGGGGTTGAAGCCAAACCACCCGAACGCCAGGATGAAGCACCCGAGCAGGACCATCGTGATGTCGTGACCGGGAATCGCGTTCGCTTTTCCGTCGCGCGAGTACTTGCCGATGCGCGGCCCGACGAGGATGCCCATCGCCAGGGCCGTGAGCCCGCCGACCGCGTGGACGACGCCGGAGCCGGCGAAATCCGAATAGCCGTGCCCAAGGCCGAAATTGGCGCCGAGCGTCTGGAGCCAGCCGCCGCCCCACGCCCAGTTGGCGAACAGCGGATACGTGAACGCGCCCATCACGAGCGACGAAACCAGAAACGCCGAATACTTCCAGCGCTCTGCGGCCGTTCCGGTGACGATCGTGAGCGCGGTGTCCATGAACACCATCTGGAACAGGAACATCACCATGACGCCAACGTCGTAGGTCGCGCCCGTCAGCATGACGCCATTCATGCCCCACAGACCGAAGTCCTTGCCGAACAACTTCACGGCGTACTCGGCGCTGAGCGGCGCCGTGCCGCCCAGGTTCGCCACCGCGCCGACGCCGCCTTCCTGGATGGCGAAGCCGATGAGCCAGTACGCCAGCATGCCGGCGCCGTACACCATGAAATTCATCATCATGGTGTGATTGGCGTTCTTGGCCCGGCACAACCCGGTCTCGACCGCCGCAAACCCCGCCTGCATGAACATGACGAGGAAGCCGGTGAACAGCGTCCAGACGAAGTTGATCGCGATCTGGTTTTGACCGATCTGGTTCACGACGTCGCCAAGGGTCAGGCCTTTCTTGGGATCGCCGACCGGAATGTCACTCACGGTGCCGGTCGTCGTGCCGGCGGGGTCGCCCTTGGCTTTGTCCTCCGCCTTGGGACCGGAGAGCCCCTTGATGTCGGCGTCAGTAATCGACACGGCAGCGGGCGCCGCAGCGGCCGGCGGTGGCGGCGCGGCAGGCTGGGCGCCGGGAGCCGGCGCCTGCGCGTGGGCCATGAGCCCGAGACCGCAGGTCATCGCAAAGGCTAGCAACACCTTTTTCATCGTTATGTCCTCAATCAGGTTGGTCCGGTCATTTCTTCCAAATCGCGTTCTTCATGTACGCCTGGTTCAGAACACCCATGATGCCGACCAGACTGACGACGATGCCGACGAGCACGATGCCCATCCGTCCGCCGGCGCTGGCGGTCAGACCGAGACTTGCGACCGCAATGACAAAACCCACGAACGTGATGACGAGTCCGACGAAGGCCATGTGGCTTCCTCCAGAGTGTTGCGCGATCGACGAGCGAGGCCGCGCGACAGCTGGTAGCAAGAGAGACGCCACCGGACGGGCGGCGCGCGGGGCCGGCGCAATTCATTCGGGACAAGAGAATTGCGGGTGCCGATTGGCGCGCTGGCGCGGCGCGAACAGTGCGACAAACTTGTCTGACATATGCCTAATCTACGACGTTTTCGTATTTATAGTTCAAACGACCCATCGGGTGCCGCTGGACGCCGCTTCGATGCGCTGGCAGGGCGACCCCTTAACATGCGACAAATTTGTTCTGCTTTTGGAATTTGCCGACGGAAATGACGGCGATGCGCTTCGGCGTGCCACGAAATCGCCCGCGCGCGCGTGATAGGATGCGGCCGGCCAACATGGTCGAGTCTTTATGTCGCACCTTCTCCAGATCCTGCTGCTGCTGTCGCTCGTCATCGCGGCCGCCAAACTCGCGGGCGCCGCCGCGACACGCATCGGACAGCCGGCCGTGTTCGGCGAGTTGCTCGTCGGCTTGATCCTCGGACCGACGGTGCTGAACGTGCTGTCGTGGCCCAGCTTCACGACGGCGCCCACTGAAGGCTTCGGCGCCGCGCCGGTCCCGCTCCTCGGCCTTGTGAATGACCTCGCTGACGTGGGCGTCATCCTCCTGATGCTGGTCGCCGGTCTCGAAACCGACCTCGATCAGATGCGCCACGTCGGCAAGACCGCGTTCTGGTCGGCCGTCGGCGGCGTCGCGCTTCCGATGGCGAGCGGCATCCTGACGGCAGTCGCGTTCGGAATGCCGGTGTTTTGGACCGGCATCTTCGTCGGCACGATCCTGACCGCAACCAGCGTCAGCATCTCCGCGCAGGTGCTGATGGAGCTCGGCGTGCTCAGGTCGAAGGTCGGCGCGACGATCCTCGGCGCGGCCGTCATCGACGACGTGCTCGGCCTCATCGTGCTGTCCGTTGTCGTGGCGTTCGCGCAGGCGTCCGGCGGCGGATCCACGCTTCAAGTACTCGCCATTGTCGGCCGCATGCTGCTGTTCTTTACCGGGGCGATCCTGGTCGGGCGGTACTTCGAGCGCATCCTCGCGTGGGGTGACGGCCTCGGCGTCAGCCAGGGGCTGCTGGCCACCGTGACGCTGCTCGCGTTTGTGTACGCGTGGGCGGCGGAATACGTCGGCGGGGTGGCGGCAATTACAGGTTCGTACCTCGCGGGCGTGCTTCTCACGCGCACCAGCTTCAAGAAACGGATCGACGACGGCGTCCATCCGCTGACCTATTCGATTCTGGTGCCTGTGTTCTTCATCAGCATCGGGCTGCGCGCCAACGGCCGCGAGCTCGGCCCCCACGGGGCGTTCACAGTGGTCCTCCTGCTCGTGGCGGTCGTCGGAAAAATTATCGGGTGCGGCGCGTTGGCCCGCATCTGCGGCTTCTCCAATCGCGAATCGGTGCGCGTCGGAATCGGCATGATTTCGCGCGGCGAAGTCGGCCTGATTGTTGCCGGCTACGGCCTCAGCCATAGCGTCATTGGCCTGGATGTGTTCTCGGCCGCCGTCATCATGGTCCTGGCGACCACGATGATCACGCCGCCGTTGCTGCGTCTGGCATATCCGCAAGTCGCCAAGCGACCGCAAGTCGCCGTGGAGGAAGCCTTCACAGCGATTCCCGCCGAGGTTCACGACGCCGTTGGGAGCGCGTCGCCGCATTCCGGTCACTCGGCGCAAGGTGGGCGGCGCTGAATCAACACCATGAACACAAAGGACACCCAGTAAAATACCCTGCGGCCTGTGCGATCCGCCGGGCGCCCCTCGTTGTGTCATCGTGACGACTCTGTGGTGGTTCAGTGGTCAGCGTGGCCAAGGCTTGATTCGATGAGGACACGTGGAAGCGACCAATAGTCCATCGACTGCGGGGGCGTCGGCCGCGCTCGACGCGGCGCGCCAGGAGCTGATCCAGGACATCACGCGCGGAGCCGCGGGGCGCACCGCCGCGGAGCGGTACGCCGATCGCGTGGACACGCTGCTGCAACGCCTTTTCTTCGAGGCGCCGCCGGCGGCGCAACCGGTCGCCATCCTGGCGCTCGGCGGGTACGGGCGCCGCCACCTCACGCTCCATTCCGACGTCGATGTCCTCGTCTTGTTCGAGGGACCGATCGGCGCTGACGATGAGCGGTTCCTGCGCGGATTGCTGCATCCGCTGTGGGATCTCCAGCTCGTCGTCGGCCATCAGGTGCGCGAGCTCGGTGAGTTCGCGCGGCTCGAGACCGACAATCCGGAGTTTTTGCTCGCCCTGCTCGATGCGCGGCGCGTCGTCGGTGATCCGGCGCTGTACAGCCGTTTTCTCGCCGCCTTTCATCGTCCCGACACGCACGCGTCGATCCTCGAGCTGCTGCAGCACCTGATCGACGAGCGCCACGCGAAATTCAACGGGACGCTGTATCAGCTCGAGCCTGACACGAAGGACGCGCCCGGCGCGCTTCGCGATCTGCTGGCCGTGCGCACGATCGCCCGGCTCACCGACCCGGCCCTGCTCGGCCGCGGTCCGGCCGATCCCGCGCGCCTGGACGAGGCCGAGGATTTTCTCTTGCGGGTGCGATCGATCGTGCATCTGGAACAGAAGCGGAACCAGAACGTCTTGAGCCACGAGCTGCAGGAATCGGCGGCACACACGTTGGGTTACCCGGGCGAGCCGCAGCAGCGCGTCGAACGCTTGATGAGCGACTACTTCCGCCACGCGCGCATCGTCAGCCGATCGCTCGAGTGGGCGCGCAAGACGGCGCCGATCCCGGTCGGCGTGAATCTCGTCCGCGCGACTGATGGGATTCGCTTCGTCGACGCCCTGCGCGCCGCGCGGGAGCCGCAGACGTTTGTCAACGCGTTTCAGGCGGCCATCGACCACGCGAGTGCGGTCGCCGACGAAGCGCTCGCGCTGATTCAGCAGAACGTCGACCGGTACGCAGCCGAAGACTTTTTCCCGACCGAGAACGAGCGCGACGCGCTGCTCAATTTCCTGAAGCCGCGCCCAGGCCTCTATGCGCGACTGTCGGAGATGCACGACCGCGGGCTGCTCGGGCGAATCTTCCCGGAGTTCCAGGGGATCTTTTCTCGCGTCGTCCGCGACTTCTATCACAAGTACACGGTCGACGAGCACACGCTCTTGACGATCCGCAACCTCGAGCGCCTGGCGGCGCCGGCAACGCCGAGCCGGCAACGCTTCGCCGGCCTGCTGGCGGACCTGGCTGCCCCGGAGCTGCTCGTGCTGTCGCTGCTCTTCCACGACGCCGGCAAGTGGCGGGACGACGATCATGTCGTGGAAAGCGTCCGCATGGCGCGGCAGATGTTCGACCGCATCCGTCTGCCCGCCGACTCGCGTGCCGTCGTCGAATTCCTGATCGAGAACCACCTGCGGATGTCGATCGTGGCGTTCCGGCGCGACACCGAGGATCCGGAGATCGTCAAGCAATTTGCGGATCTGGTCGGAATCGAGGAGCGCCTGAAGATGCTCTGCCTCATGACGCTGGTCGACGTCGAGGCGGTGAGCCTCGAGACGCTGACGCCGTGGAGAGAAGAGCTCTTGTGGCGGCTGTACGTCGACACGTACAACCAGCTCACGCTGGGCTACGGCGATGAGCGTATCCAGCACGATCAGTCGGATCTGTCCGATCTGCTCGCGGGCCGGCCGGCCGATGTGTCCGAGCCGGAGATCCGCCGCTTCCTCGAAGGACTGCCTCGCCGGTACCTGCAGCTGTTCGAGCGCGGCGCGATTTATCGCCACGTGCAGCTGTCGCGGGACATCAAGCCGGACCATGTGCACGCGGCGCTCGAGCGCAAGGGCGCGACGTGGGAGCTGACGGTCGTCACGCTCGACAAGCCCTTCCTCTTTTCGAACATCTGCGGCGTGCTGTCGTCGTTCGGCATGGATATCCTGCGCGGCCACGCGCTCACGAATCCCAACGGCCTCGTGCTCGACATCTTCCAGTTCACCGACGAGGATCGATACCTCGAGCTCAACGCCGACGGCCGCGAGCGGTTTCTCGAGGTCCTGGAGGCGGCCGTGTCCGGGCGCACCGACGTCACCGCGCGGGTCCGCTCTCGCGAGCGCAGCGTCCTGCACGACGGCATGGTCTGGCGGTTTGCGCCGGTCATTCACGCCGACAATCATTCGTCGCGCCGCTACACGATTCTGGATATCATCGCGAGCAACGCGATCGGCCTGCTGCACCGGATCAGCCGGGTGATCTCGGCTCACGGCTGCGATGTCGACCTGGTGTTGATTTCAACCGAAGGCGCCAAGGCGATCGACGTCTTCCACATCACCGCGGGCGGCGCGAAGCTGTCGGCGGCGGCGGAGGCGGCGTTGACGGCCGACCTGCAACGCATGCTGGAGGGACACGATGCAGTTGATTAAGGCCATCGTCCGGCCGAACAAAGTGGACGAGGTGCGCGAGGCGCTCGAGAAGCTGAATATCTCGGGCATGACGGTGAGCGAAGTCCGCGGGCACGGTAAACAGAAGGGACACACGGCGATCTACCGCGGCAAGGAATACAACGTCAGCCTGCTGCCCAAGATGGAAATCGAGCTCGTCGTCGACGACGCGGCGGCCGACGAAGCGGTGAAGGCGATCATCCAGGCCGCCCGCACAGGCGAGATTGGGGACGGACGGGTGTTCGTGATGCCGGTCGCTCGGAGCTACCGGATTCGCACCGGCGAGCAGGCGATTTGATCTTCCGGAGGCCCTGGAAGCCCTGGAAGCCCTGACCGGACGCGCGCGCACGATGGCTGCGATCGTCGGGGTCGTGTTCTCGTTCGCCGGCCTCCTTTACCGCAACCGCGGTTGGCGCGCTCTGGCTCGGTTTGCGGCCCGTCCTCGCGCGCGGGCCGTCGTTTTCTGATCGTCGTCCTCACGTTGTACAGCCTCGCGAGCATTTACGCGCGGAATGACCCTCAAGGCCCGAGCAGCTGACTGATCACCCGGTAGAAGCCCGACCCCGCCGCCGCACCGATGGTGTCTGCGAGCCAATCACGGACATCTGAATCCCTCCCAGGGACAAACAGCTGATGCCACTCGTCGGTCGCGGCGTACGCGCTGGCGAGCAGCGCCGCGAGCGCGATTGCCGGCCACCAGCGCATCCCTTCGCCGCGCAAGGCGCTTCCCTTACGGTGGGTCCATCCCGCGGCGCGTCACGCGAGCTTCGACGAGAACGCCGCGCTTGCGGCCGTACTGCGCGACAGGGTTTCTCCCCTTAACGATTTACGGGCATTCTACGCCGTCAGAAATGCTTGAACCGATGCAAACCTCTCGTGGAGGTACGTTTCAGGTACGGCGGCCTCGCCGGTATCGGCCACCATTCAACTTGCCAGGATCGACACCTCGCGCGCCAAGCGTGACCCTAAGCGGTCGCGCTCGATCTCCAAGTCGAACCGCGCCTGCAGATTCAGCCAGAACCGGTCCGTGGTCCGAAAATATCGAGCCAGCCGCAGGGCCGTGTCCGCAGAAATCGCCCGCTTCCCCAGAACAATCTCGTTGATGCGGCGAGGCGGCACGCTGAGATCCTTTGCCAGCCGGTACTGCGAGAGCCCCAGCGGTTCAAGGAATTCCTTGAAAAGGACCTCGCCCGGATGGATCGGCGCCAATTTGTGAATAGCCATAAGAGTCCTAGCGAGGCTGCGCCTCAGACCCACGAGAAACATGACGGTCCCGGCGCCGCCTCGCTCGTTCCACCTTTATCACAGCCCCGCTGCGCGGGGGCTAGCCGTCTTGACCGAAAAACTTGACTCGTTTGGTGCAAGTTTTGAGAGTCAAGACGGCTAGTGGTAATCGACAAGTTCCACGTCGAAAGCATCGCGGTCACGCCACCGAAAGCACACCCGCCATTGCTCGTTCACTCGGATGCTGTACTGACCGGAACGCTTGCCTGAAAGCTTCTCAAGGCGATTCCCTGGTGGCATCCGCAGGTCGTCGAGGGCCTCGGCCGCGTCCACCACAACGAGCTTTCGCAGTGCCGCGTGCCGCAGGTCTGGTGACCAGCGCCGAACGCCCTCGCGTCGAAACAGCCGTTCGGTGTCCCGATCGGCAAAGCTCCGAATCACTGCGCAAGCATAACGCCACGCGTTATTAACGTCAAGCGTTACGAATCTGGCTGACGACGGTGAGCGAATCGAGAGGGAGAGGAAATCCTCCACCCGGGATATCAGGTACGAACCGAGTACGAGCCCGGGGGCGGTGAGCCCTTAAGTGACTGGTGCGAAGGCACTTAATATTGGCGGAGGGAGAGGGATTCGAACCCCCGGCACCCTTCCGGGTACAGTGGTTTTCAAGACCACCGCCATCGACCACTCGGCCATCCCTCCGCGTCGAAATCTGGCCAGAATTCGTGCGGCTTTATCAGTTCGCAGCGACTCGGGGTGTCGGTTTTCAGAAGAATGGGACCCTAGTTTTTCAAAACCTTTCCCCCCTGAGTTGTTCCCTCGCCTGACCACGTTCAGCGTGCCCCAACCGGCGGTCTGATGTCCAGCGGCGGTCATCG
>JAHFUI010000025.1 GCA_023265175.1 Acidobacteriota bacterium
GCAGCACGCCCTGGCCGAGAACAAGCCGACGGACCCTCTGGCCGAGCACCTCGGCACGGTCCTTCGCAACGCCAATCTCTGCAAGCGAATCGTTCGAGACTTCATCGAGTACGCCCGCCAAGGACCGCCTGAGCGGCGAGCGGTCGTGCTTCCGGATCTGCTCGGCGACGTGATGAGAACGCTGGAGCACCAGGCCCGGAGATCTGCCGTGACTATTCGCTGTGATGTGCGTGGCAAACGCGACGTCTACATTGACGGCGATCCCGATCAACTGCGGCAGGTGCTCCTCAATCTCGCTCTCAATGCCATCGAGGCCATGCCGAATGGAGGCACGCTCGCCTTCACGCTCGAGCCGGGACCCCGGGGCTCGGTGCAAATCGGCGTCGTGGACACAGGCGTTGGCATCCCGCCGGGCGATCAGGAACGGATCTTCGCAGCCTTTCATACGACCAAGCCGGAGGGCACCGGGCTCGGGCTCACCGTGGCGCGCGACATCGTCACCGCCCATGGTGGGATAATCGAGGTTGTGAGCACGCTGGGCCGAGGAACCGCGTTTACGGTCACGATTCCTTCCCAGGAGCAGGTGCAGCCGGCGGAGGCGAGGCCATGAGCCATCACCGGCTCCTGGTTGTCGACGACAATCGCGATCTGGCCCAAGGCGTGGCGCTCATCCTTCGCAAGCTCTCCGACCACATCGCAGTCGCCTACTCTGCCGAGGAGGCACTGGAGCTCATCGAGCAGCGCCCGGTCGACGTCGTCCTCTCCGACATCAAGATGCCGGGCCGAGAGGGCACCTCTCTTCTGGACTGTGTGCACGAGCGCTGGCCGGACACGCGCGTCATCCTGTTCACCGGGTACGGGTCCATCGAATCGTCCGTCGACGCGATGAAGCGCGGGGCATTCGACTACCTGACCAAACCGTTCGACAACGACGAGCTCCTCGTCGTCACCAGGCGGGCGCTCAAGGAGATCGAGGACGAGGAGGAGATCGCGCGGCTTCGCGCCGAGTTACGCGGGACGTACGGTTTTCATGGCATCTACAGCCGCGACCGCCGCATGCTGCCGCTCTTCGACGCCATCCGCCGGGTCGCGCCCACCAACACCACGGTCCTCATCTGCGGGGAGAGCGGCACGGGCAAGGAGCTGATCGCTCGAGCGATTCACGCTGAGAGCCAGCGGTCCGGGGCCCCGTTCGTCGCGTTCAACGCCGCAGCAGTGCCCGAGACCCTCGCGGAAGCCGAGCTGTTCGGATGTAAGAAGGGCGCGTATACCGGTGCCGATCGAGACAGAAAAGGGCTGTTTCTGGAGGCGCACGGTGGCACGCTTCTCATGGACGAGGTTTCCAGCATGCCCGCGGGATTGCAGGGGAAGCTCCTCCGCGCGCTCCAGGAACGCGAGGTGCTCCCGCTCGGCTCCGGCTCGTCCGTCCGTATCGATGTCCGGGTGATCGCCGCGACCAACGTCGATCCGAGGCGTCTCGTGCGCGAGGAGAAGCTGCGGCGCGACCTCTACTATCGACTCTCGGTGATGCGGATCAACGTGCCTCCCCTGCGCGAGCTTGTCGAAAACATCCCGCTCCTCGCCAACCTTTTCCTGGAGCGGCTCGTGCCGGAGGGACAGCCGTCCAAGTCTCTGTCACCACGGGCGCTGCGCTTGCTCATCTCTCACGACTGGCCTGGGAACGTTCGTGAGCTGCAGAACGTGATCGAGCGCGCAGCGCTCATCGCCCGCACCAACGAGATTGGCCCTGGAGACATCGTGATCGAGGACGATGATCTTGACTGGCGCCCGGAGGGAGAAGAGTCGCTGGCCTATGAGGAAGCGAAACGACAGGCAATCGAACGCTTCCAGCGACGTTACGTCGAGCAGCTCATGGAACAGGCGGATGGCAACGTGAGCGCGGCCGCGCGAAAGGCCGGCATGACCCGAGCGGCCTTGCACCGAATCCTCAAGCGGCTCGGGTTGACGTCCGAGGACGCGGCCCTTGGCGACGACGAGAATCTCGGCCTACCGAGTCTTGCATCTGATCGACCCGCCCAGAGCTGACTGAAGAGCCTGTGAAGAAATCGCGGGGAGTGCCCGCCTAGGCGGACGTGTCTGGTCCGGCTGAAGCTGGACACTACCTACGGTCGATTTCTTCACAGGCTCTGAAGTCTCACCTGCTCGCTGCCTCTGTATACGGCGTTATACCAAAAGCAAACGCCACGATACATGCCCGAATCTCGGGTCAATGAAATCGGCGAGCGGTGGTCCCATATGACTGGTTCGCTTCTTGCTGACCTGCGCTCAGGCGGGATGGCCCGCGGAGCTATGTCAGGAGGGAAATGAAAGCGCATTCTGGGATCGGGCTTGCCGCCTGTGTTGCGGCGGTCGCACTCGTCCTCATGGTGGAGAAAGCATGGACGGCTACTGCGCTGGCCACACCGGCCGCCTCCGCGCCGGCCACGCCGACGGCGTCCGCACAGGCTAGGCCGGCGGCTCTTTCTCAACAGGATTTTGCACGGGCGAAGCAGATCTATTTCAACACTTGCGGCGGGTGCCATGGCGCGCTCCGCAAGGGTGCGACGGGTCCCAACATCGAGCCCATGCACACCGCGGAGCTCGGAGCGGCCTCTATCGAGTCCACCCTGACGAAAGGAACTCCTGGTGGCATGCCCGCGTTCGGCAGGGAGCGGGTGCTCTCGGCGCAGGAAATCAAGCTGATGGCTGCCTACGTGCTCCAACCGGCGCCCGTGCCGCCGCCACGGCCGCTCGAGGAGATCAAGGCGAGCTGGAAATTGGTCGTGCCGGTCGCGAACCGGCCCAAGGCGCCCGAGACCAAGCGCGATTGGCAGAACTACTTTGGCGTCATCCTGCGCGACGCGGGTAAGGTCGCCATCATCGATGGGACGAGCAAAGAACGCGTCGGCCTCATCGACACGGGATTTGCGGTGCACATCCTGCGCTCTTCCTCCACCGGCCGGTACTTCTATGCGATCGGCCGCGACGGCAGGGTGACAATGATCGACCTCTGGCCGGAGTCGCCCACGCTCGTGGCGCAAGCGCAGGGCTGCTCCGACGCGCGCAGCGTCGAGGCGTCCAAGTACAAGGGATTCGAGGATAAGCTCATCATCGAAGGCTGCTACTGGCCAACTCAGTATGTCGTGATGGACGGCCAGACGCTCGAACCCAAGGTGGTCGTCGATGTCAAGACCCCCGCGTACGACACCAACGAACCACTCGCGGAGGTTCGCGTCGCCTCCATCATCGCGTCGCCCTTTGCCCCGCAGTGGATCGTCAGCCTCAAGGAGTCGGGGCACGTCGCCATCGTGGATTACTCGAAGCCCGGCTTCCCCATCATCAACAAGATTCCGGCCGAGCGCTTCCTGGACGATGGCGGCTGGGACCACACGAAGCGCTACTTCATGGTGGCGGCCAACACGCGCAAGCAGATGGTGATCATCGACGCGAAGACCCAGAAGCTGGTGACGAAGTTCGAGACGGGCGTGAGGCCGCACCCGGGGCGTGGCGCCAATTGGGAGGATCCGAAGTTCGGCTGGGTCAACGGCACGCCGCACATCGGCGAGGGGAAGCTCGTCATCTACGGCGCCGACCCGGTGAACAAACCGCAGTATGCCTGGAAGATCGTGCGCGAAGTGAAGCTTCCGGGTTCCGGCAGCCTGTTTATCAAGACCCATGCCCTCTCGCCATGGGTGTGGACCGATGCGCCGATGTCAAACGATCCGAAGGCGACGCGCCAGATCTGCGTCTACTCCAAGAAGAAGGGCGAGATCGAAAAGTGCTGGCCGGCGGCTGAGCGCGGCCGCGCCGTCCACTTCGAGTACGACAAGAGCGGCTCGGAGGTCTGGGTGTCGGTGTGGGACAAGCAAGGGGAGCTCATCGTCTACGACGACAAGACGCTCGAGGAGAAGACGCGCATCAAGGGAGACTGGCTGGTGACGCCCACGGGCAAGTTCAACGTCTACAACACGACGCACGACATCTACTAGCCGTCCTTGCACGGCCCGTATGTGTACGAACGTGTCGAATTGTGCCGTGCTATTTTTTTCCGATCGGCTTGGCGAGGACGTCCTGGACCCAGCAGAAAACGGCGACGGTAGCGGGAAAGCCCAGCGTTCCGGCCGCCAATGCAACGACCTGCTCGATCTCTTCCTTCGAAACCCCGGCGGCCAAGGCTTTGCGCACGCTGGAATGAAGAGCGCCTTCCCGAAGCGCCCCGATGGCTACCGCCGTCTTGACCAGCCGGATCGTTTTCTCGTCCAACGGCCCGTCTTGTCCCGCCTCTGACGACAATTCCCACGCCCGACCGAGCTTGGGATAGGTTTCGACGAACAACCGATAAGCCTTTGGTGGCTTCTGTGCTGATTTCATTGGATCTCCCTCGATCAACAGAAATTCTTCGGCGCACTCCAGATTTGGGTGGCGGCCTCCGAACACTCCGAAGCAAACGGACAGGCCGGAGGTTCCAGCTTCTGGGGCTGAGCGGCAGCCATGAAGAACGGCTCCACACGGAGGGTGTGGCACTCTGCGAGAATGAATCCTCTGAACAGCCGCGCTGAAAATCTGTAGAAGTCATCCTCGGTGGTTGCTTCCACACGATCGGCAAAGGCTCCTCCCCATGCGCCGAGATGGTCAGCGAGAAACTTCCCCGCCGCCTCCTCACAGATCGCCCGCGCCTCCTCCTGCCCTTCGGCCCTCGCGTAGCACGACTTGAGGAGCAGGAGAGACAAGAACTCAAGCTCTATCGCGATATGATCGGGAAACTCCTTCTGGCGACCCGCGAGCTTGAATCCGAACGCCTCGTAGAACCCGAGGAGATCAGCGAGACAGTGTCCCTTTCTCGCCTCGGCGAGGGGGTCGTACTCACTCCCGTACGGGGTTGCCGCAAGCCCGACTCCGAAGAGCCGAGTATGCTCGTGCTCCGAGGGGCCGCCTCGCGGGATCGGAGCAGTCTCGACGATCGGTTTGAGGAGCGCCTGATGCTCTGAAGGCAGCATACTGATGATCTTCTCGATCCCCGCAAAGAGTTCTTCTCCACCCACAGTGCGTGGAGGCAAGAACACCAGGGAGAGAAGCTTATAGCAGGCGCTTCGCGCAACGTGCTCGTCAAGGTCCTGGGCCATCACTTCGCCCCCACTGGGTTGAGCTTCGCGGTGATCCAGTCGGAGATCCCCTTCCGAGCGCCGATCTCCTTTTCCCCTCCATCCCATGCCGCAAAGGCCACAGGCACCACTTTTCCGGGTCCCCACGCGGGATCGTTGGGATCGCCGGTGACCAACGGGCGGGCGATCACGACCCTCCACCCGCCGTTCGCGTAGACGCCCTTACCGACAGCGCTCTGCCTCTCATTGGTCGTCAAGGTGCTGAAGCCCTCCGCGATCTGCTCCTCAGCCGCCGTACGCTTATCCGGCTGAGAGCGAGGGTTGCCGAGAACCCATCCGGTCAAGTAGCGCCTGGCTTCAGGGTTCGTCCAATGTCTGATGTCGTAGGGTGGCTCGCCCGGAGCGAACGGATACCAGTCAAGCCAGGCATTCGGGTAGAGCTGAGCCACGTCCTGAAAGGTCTTATCAATATCCTCCTGCCAGTCGGCCTTCCAGTGAAGGATAAGCGCCCGCTCGTTCGGGCCGCCCATTCTGATGGGAGCACTCTTGCCGACCGGCACCATGAGCGCCACAGCATCCCTGAATGTATCGGTGTACATCACTGAGCTCTTCGTGGCGTCCTTCCATGCGAGAAGGAAAGCGATCCAGCCTCCGTTGTGAACGGCCTTGACCGTGAGTCGCTTGATTGATGGCGAGAGGAGGTACGGCTGAGCGACGGTTTGGGGTGCAAGGGTCACTTCGACCGATGGCCCAGTCTCCCACCCGCTCCAGCCCGGATCGGCCGGGACGGCGGAGTTGACATACCGAACAGTCAAACTCTTCTGCTGAGCGTCGGCCACAGAAACGCTCAGCGCGAGCATCAGGGGAAGAAGGGTGAGAATAGTTCGTTGGGCTTTCATGGTATCCCCCTAAGAGATGTTGTGGCGGTAGACCTGCCGGGCCGCATCAAAGAACGGTCTCAGATAATCAGGCTCCTTGATCGGCACCCTGACGACCTCCCTCTCTTTCTTGTCGTACCCCGCGGCCTCGCCACTCTCCCGAAACGTTTTGAACGACTCAATGATCTCCTTCGTGTCCCCGAACAGATGGAGCAACCCGAGCAGCTCGGGATCATCCTTCCCTTTGAGGTACGTCTCGATCGCCTGATCCACCCCTGGGCCGAACATCTGGCGGAGAAACTCCTTCGGTACATTGACCGGCGGGATGTAATAGATGTTCCCTTCCAGACCGAGTTGCGGGTAGAGCGGCAGCGCCACTTTCTTGACGTGGACAAGGAAATCGATCGGGCGGTCTGGCTTCACATCGTCGGGCGTTGAGAGAAATCCCATCAGCCTGACCTTCCCGATGCAGCTCGTGACGCACCGAGGTTGAATCCCCTGCTCGACGGCGGGGTAGCAGCCGATGCACTTCTGAGAGATCCTGAGGACAGGATTGAACAGCACTTTTCCATACGGGCACGCCCGGACACACTCCCGATAGCCGCGGCAGCGGCCTTGATCCACGAGGACGATCCCGTCTTCGGGCCGCTTATAGATCGCCTCCCTGGGGCAGGCGGCCAGGCACGCCGGATAGGTGCAGTGCATGCAGATGCGGGGAAAGTAGAAGAACCAGAGTTTATGGGTCGGCATCGTCTCGTAGCCGCCTGTGTCGAGGCTCCCTGCCGGTTCGTCCTCGCCGGCGTTGGAGTGACTCCAGTCCAGCTCTTCCTTCAGATACCCGAGCACCCTCTCGTCCGTAGGGGCAGCCTCGAAGATCGTTTCCCCCGCGTACTTTCCCCCCTCCCAGGGCTGAGGGCCGAGCTTATCGAGGATCCTGACGTCCCACCCCATCGGGTAGCCGCCATAGGGCTTGGATTCCACGTTGTTCCACTGCATGTACTCCTGCCCCTTCCCCACAGTCCACGTCGTCTTGCACGCCATCGTGCACGTCTGGCAGCCGATGCACTTGTTCAGATCGAAAACCGCGGCAAACTGTCGCTGAGGACGGGACTCAGGGTACGGGTACTCCATCTCGCGTCCGATCTGCCAATTCTTCACTGTTGCCATGGCTTAGCTCCTCACCTGGATGAAGTCGCCGCGCAGAAAGCGCTGAAGGGCTTCGTTCTCGTAGCTTGGGCGGAAGCCGTGGGCCGCCGGATGCCAGAGGCCCTGGCCGCCGATCCCGCCCTCCTCGGCCTTGGTGATCTTCGCCATGGACTCTCGCGGCGCCCCGACCACCGTGTGGACGTCGGCGAGGAAGCCCTTGCCGATGAGCTGTCCGAAAAGCTCTTTCCTTACGAGCGAATCAGTGGAGAGCGTCGGTCTCAGCCATGCGCGCGTGAGGGACTGGTGGCTCCCGTAGCGGAACATCGCCTGGTAGTTCGTGGCGGGGTTCTTCGCCAGGCCGTCTGGCCGTGACTCGTGGCCGCTCACCGAGCCGTGGGTCGCCCCGCACATGTTGAACCACATCCGCATGACTCCGCGCGGCGTGCCGGGGTAGTAGCGAAGACGGCACATCAGGCGGGAGACTTTGTACATTGCCTCGCCGGGCTTCCAACCCCGGTAGGGACGGTCCTCGCCCCATCCATCGGCCCATATGTAGTCGCCGTCGTTGAGACCGAGGGCCTTCGCATCCGCCGGGTTGATGTCGGCGAAGCCTTCAGCGAGAAACGGCATCCGCTTGTCGCGGCGGTAAACGTCGGAGAATGGTCCAAAGGACATGGCCAGTAGATCGGTATCCACGCCAGTGGTGTGGGCGCCGTGGCGGTACTTCGGAGTGTGAAGGATGAACGGATAACCGGCCTTCACCAGCGGGCTTGCTTCTTTCTTCAGCTCCGCCCACGGCATGACGACGGTCAGGACCTGGCGAACGTCAGACTGAGAGAAGTCAGCCGGACTGATCCCGAACTGGTCGGGCGGTGTGGGACGGAGGAGCGGATGGGGCTTCGCCACGATGACGCCCGGCTGATAGAACGAAGCCTCCACCGGCTCTTTGTAGACGAGGAGATTCTCACCGAGTGTGATGAACTCATCTTCCTCGCGGTAAAACTCGAGTCGGCCTGTCTTCGTGTACCAGGGGCGCGACTCCTGGGTCTGCTCCCACCCGGTCTGGCGCGGCGTCGTGCGGGTCATCATGAGAGCGGGGATCCCGTCGAGCGCCTGCTTCTCCAGCTCCTCGAAGCGGTAGCCTTTCGTCGCGTTGGAGGCGTTGAGGATTCGATTCAGATAGACCTCCACCCGCCCCTCGTCGACGAACTTCCAATAATCAATGAGACGCCGGTCTCCCGTAATGGCCGCCAGCTTGGCCGAGATCCCCGAAGGCACTTCTATATCGGAGCGCGTATCGAGAAGCCGCTGGTGCGGCGTTCGCGGAAAGACAGTGAGGAACGGGTTCGTCACCGAAGCGCACATGTCCGGGAGCTTGAACTCGTGCCAGGCGTCAACCGGAAAGACGATATCGGAATACTCGCACGTCATCGTCCACCACCACTCGCTCGTGCACCACATCTCGATTCGGGGGAGCGTGTTGGCGATCACGTCGTATGCCCCCTTCGCGTTGCCGAGGATCGAGTTGCTGTTGGAAACGAAGGCGGCTTTCGTGGGAGCGGGCATGTGAGTCTTGCCGGTGAACATCTTCGTTCCGACCTTGAGGGGGCGGTCACCGTAGTTGAAGTAGTGAGCCGACTCTCCTCTCCAGTAGGCGCGGGCGCGCGCCGGCTTCGTGGGATCGAGCTCCATATCAAATGGGTTCTCGTTGATGTACTGGGGAAGGCCGTTGAAGAGCGCGGCCCGGTAGTTGCCGGCGCAGCTCCCGATGTTCCCGCCCTTCTGGCCGATGTTAGCGGTGAGCGCGGCGACCAGAAAGATGGCGCGGTCCTTCAGATCGGCGTTGAAGAACTGGTTCGGACCCATTCCGACAGGGATGAGGGTGCGACTCCGGTTTCTTGCGATCTCCCTGGCAAGGTTGACGATGGCCTCTTGCGGCGCCCAGGTGATCTCGGAGACCTGATCGGGCGTGAAGTTCTCGTCGAGGTAGCGGCGCGTCAGCGTAAAGAGCGGTGCCACGTTGACCTGTTTCCCATCCACGGTCCTGACCGTGAACTCCCCTTCCAAGGCCGGATCGATCCCGAGCCGGTCGAAGTGGTCACCCACCTGGTCGCGGGTGAGCGGCTTCGCGCCACGGCTCTTCGTATCCCAGACGACAAAGTCTCCCCATTCCTTGCGCAAGGCCTCGGGGATCAACTGCTTATCCTGAAGCGTGAACGGAGGAGCCGCCTGGCCTGGATTGAGAACCGTGGTGAAGTTTGTGAGATCAGGAGGCTGATAGCCGGCGACGACATCGCTGGCTCTCAAGAGCTTCAGCGTATCGAGACGGACGAGCAGAGGGAGATCGGTGAAGCGCTTGACGAAGGCCTCATCGTAACGCTTCTCGGCGACGAGCACCTGGGCGAGGCCCAGGGCAAAGGCCGGATCGGTTGCTGGCCTGATGATAATCACTTCGTCGGCCTTGGGGGCTGTGGCGCCATACTCCACCGACACCAGCACGACCTTTGTGCCTTTCAACCGCGCCTCGGTCAGCCAGTGGCTGTCAGGCATCTTGGTGGTGACCCAGTTCATTCCCCAGACGATGACAAGCCCGGCCTGCTCGACGGCTGAGAGGTCGAAGTCCACTGTCTGCTGTCCTGTCACCATCGGGTGACCAGGGGGAAGATCGGTGTGCCAGGAGTAGTTGTCCCAGCCACGAGCTCCCAACGCTTTGTCAGGCCCGACTTTCCTGATCCAATCATCCAGGAGTGCGAGCGAGTTGCCGAAGCGATACTGGCCGAAAATGCGGGTAGCGCCGAGGAGCGGCATCCCGCCGCGAACCTTGACGGTCTGAGTCCCGGCGCCTTGGGTCACGTCCACCATCGCGGGATCGTATCCTTGACGGCGGAGGAGATCCTGGCCGGCTTCGCCGCTGTACGTCCTCGTGATATTGACCAATGCCTTGGCTGCCGTCTCCAGCGCCTGATCCCAGGACACCTTCACCCACTCGTCGGTGCCGCGCTGGAACAACTCAGCGGGTGGCTTACCATCGGCGCCACGAGGAAAGCCCTGCTCGACCCACGCGAGGAAGCCCTTTCTCACCATCGGGGCCTTCACGCGGCGATCGCCGTAGAAGCGACGCATCATCGTGAGCCCCTTCTGACAGACCCTCGGCTCCCAGCGGTGGGTGGCGCGGTTCCCGTAGAGGTCGGTCGCCTTGCCGTAGCCGTAGGTCGGCTCGATCCTCACGATCACGCCGTTTCGGACGTACGCTTCGAGCAGACAGTTGTGCGTGTCGTTGGGGGCGCAGAGGAAGGTGAACTTCGAGTCGTAGCGCCAGATGTCGCGATAAACTGTTTCCCAATCCCTGGCAGGGTAGTGGGCCAGCGGGTTCTCCACCTTGATTGGCTCAAAAGACTGGAGCGCCCACGCTTCTTTGGATAGAAGCGCGACAGCGCCGCCGAAGCCGGAGATCGCGAGAAAGTTCCGTCGTGTCAGTTCCATAATTTTCTCCTCCGAGCGCTGTATCGCTCTGGAGATGACCACGATAGGCTGGATTGGCCGCACCGACTCACCGTGATCTCGGTGTCGAGAGGAAGACGGGCAGAAGAAGCGGCTCCTTTCAATAACCGCAACCTCTGTGCCGACTCCGCATCCCGCTGATTTTCGATCTGTCCTATCGCCTCTCGCGGTGATGCGAATGGCCGTGCTTCCTCCCTGCACGAGCTTGTCGAAGCATCCCGCTTCTCGGCAACCCGGCCTGAGCTTAAGGTCGCAGCTGCTCGCTGTTTCTGTATACGGCGCTATACAAAAAGCAAACGCGACGATACATGGCCGAATCTCAGGTCAATGAAATCGGCGGGCAGTGGTCCCACCATGACTGGTTCGCTTCTTGCTGACCTGCGCCCAGGCGGGATGGCCCGCGGAACTAGAAATGTCAGGAGGGAGCATGAAAGCGCGTTCTGGGATTGGGCTTGCCGCCTGTGTTGCGGCGGCCGCACTCGTCCTCACGGTGGAAGGATGCACGCAGTCGCCCGATAGCACGAAAGCGCCGGCGACTTCTGCGCCGGCCACACCGGCGGCGTCCGCGCCGGCAGCCAAGGTTGCGGCTCTTTCTGAACAGGATTTTGCACAGGGTAAGCAGATCTACTTCAACCGTTGCGCCGGGTGCCATGGCGCGCTCCGCAAAGGTGCGACAGGTCCCAACATCGAGCCCAAGCACACCGCCGAGCTCGGAGCGGCCTCCATCGAGTCCACCCTGATGAAAGGACTTCCTGGTGGCATGCCCGCGTGGGGCAAGGAGGGGCTGCTCTCGCCGCAAGAAATCAAGCTGATGGCTGCCTACGTGCTCCAACCGGCGCCCGTGCCGCCGCCACGGCCGCTCGAGGAGATCAAGGCGAGCTGGAAACTGGTCGTGCCGGTCGCGAGCCGGCCCAAGGTGCCCGAGACCAAGCGCGATTGGCAGAACTACTTTGGCGTGATCCTGCGCGACGCGGGCAAGGTCGCCATCATCGATGGCGCGAGCAAGGAACGCGTCGGCCTCATCGACACGGGATTTGCGGTGCACATCCTGCGCTCTTCCTCCACCGGCCGGTACTTCTATGCGATCGGCCGCGACGGCAGGGTGACGATGATCGACCTCTGGTCGGAGACGCCCACGCTCGTGGCGCAAGTGCAGGGCTGCTCCGACGCGCGCAGCGTCGACTCGTCGAAATACAAAGGGTACGAGGACAAGCTCGTCATCGAAGGCTGCTACTGGCCAAACCAATACGTCGTGATGGATGGCCAGACGCTCGAACCCAAGGTGGTCGTCGATGTCAAGACCCCTACGTACGACACGAACGAAGAACTCCAGGAGGATCGCGTCGCTTCCATCGTCGCATCGCCCTTTGCCCCTCAGTGGGTCGTCAGCCTCAAGGAGTCCGGGCACGTCGCCATCGTGGATTACTCCAAGCCCGGCTTCCCCATCGTGGCCAAGATCCCGGCCGAGCGCTTCCTGCACGATGGAGGGTGGGACCACACCAAGCGCTACTTCATGGTGGCGGCCAACACGCGCAAGCAGATGGTGATCATCGACGCGAAGACCCAGAAGATGGTGACGAAGTTCGAGACGGGTGTGAGGCCGCACCCGGGGCGCGGCGCCAACTGGGAGGACCCGGAGTTCGGCTGGGTCAACGGCACGGTGCACATCGGCGAGGGGAAGCTCGTCGTCTACGGCGCCGACCCGGTGAAGAAACCGCAGTATGCCTGGAAGGTCGTGCGCGAAGTGAAACTTCCGGGTAGCGGCGGCTTGTTCATCAAGACCCATGACGGCTCGCCATGGGTGTGGACCGATTCGCCGATGTCGGACGATCCGAAGTCGACCCGCCAGATCTGCGCCTACTCGAAGAAGAAGGGCGAGATCGAAAAATGCTGGCCAGCGGCTGAGCGCGGCCGCGCCGTCCACTTCGAGTACGACAAGAGCGGCTCGGAGGTCTGGGTGTCGGTATGGGACAAGCAAGGTGAGCTCATCGTCTACAACGACAAGACGCTCGAGGAGAAGACGCGCATCAAGGGAGACTGGCTGGTGACGCCCACGGGCAAGTTCAACGTCTACAACACGGCGCACGACATCTACTGACAGGGAGTTTGCGGATGCTCGAGGTGACGGACCTTCTCAAGATTGCCGTCGAGAAGGTCCCGCAACAGTCGTCCACATCTCGGGCATCCGCACGCTACGGAGCCGTGGGAGATGCTCCACCCGTGGTCGTCTGGAACGTGTGCGGGCACTGTAACCTCCGCTGCCCGCACTGCTACTCCGCCGCAGGGCTGCGTCCCACGCAAACCGACCTTTCGACGAAAGAGGCCCTTGGCCTGATCGACGACATGGCCGACGCCGGTGTGCGTGCCGTTATCTTCAGCGGCGGCGAACCCCTCTTGCGGCCCGATCTCTTCGTCCTGATGGCTCGGGTGCGAGACCGTGGCCTCAAGCCGCTCTTGTCTTCCAATGGTGTGCTCGTGGACGCGGCATGTGCCAGGAGGCTCGCCAGGACGGGGGTGCGTTATGTAGGCATAAGCCTCGACGGGCTCGCAGCGCTGAACGACGCCTATCGGGGCATGAAGGGAGCGTTCGCACAAGCGGTGCGAGGCGTCGGTCATGCGATGGATGCGGGATTGGAGGTCGGCATCCGCCTCACGCTCACAAGCCTCAGCACCGGCCAGGTGGAGCCGTTGCTCGCGCTTGCGGTTCGCTTGGGCGTCCATCGGTTCTACCTGTCGCACCTTCTTTACTCCGGGCGCGGCCAGAGCATGGTCCCGCACGACCTCAAGCCCGCGGAAAGCCGCGTCCTGCTGTTCCGGCTGTTCGACACGGCGGAGCGGCTCCTGGATGCGGGCAGCACGCTCTCCATCGTCACCGGAGGCAATGATTCGGACGGACCGCTCTTCCTCCTGTGGCTTCGGGCCAAGCATGGGGAGTCGGCGGCCTCACGCGCCCACGAGGTTCTCTTGCGTCGCGGCGGAAATTCGGCCGGCGAGCGCATATTCGCGATCGATGCGAACGGTCGTGTCCATCCCGATCAGTTCTGGCAGGCAGCCGAGCTCGGCGATGTCCGTCGGCAGACCATGAGCGAGATCCTTGCCCATCCGCTGCGATCCCTGCTGCGCGAGCGGGAGACCCACCTCGAAGGTCGCTGCCGGGTGTGCATCTTCAAGCCGCTCTGTCGTGGCTCCCACAGGGAACGGGCCCTGGTGCAGAGCGGCGCGCTCTGGGCGCCGGACCCGGCATGTGTGATGAGTGACGCCGAGATCGGCGTGGAAGGCGTCAGCGACGCCAGAGGTGCCGCATGAAGGGCCGCCTGATACTGGGACTCCTCGTCTGCTGGGGCTTTGCGGCCTGTCGGTCGAATGCCGCCCTCGTGGTGCCCGGGAGCATCGGCAGCCGCGTCTTTGTGGTGGAGCGCAATTCGGAGACCATGGCCGTCTACGACCTCGACCTGCGCCGCGTCGTCCACCGCGTGAGCGGCCTCGGCAACCTGCAGCACGCGACGATGACCTTCTCGCCCGATCTCCGCTACGGTTTCGTCTCCAGCCGCAGCGGCCAGCTCACCCGCATCGACCTTGCGACGCTCGAGCGCGCAGGGGAGGTGCAGACATCGGGGAGGTCAATCGACATCGCCATCAGCCAGGACGGGCGCTACGTGGCAACGGCCGAGTACTTCCCCGGCGGCGTGACCATCCTCGACGCCGCGACCCTCAAGGTCGTTCGCCGAATCTCGACAGCCTCCCAAGAAGGCAGCCGGCAGTCCAGCGAAAACGGGCTGGACGATCCCAACATCCGGGCGACTGGTATCGTGGACGCCCCGGGCAACCGGTTCGTGTGCACCCTCATCGAGACCGGGGAGATCTGGGTGATCGACGCTTCGCGTCCAGACTTTCCCGTGGAGCGCCGGGTTCGGGTGGGATCTGGCGAGCCCTACGACGCCATGATCACGCCCGATGGGCGGAGCTACGTGGTCGGGCTGAAAGACGCCGACGAGGTCGCGATACTCGATCTCCGTGACCCGGAGCGAGGCGTGCAGCGGGTATCGCTCCGCGATCCCGGGCGGACCTACACGCCGACGACGCCGATCAAGCTCCCGCACATGGCCTCCTGGGCGGTGGCCCGCAATCGGGTCTTCGTGCCGCTCGTCGGTGAAGAGCGGATCGCGGTGCTCGACCGCGACACGTGGCAGTTCGTGCGCTCGATTCCGCTGCGCGGCGATCCCGTCTACGCGGTCAGAGCACCGGGGGAGCGCGAGGTCTGGGTCAGCTTTTCGGGGCTGAAGAACGACGCGTTCGTCCAGGTCGTCGATGTCGAGACGCTCCAGGTCACCCGGACGCTTCGCATTGGCACCCGCATCTATCACATGGACTTTACGCCGCGAGGCAGCCATGTGCTCATCACGGCCAACGGCGACGACAAGCTCGTTCTGGTGAACGCGGCGACGGGCGCCATCGAAGACGAAGAGCCGATCCGTTCGCCCTCCGGCGTCTTTGGGGTTTGGCGAGCATTCATCATGGGACTTTGAGGAACGAGTGAGCGCGATGGGCCTGACACCAACCGAGCAGAACCTCCTCGCCAGAACCGTCCAGGACAGCGTGCCGCTGTCGGCGAGGCCCTGGGACGAGATCGGGCAAGAACTGGGCCTCAGCGTGAGGGAGGTGCTCGACCAGCTTCGTGCGTGGAAAGAGGAGCGGAAGCTCCGAGAGATCTCGGCCGTGCTGGAGGGAAGCCTCCTGGGGTACGAGAGCGCGCTCTGCACGGCATCGGTGCCTGAAGAAGAGCTGCCCCGGGTCGCGGCCGTAGTCAACGAGCACCCGACGGTGAGCCACAACTACCTTCGCGACCACGTCTACAATCTCTGGTTTACGATCGCCGTGCCGCGATCGATGGGGCTCGACCGCACGCTCGACTGCCTTCGAACGCGTGCGGGGCTGTCCGAGATCCATGCGCTCCGGCGAACGCGGACCTTCAAGATCGGTGTTCGTTTCGACCTCATCGCGCTCAGCAGCCAGACGAAAGCCATGAGCCCTTCCACGGCGTCGTCGGTCGATCCGACGGCGGGAGAGATGGCGCTGTTTCGGGCCCTGCAGGCCGCCTTGCCGCTCACCGAGCGGCCCTTCCTCGAGCTGGAGCGGGTCACGGGCACGGAAGAAAAGCAGATTCTCGCCTTCGGTCGGAAGCACCTGGGCGGCGCGATTCGCCGCTACGTGGCCACGTTCCGACAACGCGAACTCGGCGTCCACGGCAATGTGCTGGTCGCATGGCAGGTGCCGGAGAACCGGGTCGAGGAGACCGGCCTCTGTTTCGCGACTGTGCCGGAGGTGAGCCATTGCTACAGCCGTGAGTCGTTTCCAGGTTTTCCCTACACGCTCTACACGATGGTCCACGGCCCGGATGAAGCCACTTGTCACAGGCTGGCAGCCGATCTTTCTTCGAGAATCGACGTTGGGGACTACGTGCTCCTTCCGAGCCGTCACGAGTTCAAGAAGTGCCGCCTCCGGTACTTCCTCCCCGAGCTCGATCAGTGGTGGGCCACCAGCCAACGGGAGGCCGCAGCATGAAGGGGCACGTTGTCTTTGTGGGGGCTGGTCCCGGCGACCCTGAGCTCATCACGCTGCGTGGCTGGCGTGCGCTCCAGGAAGCCGACGTGGTGCTCTACGACAGTCTCGTCGATAAGCGCCTGCTTCGGGGGCTCGATGCGGAGCTGGTGTTCGTCGGAAAGCGGTGTGGCCGCCACAGCATGTCGCAGGAGCGGATCTCGGAGCTGCTGGTTCGCCATGCGCTCGGCGGCAAGCACGTCGTGCGGCTGAAAGGCGGAGATCCCACGGTGCTCGGGCGAACCGGCGAGGAGGCCTTGCGGCTCGTCGCCTCCGGTATTGGTTTCGAGATCGTGCCCGGTGTGTCGAGCGCCGTCGCCGCACCGGCTTTCGCGGGGATCCCCGTCACTCATCGTGGCCTCGCCGACAGCGTGTGCATCGTCTCGGCCCACCGCCGGAATGATGAGAAGGAGTTCTCGATCCCCCGGTACTCGCCGCAGATGACGCTGGTGCTGCTCATGGCCGCGCAGACGGCACCGTCGTGGTTGAAGCAGCTCCTGTTGCGAGGATATCCCGCTGACCTGCCGGTCGCGTTCGTAACCGCTGCGACAACGGCCGAGCAGCACGTGCTGGTGACAACCGTAGCGGAGGCCGCAGGAGGCGACGTGATGGGGGAGTGCGGCTCACCCACGATGGCCGTTATAGGCCGCGTCGTTTCTCTGCGCGAATCCCTCGCATGGTACGGCGAGGATGCGGTTGACGCAGCCATGCTCTCGGAACCATCTCCCAGGCGACCGAACGGCGCCACCACCAGGAGGAGTGCCATTGCATGCGCCGTGCAAGACCGCGTGTGACTTGCGAATCACCCATGGCGGAAAAGACCAACTACAAGCGGCGGAACTTCTTCAAGATGATGGGGCTCTCGGCCTCCGCGGCGGCCATGGCGTGCCAGCGGGCGCCCGTGAACAAGATCATCCCGTTTCTCGTCCAGCCCGAGGAGATCACGCCCGGGGTGCCCGTATCGTACGCGTCCACCTGCGGCGCGTGTCCGGCCTCGTGCGGGCTGCTCGTCAAGACGCGGGACGGCCGGCCCATCAAGATCGAAGGCAACGAGCTTCACCCGGTGTCCGGGGGCGGCGTCTGCGCGGTCGGCCAGGCCTCGGTGCTGACGCTCTACGACGCGAGCCGCGCACGAGGGCCCCTGTCCTCGGGCAAGCCGACCAAGTGGAGCGACCTCGATAGGACGGTGCGCAACGGGCTCCGCGGCATCGGGGAGGCCAATCGCGCCATCCGGCTCGTGACGCCACCCTACGTTGGACCGTCAGGGGAAGCGGCGATCAAACAGTTTCTCACCACGTACCCGTCGGCACGCCGCGTGAGCCACGATCCCCTTGGCGCGACCGCGATCGCCAAGGCCCATGTTCTCACTCACGGGGCCAGCGTCATCCCCAGCTACAGGCTCGATCGCGCCCGCGTGGTCGTGGGTTTTGCCGCCGACTTTCTCGGCTCCTGGAACAACCCCGTTCGGCTCACGCGGCAGTACACCGCCGGTCGCGACCCCGACCGAGCACGGGTCATGTCGCGCCACTTCCAGATCGAGCCGCACCTGACGCTCACCGGCGCCAATGCCGACGTGCGTACACCGCTCTTGCCTTCGGATCTGGTGCCCACCCTGGCCGCGCTCGCGAAACGGCTTGGCATCGAGACCGGCATCACGCATGAGCCGGAGCTCGCGCCCGCGCTCCTCGATCGACTGGCAGCGGAGCTTCGCGAGGCCAGAGGTGCGAGTCTCGTTCTGTGCGGAAGCGACGATGTCGTCGCGCAGGCGCTCACCAACGCGATCAACCAGGCCCTTGACAACTACGGCATGACCGTGGCGTTGCCTGCCGGCGTGGTCGTCCCCGAGAGCCAAACGATCGAGGATCTTATTCTCGATCTCCGCAAGGGCGCGGTCGCTGCCGTCATCGTCCTCGGCACTAACCCCGTGTACAGCCATGCCGAGGGAAGCGAGCTCGGCGAACGTCTCTCGGGAATCGAGCTCACGGTCGCGACCAACGACCGTCCCGATGAGACTGGGAGCCGCACACAGCACCTCGCACCTGATCATAACTACCTCGAGTCGTGGGGCGACGCTGAGCCGGAGCGCGGCCTGCTCGGGCTCTTCCAGCCGACGGTCGCCCCGCTCTACGACACACGGCCGGCGTTCGAGTCCCTTCTTATCTGGGCGGGTGCCGGCAGATCCTATTACGACGTCGTCCGCCGCCGTTGGCAAAGCGATGTCTTCCCGGCGGCGGTCGACGCGCCGCCAACATTCGACGAGTTCTGGGAACGATCCGTCCACGACGGATTCGCGAAGGTGACGCCGGCGCCCATCGAGTCGAGCTTCCGGAAAGATGGCCTCCTGAGCGCGCTTGCGACATGGTCACCCGTCGGGTCTGCCAACAGCTTCGAGATCGTTCTGTACCCGCCGGTCGCACTGCGCGATGGCTCGCTCGGAAACAACGCCTGGCTGCAAGAGCTGCCCGACCCCGTCACCAAGGTGTCGTGGGGGAATGTCGTCTCGATTGCGCCCAGCACCGCACGCACGATCGGCGTGGGCGATGGCGATCTCGTGGATCTTCGCCAGGGTGACCGCCGCCTGACACTGCCCGCGCTGCTCCAGCCAGGAATGCATCCACGTGCCCTGGCCGTCGCCCTCGGACGCGGACGCACGCACGCAGGTCCGGTCGGCAATGGCGTCGGCGCGAACGCGTTTCTCCTCGCCAACGACCTGGGGCGTGCCCGGTTGACGCGCGTGGGCGTGACGCTCGAGCCCACCGGGCAGCGTGTCACGCTTCCACGGACCCAGACCCACGAGTCGATGGAGGGCCGGGGCCTGGTCCAGGAGATGAATTTCGACCAGCTCCTTCGCGGCGGCGGGCTCGCCGTCAGCCACACCGCCAAAGAGGCGCCTCCTTCGATGTGGCCACGCCACGAGTACCCGGGAAGGCGCTGGGCCATGGCTATAGACCTTTCCAAGTGCACGGGCTGCGAGGCCTGCCTCGTCGCCTGTCAGGCGGAGAACAACGTCACCGTCGTCGGGGTCGAAGAGGTGCGGCGCGGGCGCGAGATGTATTGGATCCAGATCGACCGCTACTACGACGGCCCGCCGGAAGCCCCCCGCGTTCTCCATCAGCCGATGCTCTGCCAGCACTGTGAAAACGCGCCCTGCGAGACGGTGTGCCCGGTTCTTGCCGTCGTTCACTCGAGCGAGGGCTTGACTCAGCAGGTCTACAACCGCTGCGTCGGCACGCGCTACTGCTCGAACAACTGCCCCTTCAAGATCCGCCGGTTCAACTGGTTCGCCTATCCGCGCGACGCCACCGAACGGATGGTGCTCAATCCGGATGTCACGGTGCGCAGTCGAGGCGTCACCGAAAAATGCTCGTTCTGCAGCCAGCGCATCGAAGAAGCCAAGACGCGAGCTCGGCGTGAGAACCGACCTCTCGAAGATGGGGATGTGCGACCCGCCTGCGCGCAGAGCTGCCCCGCCGGTGCGATCGTCTTCGGCGACATCAACGATCCCAAGAGCCGCGTGTCGGAGCGCGTCGGGAGCAGCCGCGCCTATCGGCTGCTCACCGAGCTCAATATCGGGCCGTCCGTGCGCTATCTCGCGCGGGTACGGAATCCGGGAAAGGAAGCATGAGTCGGGTGCGCCTTAGCGCCCTGCGTGAGCCTCTCGTCACAGCGGAGCGCTCGCTTGCTCAAGTCACTGACGAGGTGTGCGCGCCGATCGAGAGGCGCCCGAACACCCGTTGGTGGCTCGCGCTTCTTGGTGCCGCCTCGGCACTTTGCTTTGGCCTCGTCTGCTACATCCGAACGCTCTCCACCGGCCTCGGTGTGTGGGGGCTCAACAACACCGTCGGATGGGGCGTGGACATCACGAACTTCGTCTTCTGGATCGGTATCGGCCACGCCGGCACCTTGATCTCGGCCATTCTGTTTCTTTTCCGCCAGCAGTGGCGTACCTCGGTCAACCGCGCCGCGGAAGCGATGACGATCTTCGCGGTCACGTGTGCGGGCCTGGACGTCATCGTCCATATGGGGCGACCGTGGCTCGCCTTCTGGACCTTGCCTTACCCGAATACGCGCGGCAGCCTGTGGGTCAACTTCCGCTCGCCTCTCATCTGGGACGTGTTCGCCGTGAGCACGTACTTCACGATTTCTCTGGTCTTCTGGTACGTGGGGCTGCTGCCCGACCTCGCCACGGTACGCGACCGTGCGAAGGGGCGCATCCGCAAGTTGGTGTTCAGCCTGCTATCGCTCGGTTGGAACGGATCCCACCGGACTTGGTCTCGTTACGAGACCGTGTACCTCCTCCTGGCGGGCCTGGCCACGCCGCTCGTCCTGTCGGTGCACAGCATCGTGTCAATGGACTTCGCCACCTCGCTACTGCCCGGGTGGCACACGACCATCTTCCCGCCCTACTTTGTTGCGGGCGCCGTGTTCTCGGGGTTCGCGATGGTGCTGACGCTCATGCTCATCGTTCGCGCCGTGCTCGGCTGGCAGCATCTCATTACCACCCGCCACCTTGAGAACATGGCGAAGATCATGATCGTCACAGGTGGCATCATGGCGCTCGCCTATGCGACCGAGCTCTTTACCGCCTGGTACTCGGGCAACGCCTACGAATTGTTCACGTTCCGAAACCGCATGTCCGGCCCGTACGCCTGGGCGTACTGGACCATGGTCGGGTGCAACGTGCTCGCCCCGCAGCTCCTGTGGTTCAAGAAACTTCGGACGAGCCCCATCGTCCTCTTCCCGTTGTCGCTCGTCATCAACGTCGGCATGTGGCTCGAGCGCTTTGTCATCATCGTCACATCGCTTCATCGCGACTTTGTCCCCTCGAACTGGACCATGTACTGGCCCACGTGGGTCGAGTTGGGGATAACAATCGGCTGGTTCGGGCTGTTCTTCACGCTGTTCCTCCTCTTTACCCGGGCGCTCCCGATGGTCTCGATCGCGGAGGTGAAGAGCGTGCTCGATTACGGACGCGAGCCCCGCCGCGAGCCTGCGTCAGTTCCTTGGCCGGCGCCAATCGCACCTGAGTTTGTGGCCGGCAGCCAGGAGGGCGCGGTATGAAGAGCCGCCTGTTCGTGGCGTGGTTTGAGCGCGAGGATGCGATCCTCGAGGCCGTCCGAGCTGCCCGGCAAGCTGGCTACGCCATTGAGGATGCGTATACCCCGTACGCGGTGCATGGCATGGATGAGGCCATGGGGCTGGGCCTCTCCCGGTTGCCGTGGGTCTGCTTCGGTTGTGGCCTCGCCGGCCTGCTTTTGGCATTTGGCTTCCAGCTCTGGACCTCCGCCAGCGATTGGCCGATTAACGTCGGCGGCAAGCCACCGGCATCCGTGCTTGCGTTCATTCCCTTGACCTTCGAGTTCATGGTGCTGCTCGCCGGACTAGGGTCGGTGGCGGCGTTGTTTCTTCGCGCGCGCCTTTACCCCTCCCGGTCGCCGCGATTCCTCCTCCCTCGAGTGACGAATGACCGATTCGCCCTGGTCCTCACTAGACCGGACGGCCATTTCGACGCACCGGAGATGCGGATACTGTGCGAGCGCGCAGGTGCCGTGGCGACCGAGCTCGTGGAGGCTTCGTCATGAGGATCGCTGCCTCGGCGATCGTCTTGTGTCTTGTCGCGGCCTGCTCCAGTACGAAGCCGCGCTACGAGTATGCGCCCAACATGGTGGACTCCCTCGCCTACGAGAGCTTTTCGCCAAACCCGGTGACGCGGGACGGTAAGACGATGATGGCGCCGGCGCCGGGCACCATCGCGAGGGGCGCGAAGCCGTTCCGTTACGGTGTCGGTCCCGGCGAGGCCCTGCGTGCGGGGCGGGAGCTTGTCAATCCTGTGGAGAAAACAGAAGCAGCGCTCGCTCGTGGACAGAAGGTGTTCGGTATCTTCTGCACGCCCTGTCACGGAACGCGAGGCCTTGGAGACGGCCCCATGATTCCTTCGTTCTCGAAGCCGCCGTCGCTTCTGGGCGAAGAGGCGCGCTCGCTGCCCGACGGCCAGATCTTCCACATCATCAGCCGCGGCCAGAACAAAATGGGATCCCACGCGACCCAGATCACCCCGGAAGACCGCTGGAAGGTCATCCATTTCGTCCGCTCGTTGCAGAACTGAGGAGCGAGAGTGACACCGTGAGGGACCGAGAATCGCACCTCGTGGCAGGCGGACGGCGGTGGCTGGTCGTGGCAGTGGCGGCGGGGCTCATCGCCTTCATCCTGGGCCTCCTGTTCAGGCCCGTCCAGGCATGGTCGGCGTTTCTCGTTTCGAGCTTCTTCTTCCTGACGGTGGCCTTGGGAGGATTGGTGTTCCTGGCGATCATGTACGTGTCGAACGCGGGCTGGCACACGGTCTTCAAACGCGTTCCCGAAGCGCTGGCCGCCTGCCTGCCGGCCTCTGCCTTCAGCATGCTGGCCATTCTGGCCGGGGCCCGGTGGCTCTACCCGTGGACGCACGCCGACGCCGTCCTGCACGACGAACTGCTGTCCGCCAAGGCGCCGTATCTCAACACGGGCTTCTTCGCGGCGCGGATGGTCGGCGTACTGGCTCTCTGGGTGTTTTTTGCGCTGATGACGCGGCGTTATTCCCTCCGTCAAGACGCACATGCCGACATCAAGTACACGCGGCGGAACGTGGTCCTGTCGGCGATCTTTCTCGCGCTGTTTCCTTTCTCGTTTTCCATGGCCAGCATCGACTGGCTCATGAGCCTCGATCCTCACTGGGCGAGCACGATTGTCGGTCTCTACCAAATCGCGGGCCTGCTCTCGACGGCGGTGGCCGCCATATCGATCGTGGGGATCCTCCTGCGTCGCCGGGGAGCACTGCCCGACCTCACCGAAACCCATCTCCATGACCTCGGGAAGTTGCTGTTCGGATTCTCGACGATGTGGGCCTACCTGTGGTTCTCTCAGTACCTCCTCATTTGGTACACGAACCTTCCCGAGGAAACGACTCACTATCTCGTACGGCTGCAAGGGGGCGCATCGTTCCTGTTCTACCTGAACGTGGTGCTGAATTGGGCGCTTCCCTTTGTCGTGCTCCTGCGGCGGCCCGCCAAGCGGTCTGAGGGGACCCTGCTCTGGACGAGCACCGTTGTTCTTGTTGGACGCTGGCTGGACATTCACCTTCAGGTCGTTCCAGCGGTTGCTCCAGACCGCCTGCAAGGCCCTATGGGGATCGGCTTCCTGGACGTTGCGCTCCTCCTGGGCTTCGGAGCCGCCTTCCTTCTCATGACCGATCGCGCGCTCGGAAAGGCACCGCTTCTGGCCGAAGGCGATCCCTACCTCGTGGAGGCTCTTCACCACTAGACACCGATCCGCGTGCCCCGAGGTTGTGATATCTGAAGGGCGCTCTACTTCTTCTTCTTCAGCGTCGAGAGATAGGCGACCAGTGCGTCGACGTCCTCTTTCGGGAGCGTGAACGCTTTCATTTCGGGCTTGCGCTCCGCGTTTGTCTTCGCCGTCATGCCTTTCGCGTCGACGATCCACTCACGGATCTCTTCCGGCTTCAGCTTCCGGCCCACATCGTCCATCGGCCCTTTGGTGTTGCCCTTGCCCGCAATCGAGTGACAGAGCGAACACTTCTGCTCCGTGAATAGTTGCTCCCCTTTTTTTGCGTCCTGCGCCGTGGCCACGGTAGCGAAGCCGATCGTGAGTACCGCTGCCGATACAATCGAACGAATCATATTCATGTCTCCTCAGAACGTCACAGCATCACGCCCCGCAGCCATCCGCGGAAGCACCCTCGCAATGAGAGCGAACCTGCCCCGATACCAGAATCACTGTAGCACGCCGAACGGTTCGGTAAAACGCGTACCGGCGAAGCGGCGCGCAACGTTACAGCTAGGAGCCCGTCCCGAGTAATGCCGAACGGGCTCCTAGTAGGCGCGCTGCGCGCGCGTTCATGTCAGATCGCCTGCACCGGAAAGTGAAGCGTCACGACGGTGCCGCCCTCGGGGGGACAGTCGATCGCGATGGTTCCACCGTGCGCCTCGACGAGACGCTTCGCGGTCGAGAGACCAAGGCCGGTACCGCGCGCTTTGGTCGTGAAAAACGGCGTGAACAGCCGTTCGCGAACGGTCGGCGGGATGCCGGGACCGTTGTCCGACACCGTGATCTCGCATCCGGCACCGGCAAGGGTGGCCGCTACCTGAACGGCACCGCGCCCCTGCGTGGCGTGTGCGCTGTTAAGAATGAGGTTCTGCACGACGATCTTCAACATGTCGGCATCGCCAGTCATAGGGGGCGCCGACCCCGCCACGTTGATGCGGAGGTCCTTGAGCGCCGGATCCTGACGAACCAGATCGGCGACCATCTCGAGAAGCGACACGATCTCGACCGATGCGAACTGTGGCTGTGGCGGCCGCGCGAAGAGCAACAGGTCTTTCATCAGCTCGTTCAGCGCGTCGATCCTGGCGATGATTTCCTTGACGACCGCGGCGTCCTTGCTGCCCGCCGGCAGGCGCCCGCCGATAACTTGGATGGCGCCGCGGATGCCGGTCAGCGGATTCTTGACCTCGTGGGCCACGACCGCGGCCATCTCACCCAGCTTCGTGAGCCCTGACTGCTCGCGCAGGCGTGTCTCCATCCATACCCGCTCGGTGAGGTCGTGAAGAATGCCGGTGAACTTGCGCTCGCCTTCCACGGCCATCTCGCCGACAGACAGGTGAACTGGGAACGTGGTGCCGTCCTTGCGCAGGGCCGTCACCTCCAGCCCGATGCCGATGATCTTCTGGACGCCCGTTGCCAGATACCGTGCCACGTAGCCATCGTGCTCGTCGCGATAGAGAGCCGGCATCAGCATGCTGACGTTGCGGCCCACGACCTCTTCCTCGCGGTATCCGAACAAGCGTTCCGCCCCGGGATTCAACGACTCGACAATACCGCGCGCGTTGATGACGATGATGCCGTCGACAGCGGACCTGATGACTGACCGCCACTGCGCCTCGCTGGCTCGAAGCGCGTGTTCCACACGTTTCTGCTCGGTGATGTCGCGCGCGATCGCCGACGCACCGACCACGCGCCCATCGGCGTCTGTGATCGGGACAATGTTCAGCGAGACGTCGAGCAGGCGGCCATCCTTGGCGCGCCGTACAGTCTCATGATGGTCGATGCGCTGGCCGGCCCTGATACGGAGCCGGATGTTCTCGATCTCTTCGACGCGATCCTCGGGAATGAGGACGGCGATCGATCGTCCGCTGACCTCCTCGGCCGAATAGCCGTACATGCGAGCCGCACCGCGATTCCACGAGAGGATGAGGCCGTCAGGATCAGTGAAGAAGACGGCGTCGTCGGAGGAATCGACGATCGCCGCCAGCGCACGCCGAGGGTCGTCGTGGGGATTGAAAGGTGAGCCGATCGCCATCCGAGGCCTGCGCGCACGATCCTACAGGAAAATGCGCGCGGGCTGGAAAATCCGGTTCAGCTTTTGTGCGCGTGCTCGGCTGCTGCCGGTCCCTTCTTCGCCGCCGGCGGCCCGAACTGGACTTCTTCCGCCTCGAACCTGCCTTTGTCCACGTCGATGATGACCCGATCGCCGACCTTTAAATCCTGTAGCGTCGCGTGCTTTCCGGACTTCTTAAAGGTCGTATCGGCCTGCACGGTGACTGTTTTCGTCGTCTTGTTCCCAAGTTGAACCGTAATGGCCTTGGCGCTGATCTGCGTGACAGTGCCTTGGATATGCTCCTTGTCGCCGTGTGCGTACGCGACGATGCTGAGCAACAGCGCCGCGAGCGCGAATCCAAACGTCCGCTTCATACTGCCTCCACTCATTGATGACGATGGGGCCGGGAGGTCGGTTTGGGCGGCGCACCCGGCTGTTTTGCGCCGCCTCGGAGGAATTCTTGTTCTGCCTTCTCTTCCTCGATGTCGTCTGGACTCTTCGGGTTGAGCGCCTTCATCTCCTCGAGCTGCTCTGGCGTCAAGTCCTTGAGATGTCGGATCAAATGCACGATCTTCCAACTGTCTTCATCGTTTTCGTCGCCTTCTTTCCCCCATGCCGGCATGCCGGTCAGACGAATGCCGTCCTGGATAATGGAATACAGCTCGCCATCCGTGAGCGCTTGCGTTGGCTGCAGCCGCATATCAGGTGCTTTTGGGTACAGATTCCGACCGAGCGTCGTGTTGCCGCTGCCGTCGTTGGCATGACAGCTCGCACAATGATCAGCAAAATGGGCTCTCGCGTCCGCCAGTACTTCCGGCGTGAGCGGCACGGGATTCTTCGCATCGCGAATGCGAGCCGGAACGGCGAGTCGCCGGACACTTCGTGCGATGAGCGTTTCCGGCCACGACGGCTGATCGCGGGCGCTGAAGCCGCGCCGGACGATCGAGGCGGCTTCAAGGATGCCGACCACCAGCACGATCGCGACGACCGCCCACAACGTCGTCCGACTTCTCATCCTTACACCATGGTACGAGATGTCCACGCCTGCGAACACCGCGACGCTTGGATTAACAAGATTTAATCGTCGGTTCATCGCGGCACCGGTATGTTGGTTTATGACAAATCGCGCTCCGATCGTGCTCATGATGAGCGGAATGCTGCTCGTAAGTCGCGCCGCCGTAGCCCAAGCGCCGCCCAACCTGACCGAGCTCCAGAACCGGATTCAGACCCTCGAGGAGCAAGTGAAGATGTTAAGGGCGGACCTTGAGGCGTCACGTGCTCAACCGTCAACGGCGGTCGTCCCGGCACAACAGCCCCCAGCGCCGGTCGCGACAGCGCCGCCGGCAGCCCCCGCTCAGTCACCAGGCCTGGAAGGTACGTCGACCGCAACGCTACCGGTGTACGGCGCCGCGTCTGCTGGATCCAAGATCTTCAATCCTGACATCGGCATGATCGGCAATTTCATCAGCGCTACTGGCAAGAGCCGCGGCGGCAGCGAGGCGATTGCGCCGATCCCCTTCGCGACACTTCAGGAGAGCGAAGCGAGTTTTCAGGCGATCGTCGATCCGTTCGCCAGGGCGGATTTCTTTCTCGCTATTGGCGAACAAGGGATCGAGGTCGAGGAAGGCTACGTGACTTTTCCAACCCTACCGGCAGGGCTCCTGCTGAAGGCGGGAAAGATGCGCGCGAATTTCGGGCGCCTGAACGCGTTTCACAACCACACGCTTCCGTGGATCGATCGGCCGCTCGCCATGTACAACCTCCTGGGCGGGAGTCCCCTCGATCCAGACACCGGCATCAAGGACGCGGGCGTCTCGGTTTCTCGCATCATCCCGGCCGGCAGCTTGTTCCTGGAAGCGACCGGTGAGGTGTTCCGCGGGGATTCAGGCACGGTCTTCAAATCGAACCGCCGCTCCGATTTCAGCACCGTCGAGCACCTACGCGCGTACGCCGATTTCACTGAGGAAACGAATATCGAGATCGGTGGATCCCACGCGCGCGGCCACAACGAGCTGGGGAGCGACTTCGTGACGCAGTTGTACAGCACGGACGTCACGCTTCGCTGGAGGCCGCTCAGGCGAGCCATCTACCACTCGTTGGCCGCTCGGACGGAGTTGTTTTGGAGCCGCCGTGAGCAAATGCCAACTCTGCAAAAGGCCTTCAGCGGTTACGCGTCCCTCGACTACCAGTTCATGCGGCGCTGGTTCGCCGGCGGGCGGTACGATTGGTCTGAGCGCGCAGCAAACGCGGCCATTCAGGACCGCGGGGAGTCGGCTGTGCTCACCTTCTGGCCGAGCGAGTTCAGCCAGGTGCGCAGCCAGTATCGGCGCACGCGGTATGGCGACGATGGGCGGATCGCGAACGAATTGCTGTTTCAGGTGCTCTTCACGATCGGCGCGCACGGTGCGCATCCGTTTTAAGAGTTCGTTGCGAAATTACCTCACGCGGGTGGCCGCGAACGGGGCGCCCCGCCGGGCGCGGAGGCGAGGGCCGTGACAGGCGCTTTTCGCCGAGCACCCCGGGGTCCCCGCCGCGCGGACTGTGCGCGGTGGGGTGGCTCGGTGGGGCTGTTCGCGGACAGGACCCGCTACGGGTAATTTCGCAACGCACTCTAAGTTAATGATTCATGCGGCTGCTCCTGGTCGAGGACGAACCGAAGCTCGCGAAGTTCATTCAGAAAGGGCTATCGGAAGAGGCCTTCGCCGTGGATGTCGCACGCGACGGTGAGGAGGCCGTCGAGCGGGTACAGCGCACGGCGTACGATCTCGTCATTCTCGACCTGATGCTGCCGCGTATGGACGGATTCGCCGTCTGTCGGGCGCTGAGAGCGACGGGCAGCGACACGCCGATCCTCATCCTCTCCGCCCGCGGCGTCGTCGCGGATCGCGTCAAAGGCCTCGAAATCGGGGCCGACGACTACCTGACAAAGCCATTCGCGTTCAGCGAGCTCAGCGCGCGCGTGCGAGCACTGCTCCGTCGCCGCCAGCCGACCGCACTCTTGACATTGACGGTCGCCGACCTCACGCTCGATCCGATGACACGCGTCGTCAGACGCGGCGAGCGGCGCGTTGACCTGACACAAAAAGAGTTCGCGCTGCTGGAATACCTGCTCCGCCACGCCGGACAGGTTGTCACGCGAACGATGATCGCCGAACATGTGTGGGGCTTCAATTGGGATCGTCTCACGAACGTGATCGACGTCTACGTCAACCATCTCCGCAAGAAGATCGAGACAGGAGAGGAACCCCGATTGATTCACGCCGTGCGGGGCGCCGGGTATGTCATTCGCGAGCCGAGTGAAGGCGCCTGATACGCTTCGCGCGCGGCTGACGTTTTGGTACGTGAGCGTGCTGACCCTCGCCCTCGCGGTGTTTGCGGCCCTCCTGTACGCGTGGCTCGGCCGCACGCTTTATCAGCATCACGACCACGAGCTGCTCGCTGACGCCGACCGAATTGCGCACGCACTGGTCCGGACACCTCTTAATCAAGATTCGATCGAATGGGCGTTGAACCGCACGGAGGGCGGGTCTCAGCAGCTCCTGCTCATCCGTGACCATCAAGGCGAGCTCGTGTACCGGTCGCCTCTCCTCCAAGTCGCCGAACCGACTATCGGCCATCACGAGGCCCTCGTGCATGCCGCGGCGAACGCACCACAAGATCCGGAATTCTTCACGGTGACACTGGAACACTCGGGTCCGGTCCGCTTTATCTGCGCACCAATCGACCGAGAGCCGGCGGCCTACGTCCAGATCGGCAATCCCCTGGGCGACGTTCCCGCGACGCTGCATGCCGTCGCCCTTGCCTCGGCGGCCCTGGTGCCGCTTGTGGTGCTGCTGACAAGCTTCGGCGGCTGGATCATCGCCGGACGAGCGCTTGGCCCGATCGGATCGATCGACGACACGCTGCGCGCCATTGAGGCCACGGACTTGTCACGCCGGGTCGAAGTGCACCCGCCAGACCGCGAGCTGAGCGGCCTGGTTGGGACGATCAACGGATTGCTCGCCCGGCTCGAACGAGCATTTCGCGACCTGCGCGAGTTCGCCGCCGATGCCTCGCATCAATTACAAACGCCGCTGGCGGTGATGAAGGGCACGATCGAGACCGCGCGCCTCGACGGTGTGCGCGCCGATCTCCCGGCCATGCTGGATGATCTCGAGCAGGAGATCACGGACATGTCGACCGTGATCGCGGATCTACAGACTCTCAGTCTCACGGACGCGGACGAGCCGCCAAAGGTCAACCGCGTCGTCGATTTTTCGGCGGCCTGCGCGGAGGCGGTAGAAATTATCGCGGCCTTAGGCGAGGCGCAGAACGTCGTTGTGCAGGCCGAGCTCGCACCGGGCGCGCTCGTTGTCGGCGACGCCACACGACTCAAGCAGCTCGTCCTGAATCTGGGTGACAACGCCGTCAAGTTCAGTCCTGGGGCCGGACGCGTTGACATTCGCCTCGACACGAGCGACACGAGCGTCACACTGCAGGTGAGAGACCGTGGCGTCGGCATCCCGCCTCGCGAGCTGCCTCGGATCTTCGAACGCTTCTATCGCGGCTCGCACGCCAGCACGGTGGCGCGCGGGACCGGGCTCGGCTTGGCGATTGCCAAGCGGATCGTCGAGCTTCACCACGGGACGATTACGGCGAGCAGCACCCAAGGCGAGGGGACGACGTTGACCGTTGTCCTCCCGCGATCAAGAATCTGAAGAGCGCCTGCTTCGTCCGGAGGGTTTATGCGCCGGTCGCTATATACGCTCCTCGTCTTGACAGTGGTGCTCTTGGGCGCGTCGTGCGAGAAAGCGAACCCCGTCGGGCCCGGCCAATTTGCTTCGACGGACGCGCTGCTCGCGGCGCTTCAGCGGCAAGGAGCGACTGTAGTCCGTGGCGAGGTACTGCCGCGAGAGTCGAGCCCGTTTTTCTCCACCAACGCCCAGGTCGTCCTCGTGAACACGGGCTTCATCAACGTGTTCGAATACCCGACCGTTGCCGCGGCTGAAAGTGACGCCGCGAAAGTCTCGCCTGATGGCTCCTTCGTTGGTTCAGCAGTGATTACGTGGATCGGTCCGCCGCACTTCTATAAGAGCGGTCTACTCATTGTTGTCTACGCAGGAAGTGCAGATGCGGTCCTCCAGCCCCTGGAGGCGGTGCTAGGAACGCCATTCGCGCACCGTTAATTCCGCACGGGCCCCGCAAAGCGCAGATGAGGCTGCGGCGCGCGTCTGATGCCGGAGGCTCACAGTAACAACGGTGCCAAGGGCGATCTGGCGCGACGACCGGCCGGCGGCGTTGAGTGTAGTCCTGTGCTCACGGCGTCGAGGCGCCTTGCCACGCTCGGCCCCTGCGGAGCTTCGGCCCTTGACGCCCGCTCCGCGCAGGACTCGAGCGGCATTTGTCGCTGGCCCGCCAAGACGGAATGCGGTCCCACTGGCCATCGGAAGGTCCGATAGCGTTCTCTCTGTGTTGCGACACAGGAGGGGGCCCGACGTGAACGCCGTAGCGTGCGAGCTGCCGAAGGCCAAAATCGTCTTCGAAAAGGTCCACGTTCGTCATCGAGACGGTTCCGCGGCCGCAGTACACCGCGGCTTCCCCACGCCGACAATCCCGATCTGAACCGGCGCGTCAGGCATGCGGCTCGCCCCCGGCGCCGCCGAGACGCCGAATCTTGAACCACAGCGTCACAAGAAACCCGACAATGACCACCGTCGCGGCGAACAGTCCGCGGCGCCGTACTTGCAGTTCGTGCAACGCGCGCTCGCCAACAGTCTGTGACTCCTGGGCCGCTCGGACGCCTGGGTCGGCCATGTCGGCGAATGGCTTCGTCGCGAATGCGTGCACGAGGACACGCGAGTGGATCTCGTGCTCTCGCGCGTCACGCAGCGCCGCGCGTCCGTCGTCCACGAGCATCCCCGCGCGTTCGGCGCGCGTCAGCACCACTTCGGCGGCGCCGATCTTTGCTGTCATGTCGGCAAGACCTTTTTGGGTGGCTGTAATCGTCGAGGCCCCCTTCATCCTTTCGTCGTGGCACATCGCACACACGGCCGGCTCCTTGAACCCGACCCACGCATCGGTGGGATGCTCGACGCGGTGATTACCGTGGCAGGCAAGACATTCCGGCTGATCGATCTGGTCGAAAATCGCCTTTTTCGGACTTGCTCGAAACAACTCCGCCTCGCGCACGTGGCACTGCGCGCAGACATTCGCCACTTGCGTCACTCCAGGAGGCGTGGCGCCATGGCTCCCGTGGCATGTGCTGCACGTCGGCGCCGACGTGTCGCCGCGCTTCAGGAGCGCCGCGGCGTGGACGCTCGCCGACCAGTCCTTGACCGGCGTCGCCCTGCTACCAAAGGCCGCCATCCGCACCGGATCGTCGTGGCACTTCGCGCAGGTCTGCACCACGTTCAGCGGCGCTACCGATGAGCGTGCGTCTCGCACTCTGCGGATGCCGTGTGCGCCGTGACAGTCGCTGCACGTCGCGACACGCGTTTCTCCGCCCGACATCCGCTTGCCGTGTGCGCTCGTCAAGTACTGGGTGTATTGGTCGACGCGCACTTGCGGATCGAACCCTTTCATGTACGCGGGATCGCTGTGACATTTGCCGCAGAGTGGCGCAATTGCCGTGCGAGGCAACGCCGCGTACGTCGCTGGCGCGCCTTGATGACAGGCCGCGCACGTGAGCCCGGCCGTCGCGTGCACGTCCTCTTTGAACGCCTGCTGCGCAGCCGTTTCCGTCGTCTGAGCGCTCCCAGACGAAGCACGGAGCACGATGGCCATCGCCGCCAGTAAGCCGACCATCATGGTCATGGAGTAGGCCCTCCCCCCTGGGCGCGCAGCGCGAGGAACGTGAGCAGCGCCATGTAGGCGAGCACCGCCGCCGCGAACCATACGAGAACGCGCCGGGCGTGCGGCCGGTCAGGCACGACGAACGGCAACACGACCATGAGCGCGGCGCCGATTCCCAGCGCAGCGACGACAAGCAGCTCCCCGTTGACGCCGAACACCGACGCCGGCACGTATTTCAGCGTTTGAAACGCCCAGAGGAAATACCATTCGGGGCGGATTCCAGCAGGCGCTGACGCAAACGGATCCGCTTTGACGCCGAGCTCCCACGGATAGAACGCCGCAAGCCCAGCCAGCAGCGCCAGCCCAACTGTCCATGCGAACAAATCGCGGAGCGCAAAATCTGGAAGAAAGGGAATTGACGCGGTCGCTCGCCCCGTCCGGCGGCTCTCTTCCCAGACCGACGGTGGCACGCTCATCCCGTGGCGCTGGACGAGGAACAGGTGCAGGCCGAGCAGCGCGGTCGCGATCGCGGGCAGAATGGCGACGTGTACGCCGAAGAGTCGCGTCAGCGTGGCACCGGTCACGTCCCTGCCGCCGCGCATGAAGCGGACGATGAAGTGGCCGACGCCTGGCACGGTGCCGGCCATGTCGGTTCCCACGCGCGTGGCGAAGAACGAGAGCTCGTTCCACGGAAGCAGATAGCCGGTGAACCCGAAGGCGAGAATCAGCAGCAGCAAGAACGCTCCGCTGACCCACGTGATCTCCCGGGGCCGGCGGTACGCGTGCAGGAACAGCGCGCTGAACAGATGGGCGAGCGCCGTGGCCACCATCACGTTCGCCGACCACGCATGAATCGACCGGATCAGCCAACCGAACGGGACGCGCGTCATGATGAACTGGACGCTTTCGTAGGCCTCGCCGGCGCTCGGGCGGTAGTAGAGCAACAGCAGCCCGCCAGTGAACACCTGGACGATGAAGAAGAACAGCGTCATTCCACCGAAGTAGTACCAGATCGAGTAGCGATGCTCCGGGACGCGCTTGCGCCTGAGCGCCTCGACGATGTCCGCCACCGGGACGCGTTCCCCGAGCCAGGCGCGAAGCTGGTAGGAGGTCATGGTTTTTTCGAAACGATGAGCTCGTCGTTGGCCACGTTCACCTGGTACGCCTCCAGCGGACGCGGCGGCGGACCGGCGATGTTCCGCCCGGTCAGGTCGTAATGACCGTTATGGCACGCACACCAGATGTGTTCCAGATCAGGGCGATACTGGACGGTGCAGGCCAGGTGCGTGCACGTCGCCGAAAACGCGCGATAGTCGCCGGCTGCGGTCCGGACGAGGATCGCCGGTACCGATCCGAACGGCACGATGCGCCCGGAGTTCAGCGCCAGCGCCGAGGCCTTGCCCGCGTTGACCGACTGCGTCGAGGCCTCCGGAATCTCCGGCGGAATGAGGTAGCGGATCACAGGGTAGAGGATCGAGCCGGCGACCCCAGCCGCCCACGCGCCGAGCAGCCAGTTGAGGAATCCGCGGCGGCCCGGTGCGCCTGAATTCAAGCGCGCGACAAAGACGTCTGATGCCACGCTACGTTGTGCCTTTGAGCGTCCCGAGATAGGCGATACACTGAGTGAAGGGAGGCATCGAGACAATGGCAAAGGATCCTGTCTGCGGCATGCAGGTCAGCGAACAGGCGGCTGCCGGTAGAACCGAATACCATGGCAAGACGTACTACTTCTGCAGCCCGGCGTGCAAGGCCAGTTTTGACAAGAATCCCGAAAAGTATGCGACGAAATAGCGGAGCGCCATCGCTCCGTCACGCCACGCCGGTTGGCGGTTCACGCTCATCCACCGTTTCATCACCGGTCTTCGGGCGCTCCAGCCCGAACTTCTGCATGCGATAGAGCAGCGTGCTGCGCGTGATCCTCAGGTAGGCTGCCGCGCGTGTCTGATTCCAGCTGTGCTTGTGCAGCGCGGCCCGCAGCAGCTCTTTCTCGACCTCTTCGAGCGAAATCCCCTCGTCGGGCAACTCCATGCGTAAGGTGCCCACCTGCCGCTCCGCCGACTGGAGGCGCTCCGCCAAATCGTCCATGGCGAGCACCCCGTCTCGATCAAGCACCAACGCGCGTTCGATCACATTTTCCAGCTCCCGAATGTTTCCGGGCCACGCGTACCGGTTGAAGGCCGCATAGACACGCTTGTCGACTTGAGGACGCGGCTTCCCGAGCCGCCCGGCGTGCTTGTCGAGAAAGTGGTCGACCAATAGCGGAATGTCGTCAGCGCGCTCGCGCAACGGTGGCATGCGAATCGACACCACGGCCAGGCGGTAGTACAGATCGTCCCTGAACGTGCCGTCCGCAATCATCTTCTCAAGGTCGCGGTTCGTGGCAGCGATCACGCGGACATCGACCTTTATGGGTCTCGTGTCGCCGACTTTGTCGATCTCCCGCTCCTGAAGGACGCGCAGGATCTTCACTTGCAGCATCAGCGGCAGTTCGCCGATTTCGTCCAGGAAGATGGTGCCCCGATCCGCCACTTCGAATTTGCCCTTCTTGTCGGCGACCGCGCCCGTGAACGATCCGCGTCGGTGACCGAACAATTCCGATTCCAGGAGCTGCTCGGGAATGGCCCCGCAGTTGATCGTGACGAACGGACCACGCGAGCGGCTGCTATGGAAGTGAATCGCTTTCGCGAGCAGCTCCTTGCCGGTTCCGCTCTCACCATCCAATAAGACGGTGGTTTCGGTCTGCGCGACGCGGCCGGCCGTGTCGGTCACCGCGCGCATGGCTCGCGATCCCGCGATCATGTTGGCGAAGGAAAACCGTTCCGCGATCACTTGGCGAAGCTGGCGGTTCTCCGTGGCGAGCGCGGCCATGTCGAGCGCTTTCCGGACCGTCGCCCGAAGCCGATCGCGATCGAACGGTTTCGTGAGGTAGTCGAAGGCGCCGAGCTTCATCGCTTCGACCGCCGAGCTGATCGTGCCGTGTGCCGTGAGCAGGACCACCGGCAAATCCGGCTGTATGGCTTTGAGCCGTGCGAGCAGGTCCAGTCCGTCCATCTCGGGCATCCGGATATCGGTCAGCACGAGGTCAATCGAGCGGTCCCGGAACAGCTGCAGTCCCTCGGCTCCGGCTGCCGCCGTGACCACGTCGTAGCCTTCCTCGCGGAGGTTGTATTCCGCGACTCGCCTGAGGCTATCGTCATCATCGATCAGGAGAATGGATTTCCGGTCAGTCATGTCGTTGTCGCGTGAGTGTCGATCGATTCCACGGGTGCGCGCGCCGCATCGAGCGGCAGCAGCACCCGCACGAGGGTTCCTCGGTCTGGTTGAATGATGTCGATTCTCCCGTGGTGGCTCTGCACGATCCGCTGCGAGACGGACAACCCGAGGCCGGTACCGGCTTTCTTCGTGCTGAAGAAGGGCTCGAATACCTTCGCCAGATGCTCCGGCTTAATCCCCGGTCCCTGGTCCAAGACATCGATCGTCAGCGTCTGAGAATCGGCCGTCACCGTGATCTGCACGCGGCCGCCTGGCGGCGTGACCTGAACGGCATTGAGGACGATGTTGAAGAACACTTGCGCCATCTGCTCAGAGTCGACCAGCACGTGTGGGACGTGTGTTCGGTTGACCTCAATGGCCACACCGTGTCGCTCGGCCTCGGCGGAAATCAGGGACACGACGCGATCGAGGACGTCGAACATATCAACGTCTCGACGCTCGGGGTCGTGAGGGCGCGCATAGGTCAGGAATTCCGAAATCAGGTCATCGAGCCGCGCGATTTCGCGGGCCGCCAGCGTCCCGAACTCCGACTCAGGGCTGCCTGTGGCTGCCCGCGATGTGATGATCTCGAGCGCGCCTTTCACGCCGGCGAGCGGGTTCCGGATCTCGTGCGCGAGCCCGGCGGCAATCTCGCCGATGCTGGATAGGCGATCGGCGTGGCGAAGCTGTTCGTGCGACGCCCGCAAGTCGGCGTTTGCCGCTCCGAGCGAGGCGACGGCCTGCTGATGGCGCCGGCTCGCGCGTCGCTCGGCCGACGCGAGTACGCCACCGACCGCACCGGCGATCAGAAATCCAACTGCCTGTCCGTATTCGCTGAGGAGGAACGGTCTATTACCGGGCCACGCCCCATGAAAATGCGTGATCGATCCCAGGCCTGCGGCCAACGCCGCCGCGACGCCACCAGGCAATCCAAACCAGAACGCGGCCACGAGGATCGGCGCGTAGCAGAGATCCTGATACGCGACGTGCAGCACGATCCGGGCCGGGTCGGTCGCGTGGTGAGCGACGCCGATGGCGACGAGCACCGCCGCAATGACGATTCCCCGGACCAGGTCGCGTCGCATTACCGCGCTCGTCTCCGAGTCTCACTCTGATGTCTGTTTTCAGACAGTCGGCCTGAGGCTGCCGGAAAACACACACTACACACCTCGGCCGCGGAGGCAGAAACGGACTGAAACCGCCACAAATTCACCGTTGCGCCACGTTGCGTCACCGGCACCGTCCTTGCCCCTCCCGTCATCGTGCGTGCCACGACCTCCAGCGACGAGCATACAACGGTTGCAATTCGACGGGCCGAGGATGCGAGCACTTCCGCCGTGACGCTCATCGTCCCGGACGCGGGCCTCGACCTCGGTGCCGTCGAACGCGCGCTGATCCGGTTCGCGCTCGAGAGCCACGGCGGCAACCGGACGCACGCCGCCGCGTTCCTCGGGCTCTCGCGTAGCGCGCTGCTGTACCGGATGCAGAAGTTTGGACTGGCCGTGCCGTGCGTCTCGCCGGCAAGACCTGGTGAGCACTCATGAACCGAACGTCACTGACTCTTCTGCTTTCTCTCGTGCTGCTCTTCTTCGGCTCGCCGCCGTCGCTTTCCGCGCAATCGACAGTCGTCGCTCGCAGCACGAGTCAAGCACAGGGCACGACGCTCAAGGATCTGGTCGCCGAACTCGAGCGCGCGAATCCAGAGCTCGGCTCCGGACGCCGTGAGATCGACATGCGCGTCGCGCGGATCGCACCAGCCGGCGCGCTGCCCGACCCGACGATCAGCGCCGGGTTCATGAGCGGCCTGCTGCGCTCACCGTTTTTCCCTTCCACGAACCCGTCAGACAGCTTTCGCCAGTTTGGCGTGTCACAAGAGTTTCCGTATCCGGGCAAGCTGTCGCTGAAAACGAAGATCGCCACGACCGAGGCCGACGCCGAGCGCTGGAATTTCGAATCGACGCGGCGGCGGCTCGTGTCCGACTTGAAGAGCGCCTACTTCGAGTACGTGTACGTCAACCACAGTCTTGCGGTGCTGGCACGAAACAAAGAACGCCTGGAACAATTCCGCCAAATCGCCGAAGCCCGTTTCAGCGTGGGTCGAGCTATTCAGCAGGACGTGATCAAGGCGCAACTTGAAGTGTCGCTGCTGATCGAGCGACAGGCGACACTCGAACAGCAGCGAACCGCGCTCAGCGCCGCGATCAATGGGTTGCTCTACCGAAAGCCCGACGCACCGTTGGACGTCGCGCTCGACTACGAGCGGGCGCCGCTCCCGCAGCGTCTCGAGCAGCTTCAAGGCTTGGTCCAGCGGAACAACCCGATGCTGAAACGCGACGAGCGGGCCATCGACCGCGGCCAGCAGGCGCTGGCGCTCGCCAAACGGGAGGTCCTGCCGGACTTCGCCGTGAACGTCACGACGCAGCAGATGGTGGGCGGCATGCCGTGGATGTACGGCGTCGACGTCATGGTAAAGGTGCCGCTCTACTGGCAGCG
>JAHFUI010000151.1 GCA_023265175.1 Acidobacteriota bacterium
GCGGTGCGTTCTGGGAAATGTCCTGGGACAACGGCGAGCAGAGCGTCACCTCGGGGGTCTTCGCGTACACCGTCGCGGCCAATCCGAACGGCACGCCGCGCGCGGCGGCCCTCGCCGTCGCGGATGACACCCTGGTGGTGTCCCAGCCGGCCGCGCCTCCCGTGATCACCCGTGTGTCGCCCATCTCGGGCGGGGCGGGCACGCAGGTCACGATTGCCGGCTCCGGCTTTGGCAGCGAGCAGGGCTCCGCCACGGTGTGGCTGGGGACCAAGCCTGGCGTGGTGGTAACCTGGAGCGACACGCAGATCGTCGCCATGGTGGCGACGGGGGCCCAGCTTGGAACCGTCCAGGTGCGGCGGGACGCCACGGCGTCGAACGCGCTGGCGTCGCGCGCCCGAACGAGTTCATCGCGAGTCAGTTGCGACAGACGAGGACGACCGCGTTGCCGATCACGGTCGCACACGCTATCCATGTCGGCGAGCTGCCGACGCTTCACCGCGATCCGTTCGATCGATTGCTCATCTCACAGGCCACGCTCGAGCACTTGCCGGTTATTACCCCCGACCCGGGATTCAAGAAATACGACGTCGACGTGATCGACGCGTGATCCGGCGACTATCTCCGTGTTATCGTCCGCGCATGCGGACTCCCCTGCCTCCGTCGATTGTGGTCGGTCTCTCGCTGATCCTGGGCTGCGGACGCGCGGCGCCAACGCCGACCGCGGCGGATGCCAAGACGTTCCTCGACATGGTCAACGACACGATGCACCGGCTCGGCGTCGCGCAGAGCCAGGCCGGCTGGGTCCAGCAGACCTACATTACCGACGACACCGAGGCGCTCGGTGCGCGCCTGAGCCAGGAGTACATCGACACGATTGCGCGGTTCGCCAAGGACGCGACCCGGTACGACAAGGTCGACGTGCCCGCCGATCAGCGCCGCCAGCTCAATCTCTTGAAGCTGTCGCTCGTCATGGTCACCCCGGCCGATCCGAAAGAAGCCGAGGAGCTGACGAAGATCATGGCGCGGCTCGAGGCGGCCTACGGCAAAGGCAAGTGGTGCACGAATCCGGAGAAACCGGATACGTGTCTGAACATCGACGACATCACGAAAATCATGGCCACGTCGCGCGACCCGAAGCGGCTGCGCGAGGCATGGGAAGGGTGGCACACCATCGGGCCGCCGATGCGCAACGACTACGCGCGGTTCGTCGAGCTCTCGAACAAGGGCGCCAGGGAGCTCGGGTTTGCGGACACGGGCGCCATGTGGCGTGCGAAATACGACATGCCTCCCGACGAGTTCACCAAAGAGCTGGATCGGTTGTGGGACCAGGTCAGGCCGCTCTATCTTGAGCTGCACGCGTACGTCCGCATGAAGCTGCACCAGAAGTACGGCGACGCCGTGCCGGCGACCGGTCCCATTCCGGCCCATCTCCTCGGCAACATCTGGGCACAGGACTGGTCGAATCTCGAGCCGATGATGGCGCCGCCTGGCGCCGGCGCGGGGTTTTCGCTGACCGACATCCTCAAGCGCCGCAACATCGGCGCGCTCGACATGGTCCGCGCGGGCGAGCGCTTCTACACCTCACTCGGCTTCGCGCCGCTGCCCAAGACGTTCTGGGAACGATCGCTGTTCCTGCGACCAAGAGACCGCGAGGTCGTCTGCCACGCGAGCGCGTGGGACATCGACATGGAAGCCGATGTGCGCATCAAGATGTGCATCGACCAGACCGGCGAAGATTTCACGACGATCCACCACGAGCTGGGCCACAACTTCTACCAGCGCGCGTACAAGGATCAGCCGATCCTCTTCCGCGACAGCGCGAACGACGGCTTTCACGAAGCCATCGGCGACACGATCGCCCTCTCGGTCACTCCAGAATATCTGGTCAGGATCGGACTGCTCGACAACGCACCGGACGTGTCGCGCGACATCGGGCTGCTGATGTCCCGCGCGCTCGAGAAGATCGCGTTCCTGCCCTTCGGGCTCCTGATCGATCAGTGGCGCTGGAACGTGTTCGCCGGCACGGTGAAGCCGGACGGCTACAACAAGGCGTGGTGGGACTTGCGATTGAGATATCAGGGCGTCGCTCCGCCGTCGGCTCGCGGCGAAGGGTTTTTCGATCCGGGCGCCAAGTATCACGTGCCCGACAACACGCCGTACACCCGATACTTCCTGGCCGAGATCCTGCAGTTTCAGTTTCACCGGGCGCTGTCCAAAGCCGCAGGATGTACGGGTCCGCTCCATCGGTGCTCCATCTACGAGAGCAAGGAAGCCGGCAAGCGCCTGAATGCGATGCTGTCGATGGGCCAGTCGCGCCCGTGGCCCGACGCGCTCGAAGCCCTGACCGGTTCGCGCCGGATGGACGCCACCGCGATCCTCGACTACTTCGCGCCGCTCAAGCAGTGGCTCGACGAACAAACGAAAGGCGTCAAGGTGGGATGGTAGCCGGACTACTGTTGCGCGACGATCTCTTGAACGATTTTCTGGGCGAGTGGAAGGCTGGTTGTGCACTTGGGATCGTCGATGCGGCATTTGGCAACGGTGTTCTCGCAGCCGCAGGTGCACGGTTCAGTATTGAGTTTCTGCAGGGCCGCGGTACGTTTGGCGGGAGACAATTTCGAGAGATCGACGCCAGGAATCTCCGTCGCCTGAGCCGCATTCTCGAGACGAGCCGGCTGGTCGCGCTCCACTTCCTCAATCGACGCGTTGACGGGCAGCCCGGCCAACGCACGGGTTTCCTGTTCCGTCACGTTGGCGTTGAGCATGCCAACGTGCCGCTGGACGAGTCGCGCTTCGCGATCCAGCACGAACGAGGTTGGAAGCGCGTGAACGCCTGGAAACGCCCGTTCGAGCTCGGGCGTCATCATCACGATCGGATAGTTCATGTGCTGCTCGGCCGCGAATCGTTTGACCGGCTCGAGCGGGCCGTCGTCCTGCGATACGCCGATCACCTGCAGATGGTCACCGTACTTCTTTTGCAGGGCGACCAGATCCGGAATCTCCGCCCGGCACGGCGGACACCAGGTTGCCCAGAAGTTGACGATGGTGACCTTGCCGCGGAGGGTGGCCGGCGAGATCGTCCGCCCGTCGAGATCGCGCATTGTGATGGCGGAAATCGCGACCGGATTCTTGAAGAAACGCAGCGTCACTTTTTCGCCCGCCGGGACCGCGCTCAAGGGGTCCGCGACGCGCGGCGTGTAGCGGGCATTCACCCGCCAAAGCCCAACAGCGATTCCGACCAGTACCGCCGCCACGATCAGCCACGTCCGCATCTTCATGTTCCTCTCTAGCTTACCGCAACCGCCCCACTTGACGGCACGCTTCTTTTTCCACCAGCATGGTCCCGCTCGCATGGGCGCCTACCTATCACTGGAACAACGGGTCGCGGCACAGATGAGCGCCCTGCGGGAGGCGGGCCTCTCGCGAACCCTTCGCGCGCCGCGGGGAATCGATCTATCGTCCAACGACTACCTGGCACTGTCGCGCCACCCGCTGCTCGCAGACGGCATGATTGCCGCCGTCCGCCGTGAGGGATGCGGCAGCACCGGGTCGCGCCTGCTGTGCGGCGAGCGCGACATCTTTACCGGACTTGAGCGCACCTTTGCCGCGTTCAAGCGAACCGAGCGCTCGCTGTACTTTTCCTCCGGCTATCTCGCGAACATCGCGGTGCTGACCACGTTCCCGGAAGCGGGCGACGTGATCTTCTCGGACGAGCACAACCACGCGAGCCTCATCGACGGCATCCGGCTGTCCGCCGGCCGGCGCCTGATTTTTCCTCACAACGACGCCGGCGCGCTCGCGCGTCTGCTGACCGAGAATCGCGGCAGCGGCCACGCATTCGTGGTGACGGAGTCGCTGTTCAGCATGGACGGCGACTTCGCCCCGCTGGCCGAGTACGCGGCGCTCTGTCGATCGACAGGGTCGTCCCTGATCGTCGACGAGGCCCACGCAGTCGGCGTCCGCGGCGCGCGCGGCAGCGGATTAATCGAGGAGACCGGGATCGACCGCGATGTCTTCCTCTCCGTGAATACGGCGGGCAAAGCGCTTGGCGTCGGCGGCGCGTTCGTCGCCGGTCCCTCGTGGGCGATCGAGCACCTCGTTCAGCGCGCGCGGCCGTTCATCTTTTCAACGGCGCCGCCACCGGCGGTCGCGGGAGCACTGGAGGCAAGCCTCGCGATCGTCGGCCGCGAGCCCGAGCGCCGTGAGAGGCTCGGACGCCTGTCGGCGCGCCTCCGCACGCGACTCATCGATGCGGGTCTTCCTGTGCCCCCTGGCGCGTCACAGATCATCCCGGTGCTAATCGGCGACAACGGGCAAACCGTCGCCGTCGCCGAGGCGCTGCAGGCGCGGGGGTTCGACGTGCGCGCCGTCCGACCGCCGTCGGTGCCGGCGGGAACCTCTCGCCTGCGAATCACCGTGAACGTCGGGCTCGAAGACGAGGCGCTCGACCGGTTCGTCACCGCGCTCGCCGCTGCGGTCAAGGAGTCCATCCGGTGCTCGGCGGCCTCTTCGTAACCGGCACCGACACAGGCGTCGGCAAGACCATCGTCTGCGCCGCGCTGATGCACCGGTACCGGACGAAGATTCCGCTGCGCTACTGGAAGCCGATTCAAACCGGCATCGAACGCAATGACGACACGGCGGAGGTGGAACGCCTGGGCAACTGCCGGCCTGAGGAACTGCGCCGCGAAGGCGTCCGACTGCCGATCCCGGTCTCGCCGCACCTGGCCGCCAGCCGTCAGGGCGTGACGATCGCCTTGGCGGCGCTCGTCGATCCGATTGTCGACACGGGTGAGCCGGTCCGCTGGGTCGTGGAGGGCGCGGGCGGCGTCCTCGTTCCCATCAACGATTCCGAGACGATGGCCGATCTCATGAATCTTCTGCAGCTGCCGGTCATCGTCGTGGCGCGGAGCACGCTCGGCACGATCAATCACACGCTGCTCACGCTGGAAGCCGTGCGTCGCCGGACCCTTCATGTGGCAGGCATCGTCATGGTCGGCGATCGCGACGCGGACAACCGCGCCGCCATCGAACGATATGGCGAGACGGTGGTGATCGGCGAAATGCCCCGCTTCAGTCCGTTGGGGACGACGGCCATCGAGGCGTGGGCCGCGACGGCGTTGGATCCTGACGATCGCCTGCTGGAGCTGTTGCGATGACGTCACGCAAGGTCCGCCAAAAGGCGGACACGACCGGCATGGCAAAGGCGGACGCTGCCGGCGCGCACACGCGCCCCAGCTTGATCGAGCGTGATCGCGCGCATCTGTGGCATCCGTATACGCAGATGAAGACCGCGCCGCCGCCGTTGCCGATTGTCAGAGGCGAGGGCGTGTACCTCTACACCGAGGACGGCAGGCGCCTGCTCGACGGCATCTCGTCGTGGTGGGTGAACATTCACGGACACTGTCATCCGCGGCTGAGCCAGGCGCTCGGCGCGCAGGCGAAACAGCTCGAGCAGGTGATATTTGCCGGATGCACGCACGAACCTGCCGTTGAGCTGGCGGAGCGTCTGATCGAGGTGTTGCCGTCGGGGCTGACGCGTGTGTTCTATTCCGATAACGGATCGACGGCGGTTGAGATCGCGCTCAAGCTCGCCCACCAGTACTGGCGAAATCTCGGACAGGCCGGGCGGCGCACGTTCATCACCCTCCACTACGCGTACCACGGCGACACGATCGGGGCGATGTCGGTCAGCGAGCAGTCCGTCTTTACCGGCGCGTTCACGCCGCTGCTCTTTCCCGTCACGCGCGTCGACGCGCCGTACTGCTATCGATGTCCGCTGGGACTCGAGCGCGCGACCTGCCGGATCGATTGCCTCGCCGGTCTTGAAGGGGCGCTCGAACAACACGGCGAGTCGGTCGCGGCTGTTCTCGTCGAACCGATGTTGCAGGCGGCAGGAGGGATGGTGGTCTGGCCGAGCGAGTTCCTCGCCGGCGTCCGGCAACTGTGCGATCGGTACGGGACGCTCCTCATCGCCGACGAAGTGCTCACCGGCTTCGGGCGGACGGGAAGGATGTTCGCCTCGGAGCACGCGTCGATATCACCCGACATCATCTGTCTGTCCAAGGCACTCACGGCGGGATACATGCCGCTCGGCGCCACGGTGTCAACGGAGAGAATCTTCGAGGCCTTTCTCAGCGACGACCGGACGAAGACGTTTTTTCACGGTCATTCGTTCACCGCGAACCCGCTGGCGTGCGCGGTCGCGCTGGCCAGCCTCGACTTGTTCCGGGAAGACGATGTGCTGGGACGCGTGAGGACGTTGGAATCACAGCTTCGCGCGGGGCTGATGCCGCTGGCCAATCTGCCGAGCGTCGGCGACGTGCGCGTGATCGGCGGCGTCGGAATCCTCGAGCTCGTCAGCGACAAGCACACGCGAGAAGCCGACGGCTATCTCGACGGCATCGGCCCACGTCTCGCCGACGCGTTTGTCGACCGAGGTCTGTTGATGCGTCCGCTTGGCAACGTGGTGTACTTCATGCCGCCCTACGTCATTACGGACGATGAAGTCGACTGGGCGCTGGAGCGCATCGCGACCGTCATCAGCGGCATCTCGCCGACATGAGATTGTTGCTGGCGCCAATGTAGTCGAACCCCCCACGATAGGGAGCGCGCATCATGAGCACAGTCACAGATTCCTCTCAGATAAGCCTGGTCGTCTTTCGCCAAGGCGTAAAGCCGCCGACGGATCCAGAACGCTACTGTCAGCAGATTGTTCACGAGAGATATGGAAAGCCAGGACCTTCCATTCACGAATGGCATGTGGTTGGCAATCCGGATGCGCCAAGTTCTTCAGATGCAATTGCCCGCTATTCGAGGTTGTCTGAATCCGAGCAACTCCCTGATTTTGGTCGTCCCACGGACGAGTTTGAAGGTGCGGGTCCAGATGGGAATCAGATCGCAGTTCTCTTCTTTTTGCACGCGCCTCGAAGTGCGGGAGCGGAACAGTCTGATTTCAGCAAGAAAGGATGGTGGGAGTTTTGGAAGTGAACAGCAACACGGCGCAGTCATGATGAATGGCTTGCTCTGGCGGGCGGTGCTGGCTTTCCTCGTCCTGCCAGGAACGGTCGCGTTCCTGGTTCCATGGCTGTTGCTTGAGTCCGGTCAGGTCTTCGACCGGTTGGGGCTTCTCCCGCTCGGGCTCGGCGTCGTTCTCTTGCTGTGGGGAATAACGTAAGCTTCCCATATCATGCTGCACACCGGTCGTCACTTCCTCCAGATTCCGGGTCCCACCAATGTTCCGGATCGGGTCCTGCGCGCCATGGACCAGCCGGTCATCGATCATCGCGGCCCCGAATTCGCGACGCTGACCGCGGACCTGCTGGACGGCCTTCGCGCGCTGTTTCAAACGACCGGCCCGATCATCATCTATCCCTCGTCCGGCACGGGCGCCGCCGAGGCCGCGCTCGTGAATACGCTGTCGCCAGGCGACCGCGTGCTGATTTTCGAGACCGGACACTTCTCGCAGGTGTGGCGTCAGATCGCGGAACGCCTCGGCCTTGCCGTCGAATACGTCCCGGGCAACTGGCGTCGTGGCGCATCCGACGTGGAGCTCGAAGCCAGACTGCGGGCCGACGCTCGCCACACGTTCAAAGCGGTCATCGTCGTGCACAACGAGACGTCGACCGGCGTGACCAGCCGGATGCCGGATCTTCGCCGCGCGATGAACGCGGTGGGCCATCCGGCGCTGCTGATCGTCGATGCCGTGTCGTCGCTCGCATCGATCGACTTTCGACACGACGAATGGCAGGTCGATGTGACCGTCACCGCGTCCCAAAAGGGGCTGATGCTGCCGCCGGGACTTGGCTTCAATGCGGTGTCGGAGAAGGCGCTGGCGGCCAGTGCGCGCGCGACATTGCCGAAGAATTACTGGGACTGGCAGGACGTGCTGACGCAGAATCGCGCCGGCTCCTTTCCGTATACCCCCGCGACCAACCTGCTGTTCGCGCTGCGCGAGGCGTTACGCATGATTCACGAAGAGGGCCTCGCCAACGTTTTTCGGCGACACGATCGCCACGCGGAGGCGACCCGCGCCGCGGTGCGCGCGTGGGGCCTGGAAATCGTGTGCGAGGATCCGCGCGAGTACTCGAGCTCGATGACGGCGTTTTTCATGCCGGACGGGCATAGCTCCGATCGACTGCGGGCCATCATCCTCGAGCATTTCGACATGTCTCTTGGGACCGGTTTGTCCAAGCTCGCGGGGAAAGTCGTCCGCATCGGTCATCTGGGCAGCTTCAACGATCTGATGCTCGCGGGCACGCTCGCCGGAATCGAAATGGGTCTGCGGCTCGCGGGTGTACCGCACCGAACGGGCGGCGTGATGGCGGCGCTCGAGTCGCTCGTACCGGTGAGCCAGCCGGTTGCGCGAGTCGCGTCCGTGACGTAAAACGCGCAACCTCATCCGCGTCAAGAGCGCGCCATTGCGGCTCCTCGTAACCTTTCTCCCCAGCCGCTTCACTATCCCGCATGACCGGGAGTCGTATGGCTGTCTTCATCCATTCGGGGAGGTAACGCCAATGAACCGATGCACCGCAGTGTTCTTCTCGCTCGGCGCGCTGCTCTTGTTCACGGTGTCCGCAGCCGCGCAGGAGCGTGCTGGCAAGTGGGAGGTCGAGTTCCACGGCGGCGGGATGCTGGCCAGCAACCCCACCGGCGGCACGGCCAGTCTGCCCGACCCGGGCACAGCCTTTACCACGCTGTCCGGCAGACCCAGCCGCCGTGAGTCTTCCTGGTATTTTGGTGACGGTGCGCTGCTGCTGAACCAGGTGAATACGGCGCTCCACGTTGCGCAGATTACGCCACTCGACCCTGTGCTCACATCCTCGGCCGCGCGCCAAGGCGGGGGGACCTTCGGCCTCCGCGTCAGTCGCGAGATCAATCCGCGCTTCACCGCGGAACTGAGCGTCGATTTCGGCCGCGGTCGGTTAGAGATCAGCGACGGCGCGCTGTCGGCGATCGAGGCCAGCCGCGCCAGCTTCATACCCGCCTTCACCGGGCTGTTCGCCACCGGTCCCTCTCAGACGCCGACTGTGACGTCGATCAGCACGATTCGCAATGGCACCGGCTACCAGGTCTTCACTGTCGGTGCGGTCGACATCAACGTGACGAAGCCCGGCAAGATCGCCCCGTTCGCGACCGTGGGCGGCGGCTTGATTTCCAATATCGGCGACACTCCCAGCGTAACCCTGGCGGGGAAGTACCAGCTCCTGCTCGGCGGCATCGCCCCGCTCAGCGAGACCGACACAGTCAACGTGCGCTACTCCGCTCCCGGCCATAGGTTCGTCGGTGTGATCGGCGGCGGGGTCAAGTACGCGGTCTCACGGCGCTCGGGCGTCCGTCTCGATGTTCGCGTGAACCTCAGCCCCAACACGATCGACACCATCGTGGACGCCAATCCCGTCGTCCTGACCCAGACGCCAGGGGTCGTGCTGATAGCGCCGACGACACCGAGCATTCAGTTCAGCACCATCCCCTCGGTGGCCCAGTCGTCGCTGACCGGGCCGCCGATCGCCGGCTTCCGAACCTTCGCCGCGTCCGGTGTGCAGCGCCAGGTCAGCGTCACCGGCGGCTGGTTCTGGAGGTTCGGGGGGAGCCCGGCCGCAGGCCGCTCCGCCAGTCCGGATACACGCCCTCGGGGAAGCTCTTTCGACGATGCTCGGCGTGCTGGCAGGTGGGAGGTCGAGTTCCACGGCGGCGGGATGCTGGCCAACAAACCGAGCGGCGGCACCGCCAATCTGCCCGGCCCCGGTGCACCGTTTACCACGGCGTTAGGCTCGGCCAGCCGCCGCGAGTCTTCCTGGTATTTTGGCGACGGCGCGGTGCTGCTGAACCAGGTGAGTGCGGCGTTTCGACTCACGCAGAAGATCACACCGCTCGACCCTGTGCTGAACGCCTCGGTCGCGCGCCAGGGTGGGAGCAGTTTTGGCGTTCGCGTCAGCCGCGAGATCAATCCGCGCTTCACCGCGGAACTGACCGTTGATTACAGCCGCGGCCGGTTAGAGATGAGCGACGACGTGCTGTCGGCGATCGAGGCCAGCCGCGCCAGCTTCATCTCCACCTTTACTGTGCTGTTCGCCACCGGTCCGTCTCTGACGCCGACTGTCACGTCGACCAGCGATATTCACAACCGCGAGGGGCGCCAGATCTTCACGGTCGGTGCGGTCGATATCAACCTGACGAAGCCAGGCAAGCTCACCCCATTCGCGACCCTGGGAGGCGGCCTCATGTCCAACCTCGGCGACACGCCCAGCGTGACTCTGGCGGGGAAATACCAGTTCGTGCTCGGCAATCTCATTCCGATCAGCGAGACCGATTCGGTGACCGTGCGCTACTCCATTCCCGGCCAGGCGTTCGTGGGTGTAATCGGCGGCGGCCTCAAGTACGCGGTCTCGCCGCGTTCGGGCGTCCGCGTCGATGTTCGCGCGCATCTCAGCAAGAACGCGATCGACACGCTCGTGGACGCCAACCCGGCAGCCATGACTTCGACTCCTGCATTCCCCCTCGTGTCACCGACGACGCCGAGCATACAGGTCAGCAATAACCCCTCTGTCGGTCAGTCGACACTGAGCGTGCCGATTGCCGGCTTCCAAACCTTCGCCGGATCCGGCGTGCAGCGCCAGGTCAGCGTCACGGCCGGCTGGTTCTGGCGGTTCTAAGAGTGCGTTGCGAAATTACCTCACGCGGGTGGCCGCGAACGGGGCGCCGCGCCGGGCGCGGAGGTGAGGGCCGTGACAGGCGCTTTTCGCCGAGCACCCGGTGGGGCTGTTCGCGGACAGGACCCGCTACGGGTAATTTCGCAACGCACTCTAACGAAAGGTTAACAGCCCGTGGTGAAAGTCTGGCGTCGCACCGAGACGGGCGAGGCGCCCCGCTGGCAAGGCGCGACGACCGAGAATACCGGGAGTATTTGACGGAGGAGCAACGCAGCCAGCGGGGAT
>JAHFUI010000152.1 GCA_023265175.1 Acidobacteriota bacterium
AGGGAGAAAGTATTCGCGACCGCCCCCCGGCGCCGCGTATACTGGGAGTATCCACAGCGAAAAGGAGTCCCGTGTCGATACGACCCGTCAAGCGAGTCATGCAATCACGGCCCACGCTCGAAGGCGCGGGCGTGCACCTGCGGCGCGGATTCGGCGGGCATTCGCCTGATCTGGATCCGTTCCTGCTGTTCGACGACTTTCGGAACGACAACCCCGACGAATATCTCGCCGGTTTCCCGTGGCATCCCCATCGCGGCATCGAGACGATCACGTATGTTCTCGCGGGCACCGTGGATCACGGCGACAGCCTCGGGAATCGCGGCACGCTGAAGGACGGCGACGTGCAGTGGATGACCGCCGGCAGCGGGATCATCCATCAGGAAATGCCCAAGGGCGACGAACAGGGCAGGGTGCACGGCTTCCAGCTCTGGACGAATCTTCCGTCATCGCTCAAGATGACCGCGCCCCGCTATCAGGGCATTTCGGGTGCGGATGTTCCGGAAGTCACCGACGATGACGGCACCAAGGTCCGGATCGTGTGTGGCAGTTTCTGGGGCGCGACCGGTCCGGTTGAAGGCATCGCGGCGGACCCGCGCTACCTGGATGTGTCCGTGCCGCCGGGCCGGCGAAAGACGCTGCCCGTCGAGCACTCGCAACACGCGTTTGCCTACGTGTTCGCCGGATCCGGCACGTTTCGCAACGCGTCCGATCCGCGCGAGGTCACAACCGACCGGCTCGGCGCGACCGGCGCGGTCATACCAGGCGCGATGAGCGAGGAAACGACCAATCGCTCGCTCGTGGTCTTCGACAGCGGCGACGAGATCACCGTCCAGGCCGGAGACATGGGCATCAGATTCCTGCTGGTTTCCGGCAAGCCGATCGAGGAGCCTGTCGCCTGGTACGGGCCGATCGTCATGAATACCGAGGAGGAGCTCCGGCAGGCTTTCTCCGAGCTTCAACAGGGCACCTTCATCAAGAGCCGGTGAAGCCGCGCGCGTCGACTCCCGCACGGCACGCGGTCGATGGCCCCGCAGAACCTCACCCTGCGCTTCTCGAGCAACGTGAATGATTCCATTCATGGACCTGAGAGCGCAGTACCTCACGATCAAGACTGAAGTCGACGAAGCCGTCGGCCGCGTGCTGGAAAGCGGCCAGTTCGTGCTCGGCGAGGAAGTCGAGGCGTTCGAACGGGAGTTCGCGGCGTATGCCGGTGCATCACACGGGATAGCGGTCAGCTCTGGAACGGCCGCACTCCACCTCGCATTACTGGCGGCCGGCGTCGGGACGGGCCATGAAGTCATCACGGTGCCGTTCACGTTCGTGGCGACGGTTGCTGCCATCTGTGACGCGGGCGCACGGCCGGTGCTCGTTGACATCGACCCGAAGTCGTTCACCATCGACGTGACGCGGATCGCCGCCGCGATCACTCCGCGCACGAAAGCGATTCTGCCCGTTCACCTCTACGGCCAGACAGCGGACATGGATCCGATCCGAGCGATCGCCGATCGGCATGGGTTGGTGGTCATCGAAGACGCGGCGCAGGCCCATGGTGCGCAGTACAAGGGCCGGCCCGCCGGCAGCCTCGGTCATCTGGCCTGCTTCAGTTTCTATCCGACCAAAAACCTCGGCGCGTACGGGGAAGGCGGCCTGATCGTGACCAGCAATGACGCGTTCGCCGGGCGGCTGCGGCTGCTTCGCAACTGGGGCCAGGCGACCAAGGATCACCACGTCCTGGCCGGATTCAACGCGCGGATGCACGCCTTGCAGGGCGCCATTCTGCGGGTGAAGCTGCGGCATCTGGGCCGGTGGACCGACGTGCGGCGCCAGCATGCCGCGCGCTACAACGACAGCCTCGCGGGCGCGGATGTGACGCGGCCGGAGGAGATGGCCTACGCCCGCCACGTGTATCACCAGTACACGGTCCGCTCGCGCGAGCGCGACGCGCTGCGGGCAGCCCTCGCGGCCGATGGGATCGCGACGGGCGTTCATTATCCGACGCCCGTGCACATGCAGCCGGCCTACGCCAGTCTCGGCTACAAACCGGGCGCGCTCCCGGCGTCCGAGCGTGCGTCGGCCGAAGTGTTGTCGTTGCCCGTTTCTCCCGAGCTCACCGACGCGCAGATCGAGACCGTGGCCGCCGCCGTACGCGCGGCCGTTGCCGTCGCCTGGCGACCGCCACCATGGTCCCTCTGAACGCGCGGCTGAGAGCCGGCACGTGGTGGTGCTGGGCGCTTCTTCTCGCCGTCGTGGCAGCCACGCGACCATTCTCGCGGGCGTCACCATTGGACGTGAGGCGCTGGTCGGCGCCGGCGCGGTGGTGACGCGCGACGTGCCCGACGACGCGATCGTGGCCGGCGTGCCGGCACGAGTCATCGGAGACGTGCGCGGACGCCGCACGACATTGTCGTTCTAATTTTCCCGGCGTCCCTGGGTCCCAGGCGGTTATGATGGCCCTTGTATCCCCATGCGCCGTTGCTTGCCGGTCCTGACGATTGCCGTGTCGCTGTGCGTCGCGCTGCCGTCGCGCGCCGACGACCTGCTACTCGATCGCTTCAGGGATTACGTCGAATCGCTGCGTACGCAGGCGGGCATTCCCGGCCTGGCCGCCGCCATCGTCGGCAACAACGACATCGTCTGGGAGCGCGGGTTTGGGCGGCAGGACCTCGAGCGATCCATCGCGACCAGGACCGACACCCCCTTCCACCTCGACGGCCTGACGCAGATATTTACTGCGGCGATGGTCCTGCGCTGCGTCGAAGAAGGCACGCTGTCGCTCGATGACCGCATCGGTCAGTACAAACCCGGGAGTCCGGAGCCGGATGTCACGCTGCGACAACTGCTCACGCACACGTCCGGCGCGGCGGATGCGCTCGTCTTCGCCTACCGTCCGGAACGGCTCGATCCGCTCAAGGCCGCAGTCAGAGCGTGCACGGGAGACTCTTATCGCGAAACGCTCGCGAACCTGCTTGTTCGCCTGGCGATGACCGACTCGGTGCCCGGTCCCGACATGATTCATCCGGAGCTGCTCACCGAAGGCGTCCCCGACGCGGCAGCGGTCGAGCGGTATGCGAGAGTCCTCGAGCGGCTCGCCACGCCGTACGCGGTGGATCAGCTGCGGCGTGCGTCGCCATCGCAATACACGGCGACGACGATTACGCCGAGGAGCGGTTTGATCTCCACCGTGCGCGATCTCGCGAAGTTTCATCTGGCGCTCAGGAACGGCATCCTCCTGCGCGGCGAGACGATCGCGCTCGCCTGGCAGGCGCCACTCGGCCGCGACGGCCAGCGCCTGCCCCACGGTCTCGGATGGTTCGTGCAGAGTTACAACGGCGAGACGGTGGTTTGGCAGTTCGGCGTCGGCGAGACCGGGTCATCCTCGCTGGTGATGACCGTGCCGATGCGCGGCCTGACGCTCATCCTGTTGGCGAACAGCACGGGCCTGGTGAAGCCGTTCCCGCTGGTGGCTGGCGACGTGACCGTGTCGCCGTTCGCGCGGCTCTTCCTCGGGATGTTCGTCCGCTAGTGTCGCGTCCCCGAAGTTCGTTGTGGCACCGAGGGCGGCGAGGCGCCCGGCTCCCAAGGCGCGAGGAGCGAGCATGTCGGGAACATGTGAGCGATGAGCAACGCCGCCAGGCGGGATGCATCGCCGGCCGAATGCAAACGAACTTCGGGGACGCGACACCAGCCAGGCGGGACAGGTGCGATTGACGCTGCGGGTCGGGCTGGTGTCATTGGTGCTGCTGCTGTGCGCGACGCCGCAGGCGTCGGCGGAGTGGCAGATCAAGCCGTTTCTCGGCGTGACCTTCGCCGGCAGCACGACGTTTGTGCATCCCGCGGATGCGGTCGCCAGCCCGCACGTCGCGTTCGGGCTCAGCGGCATATGGCTCGGCGAGATCCTGGGGGCCGAAGCGGACGTCGGCTACGTCCGCGGGTTCTTCGGTGATCAGAACGTGATTGTCGGCAACATCGCTCCGGTTGTCGGCAGCAGCGCCGTGACGCTCACCGGCAACGTCGTCGTCGCGCTGCCGCGGCGCCTGACGCAGTACACGCTCAGGCCGTACTTCGTCGGCGGCGCGGGTCTCATTCGCGCGAGCATTGATCCCGGCGTTGGTGGCGGGGGATTGCAGGTGGCCAGCACGCGGCCTGGCATGGATCTGGGAGGCGGCGTTACCGGGTTTCTATCGAAGCGGGTCGGGCTCGGCTGGGACGTGCGGCATTTCCGAAGCATCGGGACCGGTGAGGAGCGCGGGCTCAGCTTCGGCCCGGAGCAACTTTCTTTCTGGCGGGCGAATATGGCGCTGGCGATTCGGTACTAAGCGTACTAAGATAGGGCGCGCGATGAACCGCAGACTGTGCATCTGGTGCGCGATCGGACTGCTGGCGGCTGGCGCACTCGTGCGCGCGGCCGAGAGCCTCCGCATCGTACCGATCGTGAGCGATGACAAGGTGGTCGTGTCCTTCGAATTGGCCGACGCGTTCACCGACGAGGTCCGTGAAGCGATCTCGAGCGGGCTGCGGACGACGTTCACCTACGACATCGAGCTGCGCATGGTCGTCCCGCTCTGGGTCGACCCGACGATCTGTACCGCGGTCGTCACCGCGACCGACCAGTACGACAACCTGACGAGACGTCACAGTCTCTCGCGCACGGTCGACGGTCGCGTCGAGGAAGCGTCGGTGACCGAAGACGCATCGGTCGTCAAGCGATGGTTGACGACCTCGAATCGGCTGCCGCTGTGCCAGACGTCGAAGCTCGACGCGAGCCGCGATTACTACGTGCGGATCAACGCGAGGACGCGGCCGCGCGGCGGCTCGCTGCTCGGCTGGGCCACCACCGTGACCGGTCAGGCGAAATTCACGTTCATTCCATAAGACATCGCTCGGGATCCGGCGCATGCTTTCCGATGATCCCGCGGGCGATTCTCCCCCGCCTCGCGCGAACCCAGTGACCCGGCACCCACACGGTGCGCGAGCGAACCGTTCGCACGTTGAAGCCTCGGAGATCAGATGGCCACTATCCTTCAGACCGTTCCCGCCGGCGAGAAAGTCGGCATCGCATTTTCCGGTGGGCTTGACACCAGCGCCGCGTTGCATTGGATGCGGAGTAAGGGCGCAATCCCGTACGCCTACACGGCCAACCTGGGCCAGCCTGACGAACCGGATTACGACGAGATCCCTCGCCGGGCCCTGCAATATGGGGCGGAGAAGGCGAGGCTCATCGATTGCCGCGCGCTCCTGGTGTCCGAAGGAATGGCCGCGCTTCAATGCGGGGCGTTCCATATTTCGACCGCCGGCGTCCCGTACTTCAACACGACGCCGATCGGCCGCGCGGTGACCGGCACGATGCTGGTCGTCGCGATGAAACAGGACGACGTGCACATCTGGGGCGACGGGAGCACGTTCAAAGGCAACGACATCGAACGCTTCTACCGGTACGGCCTGCTGGCCAATCCTCATCTGCGGATCTACAAACCCTGGCTTGATCAGACCTTCATCGACGAGCTCGGCGGACGCAAGGAGATGTCGGAGTACATGCGCCGCGCCGGGTTCGCGTATCGGATGAGCGCCGAACAGGCGTACTCGACCGACTCGAACATTCTGGGCGCGACGCATGAAGCCAAGGATCTCGAGCGTCTCAGCACGAGCGTCAGAATCGTCGAGCCGATCATGGGCGTGGCATCGTGGCGTGAGGATGTGGCCGTCACGCCCGAAACGGTCACGATCGGGTTCGAGGAAGGCCAGCCCGTTCGGCTGAACGCGACGTCGTATCAGGACCCGGTCCGGCTCATGTTGGACGCGAACGTCATCGGCGGACGCCATGGGCTGGGTATGAGCGACCAAATCGAGAACCGGATCATCGAAGCCAAGAGCCGCGGCATTTACGAGGCCCCGGGGATGGCCTTACTGTTTGCGGCCTACGAACGGCTCCTGACCGGCATTCACAATGAGGACACGATCGAGCAGTACCGCGACAACGGCCGTCGTCTCGGCCGCCTGCTCTACCAGGGCCGCTGGTTCGATCCGCAGGCGATGATGCTGCGCGAAACCGCGCAGCGGTGGGTCGCCCGCGTGATCACCGGCGCGGTGACGCTCGAGCTGCGTCGCGGCAACGATTACTCGATTCTCGATACGCGCGGCCCGAACCTCACTTACCATCCCGAGCGGCTGACGATGGAGAAGGGGGAGTCGGCGTTCACGCCGCAGGATCGCATCGGCCAGCTGACGATGCGGAACCTGGACATCGTCGACACGCGCGAGAAGCTGGACAGCTACGTGAAAGCGGGATTGTTGGCGCCGTCGCTGGGCGCCGCGCTCCCGCAGCTTCCGAGCCGCACGGGCGACGCGCCGTCGACCACGCCTGAGCCAAGTTCGTCACGAAAACGGCGAAACGTTGAGAAGGCTTAGGAAATCCGCTCACGACGTCACCACGTCTCGACATTCGGCGTTCCACTCGAGGTGGCGGGGATGGTGATGCCGAGCTGATCGAGGAGGTGCTGCTGCTCGGGTGTGCTTGCGAACCAGCGAAAGCGCCAACTCACTACCCAGTGAGCACGAAATCGGCCAGTGGCCGCTGCAGGAACCGCTAACTGTGCCGGGATCTCGCCGCGCAGAAAATGCAGCCGCCATCCGCGCAGTCCGCCGATTCAGGCCACATCCATCAGATCAGCCGTTGGCATCCGGCACGCTTGCGGGCGTTCGGTGGCCCGACCCTCGCGCACGTCATCCCATCCGGTCGCCGCACGAATTGATCGATCGTGAATGGTTCCTGCGTCTGGAGGTGTTCGCGGAGGAAAAGGAACGCCCGTCGCTGCGTCCGCGTCCGATTATTCATCCGCCGCGGTGCCCGTCGTGGTCGTTTCGCCATTACAGTTCCCCGGCGTTCGCCCTCGCGACGAAGGATTCAAGCGTGAGGATCTCCACCTTATCCGCGTAGGCCAAGTACTTCTTCAGCCCCCTCCCCGACGTAGAGATGGCGGATCGCGAGGACTTCAGGAGCGGGAGTGCGATCGCCCGTGCAACTGATCCTCCTGGGTGCGTTCAAGAACTTGCAGGTGAACTTCAGCGAGCGATAGAGCTTCACGATCCGAGGCGTCGCTTGGTTCGACAGGATGACCGGTCCCTTGTGCTTCGAGAGCCACTCGGCGGCGCGTTCCTGCTCGTCCCAGTCGAACCCGCCCTTCGAATACTGGGTGAACTCCACGTCGTAGGGCGGATCCGCGTAGATGAAATCCTCGTCGGCGATCGGCATCTTCTCGAAGTCGGTATTCGTGAAGGTCCAATTCGAAAACGCCGCGCGATATTCTGAAAAATCTCTCTTGTAGTTGATGTTCGCGTAGCTCCCGAACGGCACGTTGAAAAGCCCGCGCGAATTGAGGCGACAGAGCCCGTTGTATCCGGTCCGATTCAGGTAGTAAAAGAGGCCCGCAGCTTCCGCAGTCTTCCCTTTGCCGGTCTTGAGCAGATCGTTGAACCGCGCGCGAGCCAGGTAGAACTCCTTCGATTCGTTTTCCATCGGGAAGGAGATCGCGAGCCCGCGTTTCAGCCAGTCGTAGAAATTGATGACGTGCGGATTGATGTCATTGAGGAGCGCGCGCTGAGCCATGAGCCCCGTCGTGACTGCGAGTCCTCCGCAAAATGGTTCGACGAGCCGGCGGTTGCTGTGAGTCTTCCATAGCAGCCCGAGGTGCGGGAGCTGCCACCGCTTCCCGCCGGCCCACTTGAGCGGCGGACGGACAGCCTCCCGGCCGGACGGTGCTTCGGTTTCTCGATACGCCACTGCCCGTAATGCCGACAATCTTTAATGCTCCTTGGTGGTCGGGAAATATAGCACATCTTGTGTCGACGACTTACGCGCAACAAGACCGTGTGGATCGTGCGCGTGCGAAGTCTATGACGCGATCCTGCGCTGCTGCTGGATCCGCTGAACCTCTTCAGGCGCTCTCGTTCGGTGTTTCCGCGCTTGGTCCACTATAGCGGCAGCGAGAAGTTTTCCCAGACCGAAATCGCTCAGGGCAAAACCGTCCGAATCTCTTCCGACAAGCCGGCGGAGTAGACGTCGGCCGTGTCGAACATGTTGACGCCGGCGTCGAGGCAGCTATCCACGAGCCGCGTCGCCTGGTTGACGCCGGTTTCGCCCCTCGCGCGAAAGAACTCGCTGTCGCCGCCGAACGTCCCGGTGCCGAAGCTGAGCACCGGCACCTTGAAGCCCGACTGACCGAGCTGCCGAAATTGCATCGTGTCCCGCTGCTCCCTTCGATCGTCGCGCGTTTGTCCTCACAGCATGAACCAGTCATGGGTCCGTCGCCCCGTGCGCTCGCTCCCGGATTTGCGTCGGTCGATCGCGCCGCCGGCTTCGAGGACGCGCATCGGACTCAGCCGGTGGCCCGCCTGCGCCAACATTCGGCACGGCCCGTTCGTTTGTGAGAGTGTGATTGGGCACGTGATGGCCGCGACCCTCCCCACCGAAGCCGCCGGGACCGACACGGCTGAGAGACTGGGGAAGCTGTTCGACGCCCATCACCAGCGGCTCTACCGGCTGGCGCGCCGGTTGTCGGCGGGCGCGGACGAGGCGCGCGACCTCGTGCAGGAGACGTTCCTGCGGGCGGCGCGCTCGCCGCGGTCGGTGCCGGCCGGCCCGGGGGACAACGCTGAAGCCTGGCTCGTGCGCGTGCTCGTGAACATCAAGCGCGACGAGTGGCGCCGAACGTCGGCCAGGAAACGGATCGATCCCGAAGGCGAGGCGCACGCCGCCCGTCCCAGGTCGTCCGATCACGAGACAGCGCTGATCGCAAAGACAACCGTATGGCGGGCGCTCGAGCGGCTCGCGCCGCGGCGGCGCGCGGTGCTCGTGATGCACGAGCTCGAGGGCGCGACGGTTCCGGCCATCGCGAAACTGCTCGGCGTGACGGCTGTCACCGTCCGATGGCATCTGTCGAGGGGGCGCCGCGAGCTGGCGGACGTGATCACGGGGCAAGCAGAAGCCGGAGACCAGAGGTCAGGGGGCAGGGACGAATCATGAAGAACCTGAAGCAATTACTCGCGGAAGGCGATCCGCTGGCGCGCGAAGCTGAGCTGTCGGCCGTCGACGCGCATGGGATGCGGCGACAGCTGGTCGCGGCGGCGGCGAGCCAGCCGGCGGCGGCGCCGTTCTGGTGGCCGCGTCCACTGGCGCTCGCGGCGGCCGTGGCAGTGTGCCTGGTGCTCGGCGTCAGCGTCGGCGTGCGGCTTGGCGACCGCGAGCAGCGGGCGGTGCCGCCAGCGCCCGCCGCGAAAGAAGGCGCACGCCGGCAGCTGCAGTTCTCGGCGCCGGGCGGCACGCGAATCATCTGGACGTTCCATGACGAATTTGAGCTGTAACGGAAAACGAGAAACGGAAAACTCAAGAAACGAGGATCTCATGCGAAAGACTCGAATCATGACCGCGATCGCGAGCCTCGCGCTTCTGTGCGCGACCGCCGCGCACGCGCAAACGCGTCAACGGGGATTCAGCGTGATCCTGTTGCTTGGCGAAACACACAGCACGGCTCCGTCGGAAGAAGTCCCCACCGCCGTGCGCAAGGCGCTGGCTGACGTGAAAGATTTCCTGCCCTACAAGAGCTATCGCGTCCTCGAGACGCAGCTCGTGCTCGGCGCGAAGACCGCCACGGGGCGACTGAAGGGGCTCGACGATCAGGAATACGACGTCGACGTCAACGCCGACGAGATCATGCCCACTCCGTTTAATTCTAAGAAGGAGGGCATGCTCAACGTCGTCTTCCATCTTCGCGAAGTCGGCGCGCCAGACAACGCGAGCGAGGAGTTCGCGCGATCGATGGCGGTGAATGGTATGGCGGCACAGCGCGCTGCCGCTCAGGCGGAAATGAACAACGCGCCTGAAGGTGCGAAGAAGGGAATCCGGGAGGAAATCGCCAGGCTCGACAAGAGTATTCGCATGGCGAAGGCGCGTCGGCTGATCGACTCACGATTCGAGATGGCCGTCGGCGAAACCGTCGTCGTCGGCACGTCGAAGATCGGCGGCGGCGACAAGGGGCTCGTCGTGCTGCTGACGGCTATCTCGGGCGGAGCGAAGTAGTCAGGCGTGTCACCGCCGTCGCCTTCGTTGCCGCGCTCGGTTGTGCCTCGTCGCTCGTGGCTCAGGAGATGTATCCGCCGCCCGGAAAGCTCGTCGATGTCGGCGGGCACAGGCTGCACGTCTACTGCACGGGCGCTGGAAGCCCGACCGTGATCCTCGAGTCGGGCGCTTCTTCCTTCTCGATCGATTGGGCGCTCGTGCAGCCCGCCGTGTCGCGCACCAATCGCGTGTGTTCGTACGATCGCGCCGGCTACGGGTGGAGCGAGCCCGCGCCGTACGACTTGCGCGGCGAAGAGGCGACGCGCGATCTTCACGCCGCGCTCGACTCGCTCGGGGAAAAAGCCCCCTTCCTGCTGGTGGGCCAGTCGATGGGCGGCCGCTTTGTCCGGCTGTTCGCGCGCCGATATTCGACCGAAGTCGCGGGCATGGTGCTCGTTGATGCCGAAGACGAAGACGGCCTGTTCATGGGCGTCGGTGGCAAGCCCGTGGCGATCTCATCGCTCTCCGACGCCGAGTTCGACGCCGCGTGGATACCGCCGACGGGGCCGCTGGCGCTGCCCGAACCGAGGCTGCAGTCCGCACACCTGAAGCTGCCGGCTGAACTGCAGCAGGTTCGCCTCGCGCTCGAGCGGCAACAGCTCGGATTGGTCCGTGCCGCGAGGCCGGAAGTTCATCTCGCAAGCGGTCTCGGCGACGATGCATTCGGAACACACCGCGCTGGCGGAGCTTCGCCGAATCCGCTCGCCGCGACGCTGCAGACGCTGTGCATGGGGCCATCCGCGCTGACGGGAGCGCACCCCCGGGGGTCGGACAACCGGGGTTCCGTTGCCCCAGCGACAGGGCCTTCATAATTCCTATCGTCTG
>JAHFUI010000153.1 GCA_023265175.1 Acidobacteriota bacterium
TCATAACGCCACTCCTGGACTGTTCCGCTGGTGGATATCTCCCATGGTGTTCTCAGCTATGCTTCACGGCACGGCACGGCACGGCACACGGTTCAAAGCGGCGGAGGTCCCATGCGCGCAGCAAGCATCATGACGGTGGTCCTGTTCTCCTGCGCGGGCTTCGCCTGGGTGTCGGCGACTCAGGCAGGCCGGACAGGCGGCGCGGTGCTGTTCGAAGGCGCCCGGCTTATCACGGGGGATGGTGGAGCCCCGATCGAGAGATCCGCGTTCGTCGTGGAGAACGGCAGGTTCACGCGGGTCGGCAGGAAGGGCGAGGTCCGGCCGCCGGCCGGCGCGACGCGCGTCGACTTGACCGGGAAGACCGTCATGCCCGCGCTCGTCGACATTCACAATCACCTCGGGTGGACGAACCACAAGACCAACCAGGCCGCCAAAACGAGCTACACGCGCGATCTGGTCATCGACCACCTGCAACGGTACGCCTACTACGGCGTCGCGGCGACGCTGAGCATGGGCCTCGACCGGTGGGATGTGAATCCAGAGCTTCCCTACCAGTTGCGAAACGAAATGATTCCGAATGCGGCGCGGTTCCTGACCGTGGGTCGCGGGATCGCGGCCACGCCGATGGCGGGGCCGGTGGCGGACTATCGTCTGGGGGTGCCGTACGGGGCGCAGACCGAAGACGAAGGCAGGGCCCTCGTCCGCACGCTGCGCGACAAGAGAGTGGAGATGATCAAGATCTGGGTCGACGATCGACAGAAGACGGTGCCGAAACTGCAGGTGAACGTGTACGAGGCCATCATCAACGAAGCACACAAGAACGGCATGCGCGTCGTCGCCCACATCTTCAATCTGGAGGATGGGAAGCAGCTGCTCAGGTCCGGAGTCGACGGGTTCGCGCACGGCGTTCGGGATCGGGATGTCGACGAGGAGTATCTGACGATTCTCAAACAGCATCCCAATACCTGGGTTGGGCCGAACCTCCCGACTCGGACGTTGTCGGCCGAGGAGACGGCGGCGGAGATCGATTGGCTGACCGACTCCCTGCCCGCGAGTCAGCTCAGGAGAATGCGCGACGAGCTGGCGAGCCGGCGGGCCGCGGTGGCCTCAGGCAGGGAACCGAGCGGCTCGGGATCGAGCGACCTGTTTGCGGTCCAATGCCGAAACCTGAAACGAGTGCATGGTGCAGGGATGATGATCGGCCTTGGAACCGACGGAAATAGCGATATCGGCTGGGGCGTCCACACCGAGCTGGCCGACACGGTGTTTTGCGGGCTGACCCCGGCTGAGGCGATCGTCGCGGCGACGCGGACGTCGGCGGCCATTCTCAAGCTCGACGAGATCGGGACGGTCGCGGCTGGCAAGAGCGCCGACTTCATCGTGCTCGACGCCAACCCGTTGGATAACATCCTCAACACTCGAAAGATCAACAAGGTCTACCAGCGAGGGACGGCAGTTGATCGCGCGTCATTGGGCAAGACATTCACCACCGAGGCGAACTGACCGGGCGTTTGGACGTGCCGTGGGCAAGCGACGGCAGTTGACGCCGTCCACCCATGCAACGTTCGCCACGTCGAGGATGTCGCGAAACTGAAACAGTCCAACGTCGGCCGGGCGCTCGAGCACCTACTGCTGCCGCTTCTCTGAGGATGCCCTGGTTCGGACCCGGCAAGGATAGTGTTGCTCACTGGTCGCGCCGACCGCCGTTGTGCCTGTCAAAACGATGCTCACCATCACGAACGCCCGGAACATCGTCGGCACCGGCGAGGTCACCGATGGAAGGGATACGGCCCGCGCGTTACCGACGCCTGAAGGCGCCTCCACGTGCCGTCCGACGACGTCGTCGAGGGCGAGTGGACTTCGAGGGTCGTGCCGCTGGAACGGTCATCTGCACCTCTTCGACGCGTCCCGCCATCACCTCTCGGCCGAGCGGCGTCAAACTGAGCGTCCGATACTGATCGTCTGACGCGCGGATCAGTCCGGCTGCGCATGCGGCGTCGATCCATCGCTCGATAGAGCGCGGCGGCTCGTCGCGCAGCAGGCCGGTGGTCGAGAGTCGTGTCAGCGGCTCCGGCAGTTCCTCGACCTGACCCACGAGCATCGCCGCAATCTTCCGTCTGCCGTATCGCTCGCCCGCTCTCGCAATGCCGGACAAAATCTTCCGGACCAGCAAGCGTGCCGCCGCATCGACCGGCGCACGGCGATCGCAGTTTCCGCAGCTCCCGCACGGCTCATGCACCGCCGGATCGCCGAAGTACCGCAAGATCGTCGCTCGCAGGCAGCCGGCGGCATCGGCATACGCCACGATCCGCCGCAGCTTCTTGTGTTCAATCTCCTTTCGCCGCGCGACGTCGGCCGGATCGACGGCAAAAGTCGGACGGCCCGGCACTTCCTCTCGTTCGCGATCGATCAGGAACTCTCGGGTCTTCACGTCGGCGTAGTTCCAGAGCAGCGTCGCGATTGCCTGCCGGCCGTCGCGGCCCGCCCGCCCGATTTCCTGGTAGTACGCCTCCAGCGAGCCCGGGATATCGACGTGGACCACCGACTCCACGTCCGGTCGATCGATGCCCATCCCGAAGGCGTTTGTCGCACACACGACGCGCACCGCGCCCGAAACGAACCCGTCCTGCACGCGCGTGCGTTCCGCGTCGGCCAGGCCTGCGTGATAGGCCGCGGCGTCGACGCCGGCGAGCCGCAAGGTCTCGGCGGCTGTATCGGCGTTCCGACGAGTCGCGGCATACACGAGCGCCCGGCGATCGCCCACGAGATTCGGGAGCAGCTGCTGCTTTTCCGATTCGCCGGAGACCGGCCGTACCCGCAGAGCGATGTTTGGCCGGTCGAATCCGGCGACAACAACGCGAGGCTTCGTCAAGCCGAGGAGGTCAACGATGTCGTCGCGGACTTCGGGCGTGGCGGTTGCGGTGAACGCCGCCATCGGGGGGCGACCGGTCTGGCCGTCGCTGCGGCCGCACTCGGCAGCCGCGGTTCTGAGGCGGCGGTAGTCCGGTCGAAAGTCGTGTCCCCACTCGGACACGCAGTGCGCCTCGTCTATCACAAATCTTGCAATAGGCAACTCACGCAGCAACCGGGCGAAGTGATCGGACGCGAACCGCTCGGGCGCAACGTAAAGCAATCGGACCTCACCCGCTCGGGCGGCTCTCAGCGCGTCGCGACGGGCGTCGCTCGACAGCATCGAGTGCAATGCCGCGGCGCGAACACCGCGGCGATTCAGCTCGTCGACCTGGTCCTTCATTAACGAGATCAGCGGCGAGACGACAAGCGTCGTACCGGGCAACAGGATCGCGGGCAACTGAAAGCCAAGAGATTTTCCCGAGCCCGTCGGCATCACCGCGAGGACGTCATGTCCGTCCAGCACGGCGCGCACGAGATCCTCTTGACCCGGGCGAAAAGACCCGTGACCGAAATGATGCCGGACGGTGGCGACAAGGTCGACCATGTGGTGGAACTCGGCGTCAGCTGTGTTCACCGGCGCATCGCGCGCGTGGCTGGCGCCGGTTGACAATGTCATCGTCGGCGGAAGGAGTCAATACGAGGTAGAATCGCGCAGGACATCGATGGCCACTCCTGCTCAGAGATTCGCGCCCGCGAGCGCGTCGGTCCCGACCATTCCGCTGTGGATCGACGGCAAGCCCGCCACCGCGCGGACGAAACGATTCGCCGAGATCACGAACGCGGCCACCGGCCGGGTGATTCGGAGCGTGCCGCTCGCGGACGCCGAAGACGTCAACGCGGCCGTCGCCGCCGCCAGGCATGCATTCCCCGGATGGCGCGCCACCACACCGCTGCGGCGCGCGCGTATCCTCGCGCGATTTCGCGAGCTGATGGAGCAGCATCAGAAGGAGCTGGCGGCCATCGTCAGCGAGGAGCACGGCAAGGTGCTCCTCGACGCGATGGGCTCGATCCAGCGCGGGATCGAAGTCGTCGAATTCGCGATCGGGGCGCCGCACCTCCTGAAAGGTGAACACGCCGAATCGGTCGGCCGCGGAGTCGACGCGCATTCACGTCATCAGCCCCTCGGGGTCTGCGCCGGGATCACGCCGTTCAACTTTCCCGTCATGGTGCCGATGTGGATGTTCCCCATGGCGCTCGCCTGCGGGAACACGTTCGTCCTCAAGCCGTCGGAAAAGGATCCGTCGGCGGGTATGCGGATGGCGGAGCTCCTCAAGAAGGCGGGGTTGCCCGACGGCGTGTTCAACGTGGTCCACGGCGACAAGGCCGCCGTGGACGCGATCCTGACGCATCCCGACATCAAGGCTGTGTCGTTCGTGGGCTCGACGCCCGTCGCCAGGCACGTGTACGCTACAGCCACCGCAAGCGGAAAGCGCGTCCAGGCGCTCGGAGGCGCCAAGAACCACGCAGTCGTGCTCCCCGACGCCGACATCGAGTTCACCGCAGACGCGTTGATTGGCGCGGGGTACGGATCGGCCGGCGAGCGCTGCATGGCAATCTCGGCCGTCGTGGCGGTGGGAGAGGCCGGGGATCCGCTGGTGGAGAAGCTCGCGGAAAAGGCGCGGCGGCTCAAGGTCGGCCCGGGCACCGCCGAGGGAATGGACATGGGGCCGCTCGTCACCGCCGCCCACCTCGACCGGGTCAGGAGCTACGTGGACGCCGGCATCGTCGAAGGGGCGACACTGGTCGTCGACGGGCGAGGGTTGAAAATCCCTGGTCATGAAGCCGGATTCTTCCTGGGCCCGAGCTTGTTCGATCGTGTGACGCCGGAGATGTCGATCTACCGCGACGAAATCTTCGGGCCCGTGCTCGTGGTGTTGCGAGCCAACACGCTGGCGGAAGCCATCGAGCTGGTCAACCGCAATCCGTACGGAAACGGGACCGCAATCTTCACGAATTCGGGCGGCGCCGCGCGGCGTTTCGAGGAAGAAATCGAAGTGGGCATGGTCGGCATCAACGTCCCGATCCCGGTGCCGATGGCCTTCTTTTCATTCGGCGGGTGGAAGCAGTCAATGTTCGGAGACCTTCACATGCACGGGATTGAAGGGGTCTCGTTCTATACCCGGACGAAAGCCGTCACAACCCGGTGGCCGAATGAAGATGTCGGACCGGCCGGATTCCATATGCCAACCCTCGGGTAAATTCAGACGTAGAGGAGGTCGTTATGTACAGGACTTTGTCGCGAACGGTACTGCTGGTGTTGGGGCTGTTCTTGGCGGCTCGGAGCGGGTCTACCCCGCTAATCGCCGGTGGCCAGGCGTTGGCGTCCGCTGATGCAAAGGCATGGATGGGAGAGTGGGCACTGACGATCGAAGGGGGCCGTGGGCCGCAGGAGCGGTCGCTGACGATCAAAGACGTCAGCGGCAAGGTGGCGGCCACGCTGGGCGGCGGCCGCGGAGGCGCCATCGAGATCACCGACGTCTCGAAGAAAGGCAACGATCTGGTGTTGAAGTTCAAGCAACAAGGCCGCGGTGGCGAGGTGGACGTCGTCATGACGCTCGCGATGCAGGCTGACGGCACTCTCAAGGTGAGTCAAGAGCTCGGCGGGAACACTCAGAGCGGAACCGGCAAGAAGAAGACGTAGCTGAGGATCTTGTTGGCGGCGCGCGTGCCTTCATGCGCGCCGCCTTTTTCGTCACCTTCTACTTTCGACTGAGGTCCCGATACACGGCGTCGATGAACGTGTCGCCGGATCCGTATCGGCCGTCGTAATCGAGCGTCGGCCTTGCAGCCTTCACCTGCGCGAGCGTCATCCCCTTCCCGATCAGGTTCCGAATGCGGTCACGGACGATCGTCACCATGTCGCGATATTCGACCACGTCTGCTTCATCGCACAGCCGGCCGTGGCCGGGAATCACGTAGGTGCCCGGCTTGGCTTGATGCTCGCGCAACGACAGGATCGACGCGTCCCAGCTATCCGCTTTCAAACACGCCGCGTTCGTTGATCGGCAGGCCGGTATAGTCCACGCAAGTCGGGTCCCGGGATGCGATGCTCCTGGTCTTCGTGGTACCGCGCGCTCCATTCGCGGGAGAGATCCCGCTGCGCCAACGCGGGACGCGCGAGCGCCGTCATCGGCAGCATGCAGGCGAGGACGGGCCTGCCCGTCATCGTTTTTCGCCGCGCGTGTCCACCGGATTCATTGATTACGGTCGGCCGGTCTTCGGCACCAGGTGCGGCACGTCGCGGTTGTTCTCCTCGCACGAGTAAGACATGACGCGGTCGGTCGCCTTTAGCCGCCGCAGCGTTCGCGTGACCGACCACGGCTGCGTGAAGAAGACGGAATCGTCGAACGTCACCGTCCATTCGATACTGTCCGGCGCAGTCTTACGGAACCGCTCCGTGAGCCGCAGTTTGTCGCTGTGCTCGTGGCCGGCGGTGTCCAGCCAGGTACGGTCGTTGACGGCGACCGTGTCGACGACCAGCGTGTCACCCTCCCATCGTCCCGAGGAGAAGCCCATCCACTCGGGGTAATCGGCGATATCGTCCGGCGGCTTGCGGCCGTCGGCATAGATCATCCGAAACGTGTGCTGGTATTCGAACAGCAGCGTCGTGACGTCCTTCGTCTGAACGATTTGAAACGGCATCGGCGCCTGGATACCGCGCGCCGGGCCGACGGGAAGACAGACGGCCGTCGGGTCATATGCCGTATCGACTTTCTTCCAGCGCTCGAGGCCGTACGGTGTAAATGGCAGCTCCTTGCCATACGCGCGCGCCAGGTCCGGCGTGTACGGTCCTTGCCAGAGGCCGTTCAGATCGTGCGGGTCGGCCGGTGAAGAAGCGGCCGGTGAAGAGGCGGCCGCAGGTGATTGGGCAAACCCGATCGACGCGCACCCGAGACTCAGCATGACGACGGTCGCAACGCCGCTCAGAGGGCGCCCGATGTTCACGCAGGTCACGGTCGCACCTCGGGGCCGCCATCCTGCTGTCCGCCGAGGACGCGGCGGCCATCAGCCAGCGTGACGCTTCGCATGTTGGCCAGATGGGAGCCGTCGCGCGCGAGAAATCCCTGTATGGTCAGCACATCACCGGCCTTGACCGAGTCCTTCCGCCATCCGTTGCGATACAGCGCATTGGGCGCGCCGCCTTCGAGCGCCCAATTCGCCGATCGGCCCTCCGCGTCTTTGACGTCAACGAAGAGATAGACGTGCGGGTTGGACCATTCGACCTTCGTCACGGCGCCGGTCAGCGTGATGGGCTTGGTCGCATCAAACTCGGCGGCGAACGAATGATGCGCCAGCGCCGGCGACCCGCCCGCCAGTAACCCAGCCACGACCGCTGCCGTCTGTAGGAGCCTGCGTCTCATGCTGTGACCTCCCCTCCCGGAACTCAAAAAACTTGCTTCACCCGTCACGATTCCTGCCTCAGAAGATGAGCTTCACCGCGAGCTGGATGATCCGTGGATCCCCCGCGGAGGTAATGAACCCGAAGGTGGGACTGTTCAACGCGGTCACCGGGTTGTCGAGCTGCACGCGGTTCGTGACGTTGAACGCCTCCGCCCGAAACTGGATCTGACGGTCGGTCCCGAGCCGGAACGATCGCACCAGTCCCATATCGATGTTGAACCGTCCGGGCCCTTCGATGCTGTTGACGACCAGGTTTCCATATGTGCCCGGGTCTGGTGATGAAAAGGCCGCGGCGTTCAGCCACTGGTAACCCTTGTTGGCGTACACGTTGTCGAGCACCTGATTCGGGCGCTCGCCGGTCTGGCCGGAGAGCGCGTTGTCGACGCCTGTCGTCACGGAAAAATGTCCCCCCGTCGATCCGGTGATGATGCTGGAGAGCTGCCAGTCGCTGACGAATGCGCCGAGGGCACCCGAGCGCCTCGGCGTCTGGTACACGAGCGACACGTTCACGACGTGGCGTCGATCCGAGTTGCCGCAGCTGCCCCGGTCGGCCCCGGGGTTGCCGGGAATCATCAGGTTCGTTCCGGCGACGCCCGGCTCGTAGTTGGTGTTGTCGCTGACGCACTTGGCCAGCGTCCAGTTGCCCTGAACCGAGAGGCCGCTCACCGACCGGCGCTGCACCGACAGCAGCAGCGCGTTGTAGTCGGACGAGCCGCTGTCGTCCACGGCGATGATGCTGCCGTAGAACTGCCCCTGCTGCGGGTTCTCGCGGATCAGGACCCGCCGCTGGTTCACGTTCGCCGTCGTCGAACAGGCCGCGCCGGCGCAGGTGCCTGGAATGTAGACGGCAGGATTCAGCTGATCGCCCACCCACGACCGGCGCCCGCGGCTGCCCGCGTAGTTGGCGGCGAGCAGCCAGTCCTTGCCGACCTGGCGCTGGAGGCTCACGTTGAACTGGTGCGAATACGGCGGCTTGAGATCGAGCGGATGCGTGACGTAGCTGCCGAAGTTGGGGAACGTCATGTTCGGGCCGGGCGTAATCGGAAACGGATTGCCGCCGGACGTGTTCGACCACGGATTGTCGAAGCTGGTCACCGTCGGTGAAATCACGTTGCCGAAGGGCGGCGCGCCGGAGAACCCGATGTAGCTGAACAGATGCGGCAGATCGTAGAAGAGACCGTACGCCGTGCGAACGGTCGTCAGGCCGTTCCCTTGAGGATCCCACGCGATCCCCACGCGCGGCGCGAGGTTTCCGAGCTGCCGTTCTCCGGCAGAGTTGCCCGGGTAACCAGGGTCTCCCTGAAAAATGAGGCCGGCGGGCGCATTCGGAAAGACCGTGCTTCGCACGTTGGCGCGGAACTGGTCCATTGAGAAGTGACTGAATAGCGGATCGTCACTGTAGACCGGCGAGTAGGGGTCCCAGCGAAGGCCGGCGTTGATGGTCACACGCGACGCCGCACGCCACGAATCCTGCACATACAGACCGACGTAGTTGACGCGCGTCGACAGGCTCGTGATGCTGCCTTGGGTAAAGGTCGTGGGACGCCCGATCAGAAAGTCGGCCAGGCCCAGCCCCGTCGTCTGGCCGGTGAAGGTGAAATTACCGGGTCCATTCAGGTACGACTTCGCGTCGAGGCTCGCATGGATGAAGTTCACGCCGAACCCGATCTGATGCGGGCCGCGCACGACGCTCAGCTCCTCGGCCAGTTGCAGCGTCTTGGTCGGCGTCTGACCGGGCAGCGCGCTTGGGCCGCCCAGCCCGAACCCGCCGGAGACGGTCATGCGCAGGTAGTTCGGCATCGGCACCGCCGCGTTCACGCCGATGTCCTGCAGGTCGAAGAACTCCGCGTATTGCTTCTTGATGTCCGCATGGTTGTACGTGGCGCGGAACGAGCTGACGGTATTCGGCCCCAGCAGGTACGTATCGCCGAGCACGAACGAGGTGACCGCGTCGTCGAGCGGCGCGCTGCTGTACGAAATGGCGTTGACGCCGTCATAGTCGGCCTTCGTCTTGTAGGTCGCGGTCTGCAGCCGGCCGAACAGCGAGTGGTTGTTGCGCCACTGATAGTCCACGCGGGCGATGACGATGTGCTCGTCGCTGTCGGATCGCCGGTCGAAGGTGACGCGGCCGCAGGGGTCCGTCGGTGCCGGCAGCTTCGACGTCAGGCTGAGCGCCGCCTTCGAGAAGAGCGCCGGCGAAATCGTGTTGTTCACGAAGGGCGCCCGCAGCGCGACAGCGCGTCCGCCGTTGCAGGCGGCGGACGTGATCGCGGAGAAGTCGCCGGCGAGCATCGCGGGCGTCGGCTCGAAGGCGAACGAGCTCGTCGGCGTCACGCGGGCCAGCGTGCCCTGGTAGCCGGCAAAGTAGAAGAGGCGATTCTTGATGAGCGGGCCGCCCACTGTTCCGCCGAACTGATTGCGGCGCAGGCCGTCGCTGCGGCGGGAGCCGTCCGCCGCCACGGCGGCAAACGCATTGGTCGCGTTCAACACGTCGGAGCGCAGAAACTCGAAGACGCTGCCGTGCAGCACGTTCGTGCCGGATTTCGTCACCGCATTGACCGCCGCCGCGGAGTGATGGCCGTATTGCGCCGGGAGCGCGCTCGTCTCCACCTTGAATTCCTGCAGCGCGTCGGGGAACGGCAGCGGCAGATTCAGGTTGTTGAAGGGGTCGTTGTGCGTGCCGCCGTCGAGCACGTACGCCATGCCGTTCGACAGACCTCCCGCCACCGAGATGGTCACCGTCGGGTAATTGCGGACGCCGGAATTCAGTGCGCCGGCGCCCTGCGCGGCCGCTGCTCCGGCGCCGCCCGTCGCCATCCCCGCGAGCAGGATCAGCTGCGTCGGCTGACGGCCGTTGAGCGGCAGCTCCAGCACCTGCTGGTTGTTGACCACCTGCCCGATGCCGGGGTTGCGGGTTTCGACCAGCGTCGTGTTGCCGCGGACCGTGATCGTCTCGGCAACTTCACCGACCTCCAGCGTCACGTTCACCACCGGGTTGGTGCTCACTTGCAGCACGATGCCGTCCTGGCGGAACGTCCTGAATCCCTGAAGCATCGCTTCGAGTCGATAGGGACCAACAGGCAGGTTGGCAAGGGTATACACACCCGCGGCATCGGTGACGACCGTTCGCGTGAGACCCGTCGCGGTCTGTGTGACGGTGACGGTGACGCCTGGAAGCGCTCCCCCGCTCGAGTCTTTGACGGTGCCGTCGATCTGCGATCCTTGCGCGAAGGCCAGCCTCGCCGAAAAGATGACCAGGACTGCGGCACCCAGCAGAAAACCGACCGCACGTGCTCGCATGTGAACCTCTCCGACTGTGTGTCGTCGGCGCCGATTGTAGCGTGCGGCAAGCATATCAATTTTGCATTGCCGGCGACACCACGGCGGTATCGGCATCACCACTGAGAAGGCCGAATCTTCGCACAGCTTTCGAGTAGAATCCGACCCAGGTTTCCGGCATCGTGAAGCACATTCTCCTGAAGTCTGTCGCGCGGCGCTTTCAGGTTGTGAGATGGCTTCTGATGGCGATGGTCGCCTCTGCGGCGGCCGGCGGGTGTTCGGGCCCCGGGCGCGACGCGGCGCCGGCCCCGGCGCGGTGCGAGCGCGCCTGCCTG
>JAHFUI010000291.1 GCA_023265175.1 Acidobacteriota bacterium
CGCATTCCCTCGGACGTGACGAAGCCGCTGAAGCGCTGGTGCGAGCGATAGTCACTGAAGCCGACGGAAACCCCGCGAAAACACAGGAGACACAGTTACGAACATTGGAAGTTGGGTTAGGGCCGCGAAACAATAACATTTACATTTGCCGCTTGTCCGGCGGAAGGAAATCTGCCATGAGTATCGGGTGCGTGCGGCGAAGGCGGTCACCCGTCTTCAGCGTCTGGCGCAATCTGCTGCACGAGTCCGTGCCGCTGCTGTTCCGGCAGCGGAGCGCGCTCGCGCGTTTCGATCGCGACCGATCGTGGGGCGCGCCGCGATGACGGCCTCGACTCGCGCCCGAGCCCCGGCGCTGGGTCGAAGGTTCGGCACATCACGACCGTGCCACGCCACGCGGCTCCTTGATGGCCCTGCAATCGCGGATGGAAACGGAACAACATGAACGCTCGAATCACCCGAACGATCACCGCGGGCCTGCTGGCCCTCACTGCAGCGGGACCCTCGTGGCTGGCGCGCCCGGCCGCTGCGCAGACCAGTCGCAATCGGGCGGCGTGGGCCGCTCGCACGCCATGGGGCGACCCCGAGTTGCAGGGAGAATGGACCACCGAGGGCGAGTACGGTGTGCCCCTCGAGCGCCCCTCACAGTACGGCACACGACAATACCTGACCGACGCGGAATACCAGAATCGGCTCGACGATGTACGGCTGCGCGACGAACGCGACCTGGCGCCGGTCTCTGTGCTCACCGGGAGGGTGGACGGGCCGAACGCCCCGATCCCGCACTGGCGCGAATACAACACGACATCGCGGCGCACGTCTCTCGTCGTCGATCCGCTCGACGGCCGCCTCCCAGCGCGCACGTCTCAAGCCAGACGGCTCGTCCCTCAGCGGTGCGGGACGCTGCAAGGCGGCGAGCCGTGCGACTCGTACGAGGACTACGGCCTCGGCGTCAGGTGCATCGTCCATGGTGGCGGCTTTCCGGATGCGATGTTTCCCGCCGTCTACAACGCCAACTTCCGATTCGTCCAGAGCCCGGGATACATCGCGATCACGTACGAGCTGATTCACGATACGCGCATCATCCCCATCGGCTCGGCGCCGCCGCTAAACTCGACGTGGTCGCCGAGGATGCGAAGCTACATGGGAACCGCGCGCGGCTGGTGGGAGGGGACAACGCTCGTCGTGGAGTCGGCCGGCTTCAAAGCCGCCACGCGGGGCGCGTCGGACGGGCTCCGGCTGATCGAGCGGTTGACGCGCATCAGCCGTGACGCGATCGATTACAAGGTGACCTTCATCGATCCGGCGACGTGGACCGCACCGTGGACTGCGGCGCTGGATCTCAAACGGCGTCCGGACGCCGCGGGCGTGTTCGAGTACGCGTGCCAAGAGGGAAACTACGGTCTGGATCACATGCTGAGCGTTTCACGCATGCTCGACCGACCGCAGGGGAACAAGTAGGTCCCGATGACTATGCCCGCCGCCGCCGGCGGTGGGATGTACGCGGCCATCCGGTCGTTCAATGTGAGCAACGCGATGGGAACGGTGGCGGAGATGCCCTCGTCGGGGCCGTCGCCGCGTCAAAATGTGCCGGGGTATATAATCCGTCGCTCACCTTCGACTTCGTGAGGAGAAACATGCACGTCACACGAACCTTGATCGCCGCGTTCGGGTCGGCGCTGCTGGGCGCAGCCCTCTCGGCACAGGTGCCGGCGAGCGACGTTGACGCGCACATCAACGCCGCGAGGGCGGCGGCCGGACTGGACTATCGTGCCACCTTCGTGAATCTCTGCTTTGCTGGCGCGGGTCCGCCGCTCGCCCGTGGCGGCGGCGCGGCGCGGGGTGCGCCGACACCTGGCGCGGCGGCAGGACGCGCCGCCGGTCCCGCGACACCAGACCGCGCGATGTGGTACGCCTCGCCGTACCGGATCTTCGACAACCTCTATTGGCTCGGCACCCGCCAGCACTCGTCATGGGCGCTGCGCACGAGCGAGGGGCTGATCATTCTCGACACGAACTTCGCATGGGCCACGCAGCCTGAGATCCTCGACGGTTTGAAGACCCTCGGTCTCGACCCGCGCGACATCAAGTACGTGGTCATCAGCCACGCGCACGGCGATCACGACCAGGGCGCAGCCGAGCTGCAGCGCCGCTACAGCGCGAAGGTGGTGATGGGTGCGCCTGACTGGGAGTCCACGCTGCAGCGGCCGGCCACCGCCGCTGGTGGCGTGCCAACGCGCGACATCTCGGTTGGTCCCGACGGGATGAAGCTGACGCTCGGCGACACGACGGTCACCATTGTCGCGACGCCCGGGCACACCCCGGGTACGCTGTCGTATGTGTTCCCGGTGAAGGATCGCGGCGGCAACGTGATGGTGGCGTATTCCGGTGGGACGCTGACGGGCGCCTTCGGAACGGATGCCGCCCGCTGGGACGAGTACGTCGCCTCGCAAAAGAAGATCGCGAAGGCCGCGGCCGACGCGGGCGCCACCGTCATCCTGTCCAACCACAGTGAATACGACAACGCCTACACCAAGGCCCGGTTGATCGCCGTGAAGCGCGAAGTCGGCGAGGATCATCCGTTCGTGGCCGGCGCGGCAGCCGTGCAGCGGTACTTTACGGTCATGACCGAATGTGCGACGGCATCGAAGCTCAGGGCGACAGCCAATCAGCGATGAGCGGCGTCGGGTGCGATGAGGGCACCCCAACAGAGGTTCCGTCATGCGCATGATGCCGCCTCCTGGAACCGCATCGGCCGTTCATCGTGGAGGACCCGCTGCGCGAGGAGCAGTTCCGGACGCAGTTACCGAAGCTGCGGCTGATGACGTCGGCGCCGCTGGCACCGGGCGAGGAGTGGGGAACCCGCGCCGACTTCAGCCCGCTGGTTGAACAGCGCGACATCGATTTCGCCCGCGCCTCGCTGCCGAACGTGGGCGGCATCACGGAGATGCTGAAGATTATGGCGGTCTGCGACACGCACCGCGTCGGCATCGTCCCGCATTTCACCGGCCCGATCGCCACGGCCGGCCACATGCACACGATGATGGCGTTCCCCGGGCAGCTGCTGATGGAATACAACCAGGGCGAGCGCCCGGTGCCCTATCTCCCCGACTTCCTCGAGTGCCGCAACGCCAAGGTCTGGCCCAACGATCGGCCCGGGCTCGGCATCACCGTGGACGAACGCCAACTCACGTTCGTGGAAGCGATCACCGAGGGAGCTCCCGGCGCGACGCAGCGACGGCTCGATGGATCGCTGACGCACTGGTAACTATCACGTCTGGTTTACGCGAGCGGCTGTACGGACGGATCCGGTTTGTGAATGCTGAGGGTGCCATGACCATACAGAAAATCGTCACAGGAATTCTCGTCCTCGGCGTTCTTCCGGTGAGCTCGATGATTGTCGCGCGGGCGCAGATCGGCGGGACGCCTGTCAGCACCCCACGCGCCGCGAATGCTCCGCCACTCGTGCCCGTGCGGCTGAACGCGGATGGCAACTTCCGGATTGCCCCACCCTACGTGGCGGACCCGGCGTTCACGGCGAAAGCCGATG
>JAHFUI010000292.1 GCA_023265175.1 Acidobacteriota bacterium
TCGGCCCTTGGTTCGGCATAACGAGCATCAAGGCTCCGATCTTGCGAAGCCTGAGAGCGTCCGGCTTCACCTTGTGCGCGATGAGATACTCTTTACGGCAACTCGAGCTCCTGGCAGAACCGGATGAACGGCAACACCGTGGCGTTGCCCGTCGAGAAGTGCCTCTCCCGGGCATGCACCTGATAGAAATGCGGGATCGGCGTCCGCTCGGCGAAATACCGGATGGCGGGGCTGACGGCTTTCTCTCCCGACTTGCACTCGACCGCGAACAGCGGCTTGCGTTCTTTCAGGACGACGAAATCCACTTCCCGCTTGTCCGTGTCGCGCAAGTAGCGAAGCTCCGTGGAGTAGCCTTCGGTGTCTTCAACCCAGTGGCAGTACTTCAAGAGCTGGGACGCCATGAGGTTCTCGAAGCACGGGCCGTCGTGCTCCACGCTCGACCAGTCCCACAGATAGAGCTTCCGCCCCTTCTTGACCGCGCGCACCTTCGGAGGCCCATAGGGCGAGATCAGGAGCAGAGGCTCCCCGGGCGGGAGCTCCGCACGCCGCAAGGCCGGCCGGATGCCTGGATGATCCCAATTCAGGTAGGCGGGATGCGTCTCGTCGGCATCGTGGCCAAGCAATCCGAGCGCGAAGGTGGTCTTGCCCACCTGACGCGGACCACCGACGAAGACCATCTTGCGTTTCAAGCTGTTCGCGACAACGTCGTCGAGGTAGCGAGGAGCATGCACAAGATGGATTATAGTCCACTTTACTAATGAGCAAAGTGGAGTGGTGTCCATCCTGCGGTCGAAGGCTACCTGAGCCTGAGCGGGCACGTTGCCGTCGTACGACTCGCTATAATGGTCTCGTGCGGACGTCAACGCTGCTTCGGGCGGAAGAGTTTGCGCGCGTTGCCGAGGTGCTCGGCCGCTGCGAGCTCGTGAACGGAGAGATTATTCCGATGTCGCCTGGTGGACTTCGTCACAGCGAGATCACCAGCCGGGCCTGCTTTCTGCTTGAATCACACAACCGCCCGCGTCGTCTCGGTCGGGTGCTGACGGGCGAAGCAGGCTTCATCGTTCGTCGGGGACCTGACACGGTGCGAGGGGCGGACGTGGCGTTCATCTCCTACCGGCGTCTTCCGAAAGATACGGCGATCACCGGATTCCTCGACGTGCCCGCCGAGCTCATCATCGAGGTGCTCAGCGACGACACCTCCTGGTCTGAGATGGAAACAAAGATCGGCGAGTACCAGACCGCCGGCGTCGATCTGGTGTGGGTGCTCGACCCGCGAACGCTCACGCTGCACGTCTGCGCGCGCGGCGCCTCCCCGGTTCTCCTTCGTGAGCCCGACACCGCGAGCGCGGATCCTCACATGCCCGGATTCTCCTGCCGCGTCGCCGACTTCTTCGCCGTAGATTGAAGACCGTGAGCGAAATCGTCTTCGAGGTGACGCGCGAAGCCGACGGCGGTCTTGCGCCGAGTTGCTGAGCGGGTGGATTTACGGAGAAACTTTCTAGATTTTCTCGGCGTGCTCGGCGGTCAAACGTCGTCGCGCTCGGATGCGTGCTGCTGTCGTGGCACGTGGCGGCACAGTCACGCCCGCCCACGACTCATGTCGGCGAGGAGAAGGCTGTCCCCCATCATTTGCGGGACGGCGAAGAATTCAGGCTCTCGACGCGTGACCTGGTCGCCTTCGGCGGGAAACTCTTTGCCGCGAACTGGACCGACCAGGACGGCGGCGGTCGTCCGCTGTCGAAAGGGACCGGCCAGCCGCTGACGGATCGATCGCAATCGCTGACCGGTGCCCGGGCGTTCAACCGCCTCTCCGGACCGGACGCCAATTCCTGTCAGGGTTGTCACATCGGCCCGTATCAGGCCGCGGGCGGTGGTGGCGACTTTGTCGCGAACGCATTCGTCGCGGCCGACCGGTTCGATTTCGTCACCTTCGAGCGCGGCGATACGAAACCGACCCGCGGGACGGTTGACGAACACGGGCGTCCCGTGACACTGCAGACCGTTGGCAACTCGCGCCTGACGCCGGGACTCTGGGGAGCGGGCTACCTCGAGATGCTCGCCCGCCAGATGACGGGCGATCTTCGTCGCATCCGCGACCAGGTTCAGCCCGGTCAGTCGAAGGCGCTCGTCACCAAAGGGATTTCATTCGGCACGCTCGCGCGCCGGCGCGACGGTTCGTGGGAGACGGGAGGCGTGCAAGGCCTGCCGCGTCCGAGCGTCGCCACGATAACAGCAAGCGGACCAAGCCTGATCGTCAGGCCGTGGCGTCAATCAGGGAGCGTCGTCTCGCTGAGAGATATGACGAACACGTCCTTTAACCAGCACCACGGCATCCAGACCACAGAGCGGTTTGGCATCGGCACGGATCCCGACGGCGACGGCATCGTCAACGAGATGACCCGCGCTGACGTGACGGCGGTCACCGTGTGGCAAGCGAGCCTTCCAGTCCCCGGACGGCTCATTCCCAACGATCCGGAAAAAGAGCGATTGATCCTGGCGGGCGAGCGCCTGTTCGACGAGATTCGCTGCACGTCCTGCCACGTGCCGTCGTTGCCGCTCGAGAAGAAGAGCTGGGTCTACTCCGAGCCCAATCCGTACAACCCGCCGAAGAATCTGAGGCGAGGTGAGGCGCGTACGCTCGAAGTGGATCTGGCGAGCTCCGCGCTGCCGCAGCCGCGACTCGTGCCGGCGGAAAATGATCCCAACGTGATCCTCGTTCCCGCGTACACGGACTTCAAGCTTCACGACATCACGGACCCGGCGGATCCGGACGCCGCCGAGGCATTGGACATCAACGAACGGCCTGGATCCCCGAAGTTCGCCGCCGGCAACCGCCAGTTCCTCACCCGCCGCCTCTGGGGCGTCGGCAACCAACCCGCGCACTTTCACCATGGGCTGTTCACGTCGCTCAAGCAGGCCGTGCTGGCCCACGCCGGCGAAGCGCTCGACCAGCGGCGGGCATTCGAGCGACTGACGAAAGATGCGCAGGACGGCGTGATCGAGTTCCTCCAGTCGATGCAGCTGCTCCCGCCTGGAACGAAGTCCCTCGTCGTTGACGAGCACTTTCGGCCAAAGACGTAACGGCTTGCCTAAATATGAGATGGCGCCGACGATCCCGCGCATCGATCTGCGCATGGAGGATCTGGAGCGCGTCGTGTCGAACGAGCGCGGCAGGCGCTCACCGTGGACGAGTACAGGACGCTCAAGGCCGCGGTCGAGACGCTGGGATACCTCGCCCAATTGGTCGAGCAGAAGGGCACGACGCTCGCGGGCCTGCGGTCGCGTCGTACTTCTCCGCCCCCACGCCCGGCGGCGGATCCGCGGTGAAGAGTTCCCCGCACAGATCCGGTGCCCAGTCATCCTGCTTTGGGGAGCGGAGTAAATGCAAGCCCGTACGCGAGTGGCAAACCGCGCATGCTCAAGCAGCCACATGGCCGTGCCGGCCAACATCTTGGCCGTCGAACTGGCTCGCCGTTCCAAGACAGAGAACGGCTGGCCGGCCGACAGGCAGATGGCGCCGTGGCGCTTACAGAAGTGGAACAGCCGT
>JAHFUI010000154.1 GCA_023265175.1 Acidobacteriota bacterium
CGCCCTCTTCGATGTTGCGCGCGGCGCCGAAGAAGCGCTTGGGCTTCTGCAGGGCATTCGAGTCGAGGCCTCCCGACAGGATCTTGCCTGACGGCGGAATCACGGTGTTGTAGGCGCGCGCCAGGCGCGTGATCGAATCGAGCAGGATCAGCACGTCCTTCTTGTGCTCGACCAGCCGCTTCGCCTTCTCGATCACCATCTCCGCGACCTGCACGTGGCGCTGCGCCGGCTCGTCGAACGTCGACGAGATGACTTCACCGTCCACTGAACGCTGCATGTCGGTGACTTCTTCCGGCCGCTCATCAATCAGCAGCACGATCAGGAACACTTCCGGATGATTCGCGGAGACCGACTGGGCGATGCTCTGCAGCAGCATCGTCTTCCCGGTCCGCGGCGCCGCGACGATCAGACCGCGCTGGCCCTTGCCGATTGGCGTCATCAGGTCCATCACGCGCCCGGCGAGGTTCTCCGCCGACGTCTCCAGCGTCAGCCGCTCTTGCGGATACAGCGGCGTGAGGTTCTCGAAGAACAGCTTGTCGCGCGCCAGATCGGGCGCCTCGAAGTTGACCGCTTCAACCTTGATGAGCGCGAAGTACCGCTCGCCCTCTTTCGGCGGGCGGATCTGACCCGACACGGTGTCGCCGGTCTGAAGATCGAACTTCCGGATTTGCGACGGCGAGACGTAGATGTCGTCGGGGCCCGGCAGATAGTTGTAGTCGGGCGCACGCAGGAACCCGAAGCCGTCGGGCAGCACCTCGAGCACGCCTTCCGAGAAGATGAACCCGCTCTGCTCGGTCTGTGCCTTGAGAATCTGGAAGATCAGCTCCTGCTTGCGCATGCCGGTCGCGCCCGCGACGTTCATGTCCTTGGCGATCTGCGTGAGCTTCTGGATGCTCTTGTCCTTCAGATCGGTGATGTTCAGCCCTTCACCCGGGCGCGGCGGTTGTCCCGGCTTGGCCGGACCCTGCGAGCTCTCGGATGGGGCGGTCTGGTCTGGCGTCGGCAAACCGTTGGCGGTCCGCGCCGGCGCATGGCGCTTGGGGTGGATTGGCATGGTTACAGATCGTAAGGATTCTTGCCGATGCCGACGATGCTGCAAGCGACGGTCGGACGAATGTGAAGGGCCTGCGCGCGGGCGATCAGCGCGTCGCTCTCGGACCCGGGATTCAGCCACACTTCTGAAATCTGTTTCTGCGCGATCTCGTCGATGATTCGTTCTCCGACCTCCGGCGGCACGTACATCGTCGCCATGTCGATCGGGCCGGGCACGTCGAGCACCGACCCGTACGTCTTCAGGCCTTCGACGTCGGTCTCGTGCGGGTTGATCGGCACAACGGTGTAGCCCTGCTGACAAAACGCGCGAACGGCGCGGTTGCCGAACTTGCTGCGATCGCGCGACGCGCCGATGACCGCAACGATCTTCCTCACTACGCGTGGGGCCCCACCCCCACGCGCTCGCCGAGCATCGTGGTCCTCGGCCTCGAGCGTAGACTCTCGGCCTCGGGTGAGAGCCGCGCCACCCTCCCGCGCCCGCCGAGCGTCGTGGTCCTCGGTCTCGAGCGTAGACTCTCGGCCTCGGGTGAGAATGCTTCGTGCTTTCGTGGTTGCATTGCGATCCAGTGCTCAGCCGGCAACCGTGGCGCGCGGGGCGTGCGCCCGGACGAATTCGACCAGGCGCCGGCTGCCTTCGCGCAGTGTCTCCATCGACGTCGCGTAGGAGATGCGAAGGAATCCAGGCGCGTCGAACGCTTCCCCAGGCGTGACCGCCACGCGCGCCTCGTCGAGGAGTGCCTGCGCGAACTCGGTCGACGTCCGGATGCCGTCGGCCGACAGGACGTCGCCGATATCGACAAACAGATAGAACGCGCCACCCGGTTTGCGGCAGCGAATCCGCGGATCGGCGGTCAGCCAGTCGTACAGGTGATCGCGCCGCGTGCGGTATTCGTCGAGCATCGCGCGAACGGGCGCCTGGGATCCGCCGAGCGCGGCCACGACCGCCTTCTGCGTGATCGACGACACGTTCGATGTGGCATGACTCTGAATGGCGTTCTCAGCCGCAATGACAGCAGCCGGGCCAATCGCCCATCCACAGCGCCAGCCGGTCATGGCGTAGGTCTTCGATGCCGATCCGCAGATGACCGACAGCTCCCGGCAGTACGTATTGAGCACGCCCGGAAGATTGTGCGCGACGGCGTCGTAAATCAGCTTCTCGTAGCACAGGTCGACAATCAGCCAGATCTCACGCGTCGCGGCTTCCCGCGCGAGGATGGCGAGATCGGCCTCGGAGATCAGCGCGCCGGTCGGATTGCACGGCGAGTTGATGATGATGCCGCGCGTCCGCGGGGTGATGGCATCCAGAATCGGACGCGGCCGGATTGCAAAGCCGTCCTCGGGAGACGTGTGGACCACGACCGGAGTGGCTTCGGCCAGCTTGACCTGCTCGGTCAATGTCGGCCAGTACGGCGCGTGCGTGATGACTTCGTCGCCCGCGCCAAACAGCGCCAGCGCGGTGTTGAAGAGCGCCTGCTTGCCGCCGGCGGAGGTAATCACCTCCGACTCCTTGTACTCCACCCCGTAATCGGTCCGATACCGCTCGCAGATCGTCCGCCTCAACTCCGCGGTGCCGGCGACCGGCGTGTATTTCGAGAAGCTCTGATCGATCGCCGCGTGCGCGGCCGCGTTGATCGCGGCCGGCGTGCTGAAGTCCGGTTCGCCGGCGCCGAAGTCGATCACCTCGACGCCTTCACGTCGAAGCCGATCGACCGTCGCGGTCACCTTCATCGTGGGCGAGCCGGCTATCCGCGTCGTTCTCTCCGCCAAACGAGTCATAGGCTCCTCATACGCGCGCGGCGCGTTTGTCACGCAGCCGCTCCTCCACCATGTCCGGGACCAGCCCGTGCACGCGGCCGCCCAGCGCAAAGACCTCTTTGATCAGCCGCGAGCTGATGTAGGTGTACTGCTCGGCCGGCATCATGAACACCGTTTCGATCGTCGGGTTCAGCCGCTGATTCATCAGCGCCATCTGGAACTCGAGCTCGAAGTCCGATACCGCACGCAACCCGCGCACGATCACCTGCGCCCGACGACGGTCGATGTAGTCGACCAGCAGTCCGCCGAAGGTATCCACTTCGACGTTGGTGTGATCCTTGAACACCGTCCGCGCGATCTCGATCCGCTCGTCCAGAGAAAACAGCGGCGACTTCTCGGCGTTCACCAGGATCGCCACGACGATGCGGTCGAACAGCCGGGCGCCGCGCAGGATGATGTCCACGTGGCCGTTGGTCAGCGGATCGAAGGAGCCCGGATAGACGGCGACGGTGGACATAGGTAGTTGAACGTTATTCCTTGTGCCGTTGGACTTCGTAGAACGCGAGCGCGCTGTCCCCTGAAATCACGTCACGCGAGCGGACCAACTGACCGGCTGTCTCCGGCCCCTGATGCCGCCGCGCGTGCTCGAGCACGAGGACGCCGGTTGGCGCGAGCAGGCGGCCGGCTGCATTGAGGATCGGTTCGAGGTCGTCGCGGCTCTGCGCCGCGTACGGCGGATCGAGCAGCACGATGTCGAAGGGCTCGAACGCGGGCGTCTCGCCGAGTCTGTCGAGCGCCAGAGCAACCTTCGCCCGGATAATAGCATAGACATTCTCGATCCCGCAGAGCGTGAGGTTCTCGGCAATCAGCGCCTGCGCGCGGCGATCCTCGTCGATGAACGTCACCCACCCGGCGCCGCGGCTGAGTGCCTCGATCCCGAGAGCTCCGGTGCCAGCGTAGGCGTCGAGCACGCGCGCGCCGCCGACCCGGGCGGCCAGGATGTTGAACAGCGTCTCGCGCAGTTTGTCGGAGGTCGGCCGCAACCCCTCCCACGACGGCGTCTTCAGGCGGCGGCCTCTCAGGGTGCCGGCGATCACCCGCATAACGCCGCGCATGTCTTAACGCCGAACCACCGTTTTCCCTTTGTGTCCATCGTGTCCCTTGTGGTGGCTCAGCGTGCGCTTAACCCACGTCGATCAATTTGAATCGCGCCTCCCACGCCTGCAGGAGATCGGCGATCGCCCCCGGCGCCGGCACCGCTGAGCCGAACCACCGGGCCGCCTCCTCGTGCGCCAGCTGCAGGAGATCGCGATCGCGGACGAGATCGATCAACCGGAACGTCGGCACGCCCGCCTGTCGCGTGCCGAAAAAATCGCCGGCGCCCCGCAGTGCCAGATCGCGTTCCGCGATCTCGAAGCCGTCGGTCGTGTCGGTCATCGCGCGCAGCCGTCCCCGCGCCTCGTCGGACAGCGGCGAGTGATAGATGAGCAAGCAGTACGACTGGTGGCGGTCGCGTCCGACACGCCCGCGCAGTTGATGGAGCTGCGAGAGTCCGAAGCGCTCGGCATGCTCGATCACCATCACGCTCGCGTTCGCCACGTCGACCCCGACCTCGACGACCGTCGTCGACACGAGGACCTGCAGGTCGCCCGCGGCGAACGCCTTCATCACTCGCTCCTTGCCGTCAGTCTTCAGTCGGCCGTGCAGCAGACCGACGCGGTACTGGGTGAAGACTTCCTGCGTGAGGTGATCCGCCATCTCGGTGGCCGCTTTGAGGTCGACCTTCTCGGACTCTTCCACCAGCGGGTAGATGACGTACGCCTGCCGCCCGAGATCCAGCTGCCCGCGCACGAATTGATGCACCTCGTTGCGCCGGCTCTCCGGTTTCGCCACCGTCTTGATCGGCTGGCGGCCGGGCGGCGTGTCGCGGATCACCGAGACGTCCAGATCACCGTACAACGTGAGGGCGAGCGTGCGCGGGATCGGCGTGGCGGTCATCACCAGCACGTCGGGACGCAACCCCTTCGCTCTGAGCGCGGCCCGCTGGAGCACGCCGAAGCGGTGCTGCTCGTCGATCACGACCAGGCCGAGCTGCTTGAACCGCACGTCGCCCTGCACGAGCGCGTGCGTGCCGACCACAAGGTGCAGCGCGCCGGATTCGACCTCCGCCAGATGCGCTTTGCGCGCCGCGGCGCCGGTCGAGCCGGTCAACAGCGCGACGCGGAATCGCGACGGCTGCAGCAGGCGCGAGATGTTGATGAAGTGCTGCTCGGCGAGAATCTCGGTCGGCGCCATGAACGCCACTTGCAGTCCGTTCTCCATGGCGACGAGCGCGGCCAGCAGCGCGACAATCGTTTTGCCGGAGCCGACATCGCCCTGCAGCAGACGATTCATGGGACGGGGCTGCTGCAGATCCTCGACGATCTCTTTAAGGGTGTGACGCTGGCCGGGCGTGAGCTTGAAGGGCAGCACGCGTCGCGCCGACTCGCGAATGCGCTCGTCGATCTGGATCGAGTACGGCTTGGATTCCCCAGCCGCGACTTGTCGTCGCGCCAGAATGCCCGTCTGAAAGAGGAACGCCTCTTCAAAAATCAGGCGACGCTGCGCGGGCGTCTCGAAGCGATTGAGCCGGTCGACCGACGCGTCGGCGGAAGGAAAATGCGCAGCCAGCAGGGCTGCGCGTCGGGGCGGCAACTCGAGCCGAAGGCGAATCGACTCCGGCAGCTGATCCGGCAAGTCGGCGGGCAGCCGCTGCAGCACGTCGTGCACCAGCTTGCGTTGAATCTTGGCGCTGACGCTTCCCGTCTTCTCATAGATCGGCACGATGCGGCCGGTGTGCACCGTTTCGCCGTCCTCCTCATCGAGGATTTCGTACTGCGGATTCGTCAACTGCAGGCCGCCGTGGCCGCGCATCTCCGCGAGGCCGAACAGCACGACCTGCTGCCCGCTCGAGAACACATCGCGCAGGAACGGCTGGTTGAGCCACGCCACACGGACCGAACCGCTCGCGTCGGTGACGAGCGCCTCGAAGATCTTGAACCCCGGACGTCTCGTCGACCGAAGACCGCTGCTCGAGATGCGGCCCATGACCGACACCATGTGTCCCGGCCGGAGCGCCGCGATCGGCTGCAGATGGCTGCGATCTTCGTAGCGGATGGGAAATCGGTACAGCAGATCCTCGACCGTGAGAAGGCCGACGCGCGCGAGATCTGCGGATCGACGAGGGCCGACGCCTTTGAGGAATTGCAGCGGCGTCGAGAGCACCTCGTCGCGCTGCGGCATCAGGGGCGCTGAATGACGACGGCGCGGCCCGTGTCGACCTGGATCTCGCCGATACGCGCCGGCAACGCGAACGGGTCGTCGAGGCCGATGCCGGCTGGATGCTCGGCGGTCCGCGTGTAGTAGCTCACGATTTCCTGCAAGATGATTTTCGGAATCGGCACGGGACCGAGCGCCGCCGATTCCAGCTCGAACCGTCCGACGCCGGCGCTCGTCCTGAGCACGCCGGTGGCCGTGACCGGAAGCCGTCCGCTCGCGAAGCTCATCGGATCCAGCAGACTTCTCGTTTTCTGCTTCCGCACGACATCGAGATCGACCACGGCGCGGCCTGCCACGCGGCCCGTGCCCATGATGGTAATGGCCGGATCGACGACGCCGGATGGCAACTGATCGCGCGCGTCGAAGGTGAGATACGCGTTCACCTCGTTTTCCGTGACGGTCGTTTTCCGCGGCTGCCGCGTCGGCCGGTCGCTGAATTCGGTGATGTCGGCCACTTTGCGTTTGAGCGACACCGCGTCGGCGCGCGTCGGCGCGCCGCCCGCGCCAAGCGCCACCGTCGCCAGCAGAGCCAGCGGCACCGCGCCGAGCAATACAGCTAAAGCTTTACGAGACATGAACTTCCGGAACAAATACACCGCAACGATTGTACTACGGTTCCGGGCGGCGTGGGCCTACTGCTCCTGATAGGCAGCCGGGAAGTTACATCTGTGACTGGGCCGTGAGCAGCTGTGCCACTTCAGAGGGTCGCGGAATCCCGGCTCGTGCGCCCAGCGCGCGGCAATTCAGGGCCGCGGCGGCGTTGGCATAGGCCAGCACATCCTCGATGTCGCCTTCAGGAGTCCGAAGGCACGCCGCCACGAAGGCGCCTCGAAAGACGTCGCCGGCACCCGTACTGTCCACACAGTCCACCTGAAACGCGGGGGTCCGGATCAGGCGACCGCCGCACCAGGCCAGGCTGCCCTCATGGCCCAGCGTGACGCACGCCAGATGCGCGCCGAATTCACGCGCCATCGCTTCGATCGCGCGGCCGGGATCTTCGTAGCCGGTCAACGCGGTTGGAAAGTCCTCCGCCGCAATGATCGCATCGATGTACTGCAGCAAATCCGTGATGCCTGGCCGCACCTTCTCGACGTCGATGACCGTAGGAACACCAGCTTCCCGAGCGAGTCGGGCCGCCTGAGTCGCCGCCGCTGTTTCCTGGCAGTCGACCATGAGAAACCGGCCCGACGTGACGGCATCCCGCGGCACGTCTTCGGCGGTCATCGTCAGATCAGGGTGCCGGTCCCACAACACCGTGCGTTGGCCCGTGCGGGCGTCGACGAGCACGACCGCAAATTGATTCGTCGCGCCGGCGACCGTCCGCGCCGCACTCACGTCCACGCCTTCGCCGATGAGGCTGTCGCGGGACAATTTGCCGAGCTCATCGTCGCCGAAGCTGCCGATGTACCGCGCGCTCCAGCCGAGTCGCGCGCAGGTGACGAGCGCCGTCGCCGTCTGGCCGCCCGGCATGCGCGCGAAGCGCTGGAGCCGCTGTTTGCTGTTGCTGGCCGGGAACTCCGCCACGACGGTCAATAGATCGACACTGTTGAGCCCGAAACCAGCGACGTCATAGGACCGTGCGCCGGCGGCTGGAATTGTGAAAGGAACGCGCACTGATGCCGATGCTAGCACTTCGCCGGGGAGACGCGGGGAGACGGGGTTGACCTTCGCCTTTCTTTTGCGTATAGTGTTGCGGCATTGGAGGAGACGCCGATGCTTCCTCTCACGAAGCGGCAGCGCGAAATTCTCGATTACCTCACTGAGTTCATCCAGCAGCACGGCTACGCGCCCAGCCTCGAGGAGATTGGCCGGCGTTTCGGCCTCTCTTCGCTGGCGACGGTGCACAAACACCTCACGAATCTGCAGGAAAAGGGGTTCATCAAGCGCGCCTGGAACCGCAGCCGGTCGGTGGAAATGGTGCCGACGCGGACCGGCGGACGCGCGGTCGAACTGCCGCTGCTCGGGTACGTCGCCGCCGGCTTGCCCATTGAAGCGGTCGCGTCGAATGAAACGATCGCGGTCCCCGAGGATCTCGTCGGCAAGCGGGACACCTACGTCCTGCGCGTGCGCGGCGATTCGATGATTGACGAGCAGATTCGCGACGGTGATTTCGTCGTCGTCGAAGACCGCAAGACCGCCGACAATGGTGAAATGGTGATCGCGCTGCTGCGCGGATCGGACGTCACGCTCAAGAAGTTCTACCGCGACGCGGGAGGCAAGATCCGGCTGCAGCCGGCCAACGCGGCCATGCAGCCGATGTTCGTCGAGTCCGACCAGGTTCAAATTCAGGGTGTCGTCGTCGGCGTCATGCGGAAATATTGAGATTTCAGATTTACTGCAACTTCACCGGCAGTCTTCGCGGCAATTTTCAATCCAATCTTCAATCTGAAATCTTCCATCTTCAATTCCAGTAGACTTGCCCCATGTCTGACCAACCCAAGCAGATCAACTTCACCATCGTTCCTGCGGACGATGTCGCGTCGGCGCCGCGGACGTACTCGAACTTCTGTTCGATCGCGCACACGCCCTTCGACTTCACGCTCACGTTCTGTGAGGTGATGCCGCTTTCGGACAAGGAGATCAAGGACGCGGAACACGACCACGTCGTGCGCGCGCCGGTGCGCGCGAAAATCGTCGTGCCGGTGCAGTTCGTGCCGAACCTGATCGCCGCGCTCCAGGAGCACTGGCGCGTGTTCTCGGAGTCCTACAATACCGTCGGCTGGAACAAGGGCGGTGGGCCGATTCACTGATGAAAACTCCCGTTGAAACCCGCCATCTTCTCGACACGCTCGAGGCGCAACATCCCGATGCCGACACCGAACTGCACTATTCGAACGCGTTCGAGCTGCTGGTGGCGACGATCCTCTCGGCGCAGTCGACCGACCAGCGCGTGAACCTGGTCACCCCGGCGCTGTTCAAGCGGTACCCCACGGCGCACAAGCTCGCGCGGGCGACGCCGCCGGTGCTCGAGCCTCAAATCCACTCGACCGGTTTCTTCCGGGCGAAGTCCAAAGCGCTCATCGGCATGGCCCAGGCGCTCGTTCAGAAGCACGGCGGCGAGGTGCCGGCCGACATGGACGCGCTCATCAATCTGCCGGGCGTCGGCCGCAAGACCGCGAACGTGGTGCTCGGTCATGCGCTCGGGGTCCCGGGGTTGCCCGTCGATCGCCACGTCCTCCGCGTATCGAACCGCATCGGCATTGCCGAATCGGACGACCCCGAAGTGGTCGAACAACAGTTGTGCGCGGCCATGCCTCGCAAGCGATGGACGCGCACGTCTGACACGCTCATCCTGCACGGCCGCCGGGTGTGCAGGCCCAAGCCGCACTGCGATCAATGCGCCGTGCAGGATGAGTGCGTGTATTTCCAGACGGTCATCCGCCGCGCGCGGCCGGTACCGGGCAGCCGCGCGGCCCCGCGAGCGGTCACGAGCGCCCGCGGCCCGAGCGAGGCGCCGGATGGAAGCCCGGCGAAGCCGGGCCGCCGAGTGAGAGCGAGCGGGGATCGGACCCCGCGAGCGGTAAGAAAATGAATCGGGCGGCATTCGAGGAGCTCGTGGCCAACGCGCTCGCCTCGATTCCGCGCAAGTTTCGCAAGGCGCTCGCCAACCTGGCTATCGTCGTCGAAGACGAGCCGACGGCGCAGCTGCTCGAGGAGATGGAAATCGAGCCGCCCGACACGCTGCTCGGCCTCTATCAAGGCACGCCGTTGACCGAGCGAGGCTGGGACCACGGCAACACGCTGCCCGACCGCATCCTGCTGTTTCAAGGACCGCTCGAGCGCGAGTCGGAGGATGAGGACGATCTCATCGTGGCCATCGGCGAGACGTTGATCCACGAGATCGGCCACTATTTCGGCTTGAGCGAAGAGGAGATCGAAGAGATCGAGGAACGCTACTGGCAAAAAGGAGGCCGGGAGTGACCCCGTTTTCGCGGAAGCGGTTCGGCCAACATTTCCTCGAACGCGCCTGGGTCGACAAATTGATTCACGCGATCGCGCCGGCCGCCGGCCAGACCTTTCTGGAAATCGGCCCCGGCCGCGGCGCGTTGACCACGCCGCTCGCCGCACGCGCACGACATGTTGTCGCGAGTGAAATCGACCGCGACCTCGCGACAAAGTTGCGCGCGGTGGCGCCGTCCAATCTCACCGTGCTCGACGGCGATTTCCTGGAGATCACGGCGGAGCGTCTTTGCCACGAGCTGACCGTAGCGGGTGATCCCGAAGCCCTCCGAGTGGCGGGCAACCTGCCGTACAACGTGGCGTCACCGATCCTTTTCAAGCTCGTCGAGCTTCACGCCGCCGGCATTCCGCTGACGGACGCGACGGTCCTGCTGCAGCGTGAAGTGGCGGATCGGCTGACCGCGACGCCCGGCAGTCGTGACTACGGTGTCCTGACGATCCTGATCGGCCAATCGGCGCGGATCAACCGTCTCTTCGATCTGCCGCCGGGGGCATTTCGACCGGAACCAACAGTCCATTCCGCGCTCGTCCACCTGGCATTTCACCGGCCGGACCCCTCCGCGAAGAGTCCCAAGATCTTCGCCACGCTGGTCCAGGCGATCTTCACGCGTCGGAGAAAAACGCTGGCAAACGCGCTCAAGGCCTTTCCCCTCAGCACAAGCCTGCCGCCCGCCGTCGCCCTCGACCGGGCAGCGCTGGACGGCCAGCGCCGGCCGGAAACGC
>JAHFUI010000155.1 GCA_023265175.1 Acidobacteriota bacterium
AATCTAAGGAGGGCAGGTCAGCCGAAAGGGCTTCATTCGAAGGCTCTTGTCGTCATCGCATGCGGGGAATCTCTTGCAATCTGTTAGAGTCCCGCTCGCATGCCATTCGAAGCCCTAGGAATGATCGAGACCAAAGGTTTCATTGGGGCTGTCGAGGCAGCCGACGCGATGGTGAAGACGGCCAACGTCGTGCTGGTCGGCAAGGAATACATCGGCGCCGGCTACGTGACCGTGATGGTACGCGGCGACGTCGGCGCGGTGAAAGCGGCGACAGACGCCGGGGCCGCCCGCGGCGCGGCGCGTCGGCGAGCTCGTGTCAGTACACGTCATCCCCCGCCCGCACACCGAGGTCGAAAAGATTCTTCCCAAGGACAGCAAAGACCCCGCCACCACGTAAACTCCCATGGCGGCTGACGCCCACGCAGGACAACATTCATCGCGACCTCGCCTCGCTTGCGGAGCGCTCGCGCGCGCTCGCCCGCCCGACCAGCAAGCCGGGGTCGCGTTGGGTGACATCTCCGAGCACGATCTGCACATCGTGGATGCGGCCGTCGTCGACCAGAGGAATCGCTGCTGGATTCACCGGTGCGCCGTCTAATGTGGCCTTCCCGACGCCTCTACACCGGCGCGTCGGATTGGACACCGTGATCTCGTAGCGGGTGTCGCGGAACTGCCAGACGATCTGGTACTCCGGCCACGACGACGGGATGCAGGGATCCACGCCGAAGGTTGCTCCGCGGCGCCGCAGGCCCAGAATGCTTTCGAGACCTGCGCGATACATCCAGCCAGCAGATCCCGTGTACCAGCTCCACCCTCCGCGTCCGGCGTGCGGCGCTCGCGCGTACACGTCGCCCGCGACCACATACGGCTCTGTTTTGTAGCGGTCGACGCCGGAGACCGTCCGACTATGATTCACGGGGTTCAGCATGTGGAACAGCTCGACGGCCTCGTCGCCGCTTCCTAATCGAGCCAAGGCCATCACGACCCACACGGCCGCGTGCGTATACTGGCCGCCATTCTCACGGACGCCAGGCGGGTATCCCTTGATGTAGCCAGGGTCCTGCGCCGACTGATCGAATGGTGGGTGGAGGAGCAGCAGAATCTGCGAACCGCGCCCGACGAGAGACGTGCGAACCGCATCCATCGCTCGTTCGGCAAAGCGTTGCGGGACCGCCCCGGACAGCACCGCCCACGACTGGGCAATCGAGTCGATGCGGCACTCATCATTTTGTGCGGAGCCCAGCGGTGTGCCGTCATCGTAGTACCCGCGTCGGTACCACTCCCCGTCCCACGACCGTTCGAGATTGGTCGCGAGACGACGAGCCTCGTTCATGTACCGGTCGGCCCTGGCGCGATCCTTACGCGCGTGGCATAGCGGGGCGAAGCCGCTGAGGACGCTGTGCAGGAAGAAACCCAGCCACGTGGTTTCACCGCGCCCTTTGGCTCCGACGCGGTTCATGCCGTCGTTCCAGTCGCCGCTGCCGAAGAGCGGCAGGCCGTGCACTCCGGCCGTGAGGCCCTTCTCGACCGCGCGAACGCAATGCTCGAACAGCGTGCCGTCCTCAGAGGAGACGCTTGGTTGGCCATAGGCCTCTTGCGCGTCTGGTGCCAGCAGCGGCGCCTCCAAGAAAGGCGCTCGCTCGTCGAGGATGTCCATGTCGCCTGTCGTGCGGACATACTCTGCCGCAGCGTACGGAAGCCAGAGCAGATCGTCGGAGCAACGTGAGCGGAGCCCACGTCCGCTCGGCTCATGCCACCAGTGTTGCACATCGCCTTCGACGAACTGCCGGCCAGCGGCTCGGAGCAGGTGCTGTTTGGCGAGATCGGGCCGCGCCAATAACAGCGCCATCACGTCCTGCAGCTGATCGCGAAAGCCGAAGGCTCCGCCTGGCTGGTAGTACCCCGCCCGTGTCCAGAGACGGCAGCTGACGTTCTGATAGAGCAGCCACCGGTTCATTAAGACGTCAAATGAATCGTCCGGCGTACGGATCTGGACCGTCTCGAGCGTGGCGCTCCAGGATGTCTGTACTCGTTGCAGCGCGACGACGGCATCGGCGACCCTCCCGTGGCGTGCGATCAGCCGCTGGACGTGATCGGTGTCCGTGCCCTGGCCTAATAGGAACAGAACGCGGTGACCCTCTCCTGGATTCAGGACGAATTGCACGTGCAACCCCGCGCACGGATCCAATCCCGCGCCAAATTGCTTCTCAAGCGTCAGGTGGCGAAGTGCCGCCGGGCGAGACAGCGACCCGTTGCGGCCGATGAACGACAGACGGTCGCCCGTCGCGGAGCATGGCGTGTCGCTGGCATGCGCGAACGCCACGCGCTGAGCGAACTCCTCGTTATATGCATTTCGCGCGAGGATCGCGCCGCTTTTCTCATCACGCGTCGTGGTGACATGCCCCTGCTGACCCTCCTGCGGCGGTCCAAGCACCCAGTCGTTGTAAGCAAAGATGCTCAGATCCCGCGTGGTCTCACTGTCGTTTGTCAGGGTGAGCAGCGAAAACTTCACGGGATCTTCGACGTCCACGAACACGTCGAGTTCGTGGCGAATGCCCCGCGTGACGCGCGAGAAGTGCGTGCCTCCGGCCGAGTGACGCACGACGAATCGACCGCTCGCAGCGTCCCGTCTCATGGGTCCCGGCGTTGGTGACCACGCGTCCCCGGATTCGTCGTCGCGAATGAACAGGGCTTCCGCCGTCGGGTCGACGACGGGATCGTTGGCGAACGACGTCAGGCGGTTCTCGCGGCTGTTCCCTGACCAGGTATGCGCGGAACCTGAAGCCGTGACGACGGTTCCAAAGTGGGGGTTCGCGATGACGTTCGCCCACGGAAGCGGGGTTTCCTGAGCGCCCTCCAAGACGATCGCGTATGCTCGCCCCTCGTCTGTGAAACCGCCGAGGCCATTCGGCAGCGTCATCGGCGGCGGAGTGATCGGTGCGTCGACAGACGGCAAACCGATCGAACCCGACGAAGCGGCGGCCGCGAACGCGGGTGGCACGCGGGTTGTCTGAACCGGATGCGGTCTGTCGAGTTGGGTGCGAAGGTCGCCTCGGCCCCCACTGAGGACCGCGCGCGCGACCGCCTCCAGCAACGTACGCTCGGCTCTGGCCATCAGATCGCCACGCAGTAGATACACGCCGCCGGGCCGGTGCTTCCACGTGCGCCAGGGGCCGTTATCGAGGAGCGCCGTGAGCTGCGCGTGCATCTCGTCCAGATAGCTGACCGGATGCTCGTTCAGGATGACCACGTCGGCGTTCAAGCCTTTGAGACGCCAGTACTCTTGCGCCCGCAACACCTGGCGCACGAGCGCAAGATCCTCATCGTTGATGATACGCACGAGCAGAATGGGCAGATCGCCGGAAATACCGTACGGCCACAGACCGGCCTGACCGAGTTCGTTCGACGTGAGCGTATCGGGACTCGCCCGGAGCGAACCGTCGGCAAACAGCACCCGCGAGGCGAGCCGTTCAAACTGCCGGGCTTCGTCATTCGAGATACCCAGATGACGCAAACCGCTCTGCGCGTGGGTGAACGCGAGCGCGAACGTTCGCGATGCCAAGCTGGGGTCGTGGTACTTCTGAGCGAGCGCTTCGGCCGTCTCCCGATCCGATGCGACGCCTGTCGCGAAACAGAGACTCACGGACGCCCCCGGGACCAGCCTGACGCGTAGACGGAGGCTGAAGATCGGGTCGAGCACGACGCCCGTCGTCCCTGACAGGGCGCGCCCGTCGAGCGCGGCTGGCGCATCGGTGTCCCGACCGCGACCGAGGAAGCGGGCCCGATCGGTCTCCCATTCGACGGCTCCCTGCGTTCGGCCTTCCAGACTGAGCACGTGCACCGCCCACACGGCGGGCTCACGAGGATCTCGCGGCCGTCGATGGCAGAGCAGGGCGGCGCTCTCGGCCAGGTATTCCGTCTCGAGAAACAGTTTGCCGAACGCCGGGTGGGCGAGATCGTCGGCCGGCGGAGCCAGGACGATCTCGGCATAACTGGTGACATCGATCTCGCGGATGCGCCTGCCCTGATTGATCACCGTCACCCGACGCACTTCGACATCGTCTTCAGTTGACACGGCGATCTCGAGCTGCGTCGACACGTCGTCGTCGTGGCGGCGGAACCTCACCTTGTCCGCGCCGAATGCGACGTCGTAGTCGTCGGGTTCCTGCGCCGTTGGATGATAGGTCGCCGACCACACAGACCCACTTCGCACATCCCGCAAGTAGATGAAGGCGCTGCCCGGATCGCACGTGGCATCGCGCCGAGATCGCGTCACCGCGAGACCTTGGCAAAAGCTGCTGCCCCCGCCGGCGTTCGTGACGACCGAGACGTAATTGCCATTTGACAGGAATTGCGCATGCGGAAAGACCGTGTGAGGCGACCGATACCGGCGGACAGGCACGGCGGGCGACGGAGCGACCACCCGCATTTCATCCAACGGCCGCGGTTCAATCGTCGGTGTCTGGCGCGGCACGCGCTCTTGCAGCAGCAGCTCGGTCGCCTGCACTCTCGGGTCCGCGTGAAAACGCTCCACCATCGGATCACCGAGCAACGCGTTCGCCAGCGCGACCAGGGTCATCCCTTCATGGTGAGCCAGATAGGTGCGTATGACGGTCCCCGGAAAGCCGTCCGCATCGCTCGGGGCGCCGTCGTGATGGTCCGGCTCGCGCTTCGTGTAATCGATGGCATCGAAAAAGCCATAGTCACCGTCGAGGCCGGCACCGGCCAAGCGCCGCAGGTTGGCGGCGCTCTGTACCGGATCGATCATTGCGGCGAGCGCCGTCGCGTAGGGGGCCACCACTAGCTCGTCCCCCAGCCCACGCTTCAGACCAAGGCCGGGGACGCCGAAAGCCTTGTACTGAAAGGTGTCGTGTCGGTCGACAATGTTGCAGGCAGACTCCGACATCCCCCACGGCACGCCGCGACCCTTGGCGTAGTCCACCTGGCGACGCACGACCATTCGGCACGATTCATCGAGGAGCGTATTCGGGTAGCTCCTCATGACGAGCAGCGGCATCAGATACTCGAACATCGTGGCGCTCCACGACAGCAGCACCGGCGCCCCCCGGATGCTGGTCACGGATCGTCCCAGATGGAACCAGTGGGATTCTGATACGTCACCCTTGGCGATCGCGAGAAAGCTGGCCAGTCGCGCTTCGGAGGCCAGCAGGTCGTAGTACGCCGGATCGCGGCGGCCTGGTCCCTCGGCGTCCGCCAGACGATAACCAATCGTGAACAACTGCCGTTGCGGGTCGTAAAGGAATCTGAAGTTCATGCCGTCGAGCAATACGGCGGCTCGCAAGGCCAGATTGTCGAGGCGTCCTGCCCTCGTCGCGGCAGCGCCGTCGTCTTGAGTGATGCCGGCCGACAAGTGCCGTAACGCCACCGAGAGCGTCACGAGCGCGCCTGCGAGATTTCCGCTGTCGACCGTGGAGACATAGGCCGGTGGAAGCGGCGCCAGCGTGCGCGTGTCGTACCAGTTCAGCAGGTGACCTTCGCAACGTTCCAGCCCTTCGACGGTCGTGAGCGTGGCGTCAATCTTGTCGACCAAATCATCAAGGCTGAGGAAGGCGAAGTCGTGGGCCGCGAGGGTCGCTAGGAGCGCCATGCCGATGTTGGTCGGCGACGTGCGGTGGGCAACGGTCAGTTCCGGCACGAGCTGGACGTTGTCGGGCGGAAGAGCGTGATCCTCGGATCCCATGAAGGTCTCAAAGTAACGCCACGTCTTGAGCGCCACCGCACGAAGAAACTCGCGGTCCTGAGCGGTGAGCGGTGTCCGGCGAGGCGACACAGGACGGCTGAGCGCGTACGCGACGAGCGGTGCCGCGGCCCAAAGCGCGACGACCGGGACCGCCGCGGGCAACGCCTGCGGGTGCACCAGGAGGACCAGGACGAGGCCGCCGATCGCGATCAACGGGCTCGCGATCATGTCCTTCACGAACGCGCTGGCGCGCGGTGGCCCGCCGCGATGGACGCTCGCCGCCGCCGTCTCCCACTCGAGCAATCGGCGTTGCGTGAACCCGAGGCGAACCAGCGTGACGCTGATCGCGTGCAACATCTCGTACGCCTGGCTGGCGAGGAACGCGAGCTGCAACGACGCGCGAGCGATATCCGTGTTGAGATCTTCGAGGGCGGTTCGCAGGAAGCCAGACCTTGATTGCCCCCGCGCTGGGCCGCCGATCAGTTGGATGAGTCGCATGCACACCGGAAAGGCGAGCGCGGCGAGACCCATCGCCGTCCACGCGACCGGAGCGCCCGGGAGGACGCTCCACCCGAGAAGGAGCACGGCGATGGTCGCGGGTGCCATCAGACTGCGTCGCAGATTGTCGAGAATCTTCCAGCGCGAAATCAGAGGCAGGCGATTGCGCTGCACGCCGGAGCGCGTCGGCACGAAGGGAAAGAGCCACCATAAGATCTGCCAGTCACCGCGTACCCAGCGATGTTGGCGGCGCGCGTGCGCGAGGACGCTCGACGGATAGTCGTCGACGACCTCGACATCCGTGACGAGGGCCGTCCGAGCATAGAGACCCTCGAAGAGGTCATGCGACAGCAACGCGTTCTCGGGCACGCGCCCCTCAAGCGATGCCACGAACGCGTCGACGTCATAAAGGCCCTTGCCGATAAAAATGCCTTCGTCGAAGAGATCCTGGTAGACATCCGAGACGGCGGTCGTGTACGGGTCGACGCCGGTGTGGCCGGCGTAGGTCCGAGCGAAGAGCGACCCGGCCGCGCTCGCCATCGTGACGCTGACTCGAGGCTGCAGGATCCCGTAGCCCTCCGTGACGCGGCCGATGCGAGCGTCGACATGCGGACGGTTCAACGGGTGCGCGATAATCCCGATGAGCTGTTTCGCCGCATCTCGCGGCAGACGCGTGTCGGTGTCGAGCGTGATGCAATAGCGCACGGAAGCGAGGAGGTCCAATGCGCCGACCTGCACGCTAAAGCTCGTGTCCAGAGCGCCTCTCAGCAGGCGATTGAATTCCTCGATCTTCCCGCGCTTGCGTTCCCAGCCGATCCACGCCCGTTCCCGAGCATTCCAGCGCCGTGCACGATGGAACAGAAAGAACCGATCGGCATGATCGGGGCCGAACCGTCGATTGAGCGCCTCGACCCCGGCGCGAGCCGCCGAAAGCACCGCTGCGTCCTCGGGCAACTCGCGTGAAACGGCGTCAGTGAAATCGCTGAGGATCGCGAAATGGATGCACGGATCGAGGTTTCCGAGGGCGAGCACCTCGACGTGCTCCAACAACGCCGCCACCGAGGCGGTGCTGGTCAGCATCGTGGGCACCACGACCATCGTGCGCGCCTCCTCTGGAATGCGACCGGAGAAGTCGAGGCGAGACAGGCGGCGAGGCGGGATGGCCCATGCGATCACGCGTTGAGCGAGGGCGATCGCAATGTCAGCCGCCGGAATTAGCAGGAACAACACTGTTGCCACCAGGGCGCTTGCGGAGCCGCCTCCGTGGCGAACGTACGCAGCACTTCCGGTCAGCAACAGCGCCGTCATGACCGCGATCGGCCCCAGATAGATGAGCGTCGCATGAGCGAACACCAGCCGTCTCACCCGGCTCGCAACTCGAGGTCGGTACGCGACGTCGACCTCGAGGTCGCGCCGTCCTCGATCGATGAGGTGGTACCCGACGTGGGCGGCCCGATCGAAGGGTGAGCCGCTCGCGCCCGCCTGCCGGGCACTTTCCACCGCCCTCAGCGCCACTCGCATCTGGGCCTCTCCGCTCGGAGCTGCGAGTTCCTCAACCGCCTGGCGCTGTCGATCCCGACTCAGGAAGTCCATGCGCCCGTACGCACCGGCGGGATCGCGCTGCAGCACCTGCTCGACCAAGCTCACGGACTCGACATACTGGCGCCAATCGAACACGGAGCAGAAGCGCAGGCTGTTAATGGCATTGGCCACGGATACCTGGGCGGCCGCCTGACGTTGGTGTTCGCCGCGGATCGCGTCCTCGGCGGTCGTCTGCTGTGACGCCAGGTGTTCCTCCACGGCCGTGCGGACCGACGACAGACGAAGACCGTACTCACGGATGCGATGCAGCAGCTGGACGACGGAGGCGAGGTCGAAAATCGACGGCAACGGTGGTGCGGCGTGTCCCGCGCCGTCTTCGATCCGTGACACATACGCGTCGGCCGCCAGGCGCGCGCGGCGCGCATCCACAATCTCGGCAGCCAGCCGCCTGAGGTTTTCGATGAGCGCCAACTTCAGCATGCTCGGCCAGGCCCAGAGCTCACCAATCGTCAGCGGGGCGACGCGTTGATAGCTGTTGACGAACACCGCGAGTTGCTGACGGTCGATCCGACTGTCGCTGTGACGGACCAACTCGACAGCCATGGCATAGATACGCGCGTGACCCGCTTGCTCACGCGATGCGAGCGTTGGCAGTTGTCGGTAATAGGTGCGGGGCAGATGCTGGTGGATGTCTCGGATCTCTAACGTCACGAGGTGGAAGTTATCGAGCAGCCATTCTGCCGCGGCGGTAACAAACTGCCCGGTCCGCACATCATCAGCCAAGGTTCGATAAGCTTCATGTAGGAGTCGGGTGTTATCGTCGAACCGTGGAAAGATGTTCCGCGCCCGCCGTCGCGGGTTCGGGTCGACGGTGAAGCTCGCCGCGAGTGCCAACGCGCGCTCTTCCAATCGCTCGATGCTGAGCAACTCGTCGCGAAACGGTTTGTCCGGTGACGGCGCCTTGGAGTGCCACAACCGACTGAGGAGTCTGTTCATTGCCGCAAGAGGGCGTACACGATCGCTGCGGCGATCGCCAGCACGGGCGCCAGTATCAGGAATTTGCGGCGAACGGCACGTTCGTGGGACACACCTCGCGCGTGCCAGGCCGCCCAGCGCACGTCGAAGTCGGCGTCGAGGCGGGCCGGTTCGGCAGAGTGGCCGCCCGTCTTCGGTGGAGATGCAGCGCTCGATTCCTTGTGCGCCATGAAGCCTTTTCGAGAGACGTGTCTTGTGAAGGGCCCGCCAGAAACGGCCGCGGGGCTCAGGAAAGCGAGAGCGCTAGTATACCTCCCATGCGAACATGGTTCTTCGCGGTCACACGTGCGTGCGCCCGAACGTGTATAGTAGATCTTGTCATCCAGAACTGAGCCCGCCAGCGTTCGAGCAGTGCCCCTCCCTGTAGTCTCTGAAGGGTGCGCGCCGACCGGCCCAACTTTGGTCCCGTGTCGAGTGCGCATGACGCGCCTCACACTCGAAATTCATGATCTGTCGCGACGGTCGCCACTGACGTCGATCGACGTGTCAGATCTCAACACGTCAACAACGAAAGAGGGTGGCACGCATGTTCAGATCAGTAAACCGCCGTACCGTCATCGGCGTCTGGTTCGCGGTCCTTGTGGCGGTGGCTGGCGCCGGAGCGCTATCGGGCGTGTCCATCACGATCGGCACCAGCGCGCTCTGGTTCTTCGCGTGCGTCGTGCCCCCAGCGGTGATGCTGATGATATGGCGCGGCGCCCCGCCGCCAACTGTTGCAGAGGTGCTCCACGCGGTCGACCGACGCGATTGACCGCTCCGAAAGCGAGACGCACACAATTCGGAGGCACTGATGTCTGAACGAAACGGCGATCGCGCCAGATTTCAGAAGGATCACAAACGCAAGGTGCGTCGTCGCCAGCGCATTCACGAATTGATCAAGGCGCTCCGTACACGAGCATTGACGTCCATCGGTCCATCCAACGCCACAGGGGGCCAGTCATGACGGGCCGGCGGCTCGCGTTGTGCGCCTGCGGCGTCGTGCTGGCGAAACGATGTCATGACCGGCACGATTAAGAGAATCGTCCGTGACAGAGGGTTTGGATTTATCCGTGGCGACGACGGGCAGGAGTGGTTCTTTCACCGGAGCGGCGTGCGCGATACGTTCGACACGCTGACGGAAGGGCAGAAGGTCGAGTTCGACGAAGAACCCTCAACCAAAGGGCCGCGCGCAACACAAGTACGCCCGCTTCAGACGTAACAATCCCCACCGAGCGGCCCGCCTCGATCGCGCGCTCATGAGCTTTTCTCGGGATGTTTTAGCTTTAGCCGGTGTCGAAAAGCGCCCCCGTTTGGCCGGCTCGGCGACGCTCTTTACCGAGCTGGTTTCTGCAGGAGGTTCGATGGCACTCGCGGAGCGTAATAGCCTGAGCGCGTCCGGATCACAAGATCCTTCCTCGGCACACGGACTGAAACCGATCGCCAGCTCCCGTCGTCTGGGCGGTCGGGAGCGTAGGCGCGGACCAATCGCGCCGCGTCGCGCAACGCGCGCATGACGACCTCGAAGTCGGTGGTGCCGAGAATCCCGAACGCCTCGCGCGCGAGCGGCGAGAGCGCGTTGAAGTCGGCGCGGTCGAACAGTGCGCCGTACGCGAAGATGTCGTTCGGCGATCGAACCCCAGACCCTCGACGCCGCCCTCGAAGCCGCGCGGCGTGCCGACGAGCGGCATCGCCAGGAGCGAGAGGCGCTCCGCCTCGAAGTCGAACACGCGCGCTACGACGCCCAGCTGGCTGGCCGTCGATACGAACGGGTCGATCCCGACATGCGCCTGGTCGCCGCGGAACTCGAAGCGCGCTGGAACGCGGCGCTTGAACACGTGCGTGATGTGGAAGGTCGCCTGACGGCCTTCGATGCACGCCCGATTCCGCAGCACCAGATCGATGAGCACGCGCTCCGGGCGCTCGCCCAGGATCTGCCGTCCGTGTTGCACGACTCGACGACGGACATGCGGCTGAAACAACGCATCGTCCGCATCCTGATCCACGAGATCATCGTGGACATCGA
>JAHFUI010000156.1 GCA_023265175.1 Acidobacteriota bacterium
TAACAGCCCGTGGTGAAAGTCTGGCGTCGCACCGAGACGGGCGAGGCGCCCCGCTGGCAAGGCGCGACGACCGAGAATACCGGGAGTATTTGACGGAGGAGCAACGCAGCCAGCGGGGATGCATCGCCGGTCGAATGCAGCCAGACTTTCACCACGGGCTGTTAAGGCGGGCGATCGCCTTATGATGTGGGGACACGGAGTGTCGAACTTGTATGAAGACCTTGCAGGATTTTCCTTCCGTGTTCTCCGCGTCCACCGTCGTGGAGATTCCTACAAGCCTCAAGCCCCGAGGGCCGTTTGGATACCAGCATTCCCCTTCCACTGAGCTCTCACGCAAAACCTGTCGATTCATTTGGCCAGGCCGCCGAGCTCGAACGTGACCTGAAGCGGGCGATCCGCGGCGAGGTGCGGTTCGATCGCGGCAGCCGTGCGCTGTATGCGACCGACGGATCGAATTACCGGCAGATTCCCATCGGTCTCGTCGTCCCGCGCGATGACAACGACGTCGTCGCCGCGGTGGCGGCGTGCCGAAAGTACGACGCGCCGGTGCTGCCGAGAGGGGCGGGAACCAGCCTGGCCGGACAATGCTGCAACGTCGCGGTGGTCCTCGACTTCACCAAGTACATGAACGGGATCGTGGAGATCGATCCGTCACGACGGTTCGCGCGTGTTCAACCCGGGGTTGTCCTCGACTCGCTGCGAAACGGGGCGGAAGCCCACCACCTGACGTTTGGGCCCGATCCGTCGACGCACAGCCGGTGCACGCTCGGCGGGATGATCGGCAACAACTCCTGCGGCACGCACTCGCTGCTGGCGGGAAAGACCGTCGACAACGTCGAAGAGCTCCGCATCCTCCTGTACGACGGCACGCAACTGACGGTCGGCGCCACGAGCGAGGCCGAGCTCGACACGATCGGCGCGCAGCAAGGACGGCGCGGCCAGATCTACTCCGGCCTTCGCACGATTCGAGATCGGCACGCGGACCAGATACGCGCGCGGTTTCCGAAGATCCCCCGCCGCGTGTCGGGCTATAACCTCGACGAACTGCTGCCGGAGCACGGGTTCCACCTCGCACGCGCGTTGGTCGGGAGCGAAGGCACGTGCGCCGTCGTGCTCGAAGCCAGAGTGACGTTAATCCACAGCCCGCAGCACCGCACGCTCGTCGGCCTGGGATACGCCGACGCATTCGCGGCCGCCGATCACGTCTCCGAGATTCTCGAGTTTCGCCCCATCGGCCTCGAAGGCTTCGAGGGCAACATCATCGACGGCCTGCACAAAAAGGGCGCGCCGAATCTCGATCTTCTTCCTGACGGCCGGGGCATCCTGCTCGTCGAATTCGGGCTCGACGATCCGCAGGAGGCGCAGCGGACGGCGCAGCGATTCATCGAGCGGATGCAGCAAGTCACGGGGGCGCCGACCACGCGGCTGTACTCGAAGAGCGAAGCGCGCGCGATGTGGAAGATCCGCGAGTCCGGACCGCGCGCCGCCGCGGCCGCGCCCGGCGCGCCGCTCGAATGGGAAGGCTGGGACGATGCGGCGGTCGCACCGGAGAAGCTGGGTGCGTACTTACGCGAGCTGCGGGCGCTGCTGGACGAATACGGCTATCGGACGGCGTTCTACGGGCATTTCGGCCACGGCTGCATCCACATGCGGGTCAACTTCGACCTCTTCACCGAGCGCGGCATCCGCGCCTATGGAGCGTTCGTCGAACGCGCGGCCGATCTCGTCGTCCGCTACGGCGGCTCGCTGTCGGGAGAGCACGGCGATGGCCAGTCGCGGGGAGCGCTCCTGCCGAAGATGTTCGGACACCAGCTCATGGGTGCGTTTCGTGAGTTCAAATCGACCTGGGATCCCGACAACAGGCTCAACCCGCACAAGCTGATCGATGCGTACCAGCCCACGGAGAATCTCCGGCTGGGCGCCGACTACAAACCTGCGCAGCCGCGCACGTACTTCGCATTCCCTGATGATGGCGGATCGCTGGCGAAAGCGGCGCTGCGATGCGTGGGGCTCGGCGAATGCCGCAAGCATGACACCGGCTCGATGTGCCCCAGCTACATGGTCACGCTCGAAGAGGAACATAGCACCCGCGGCCGTGCGCACATGCTGTTCGAAATGCTGCAGGGCGAGGTGGTCCGCAACGGGTGGCAGGATGAGCACGTCAAGCACGCGCTCGATCTGTGTCTCTCCTGCAAGTCGTGCAAGTCGGAATGCCCGACCAATGTCGACATCGCCACCTATCGGGCCGAGTTTCTCGCGCACTACTACGAGCGCCGGCGGCGGCCGCTCCGCGCGTACGCGTTCGGCATGGTCGATCGCTGGTTGCGGCTGGGATCGCTCGCGCCGCAACTGGCCAATTTTCTCGCTCGCGCGCCAGGCGTGAGCCACGCCGTCCGAGGTGCGCTGCATATCGCGCCTGAGCGGCAGTTGCCACGACTTTCCTCGCTCAGCTTCCGTCAGTGGGCGCGGCGAAACGGCGTCGTAGAAATCGGGCGTGAACCCGGCGCCGCCGCGATCAACTCACCACGGCCTCGAGTGATCTTGTGGGTCGATACGTTCAACAACCACCTGCAGCCGGAAACGAGCCGGGCGGCGCTCGCGGTGCTGCAGGCGGCAGGCTGCGATGTCGTCATCCCGCGGCGGCCGTTATGTTGCGGCCGTCCGCTGTACGATTTCGGTCTGCTCGATCGGGCAAAGACCTATCTGCAATCGATCATGGAGGAGCTCGGCGCGCATATCGACGCCGGTGTTCCGATCGTCGTTCTCGAGCCAAGCTGCGCATCGGTGTTTCGCGACGAGCTCGGCAATCTCTTTCCAGACGACGAACGGGCCACGAGGCTTCGGAAGCAGGCGTTTCTGCTCGCGGAGTTCCTGCAGTCTCAACGCGCGGGCTATCAGCTTCCGCGGCTCTCCAGAAAAGTCCTGCTCCATGGCCACTGCCATCACAAAGCGATCATGAACATGGGCGACGAGGAATCGCTGCTGCGCAAGATGGGCGTTGAGCTGCAGTCGCTCGATGCCGGCTGCTGCGGCATGGCCGGCGCGTTCGGATTCGACGCCGATACGTTCGCGATCTCGCAGGCCATCGGCGAGCGCGTGCTGCTGCCCGCCGTCCGCGCCGCGGCCAGCGATACGTTGATCGTGTCGGACGGCTTCAGTTGTCGCGAGCAGATCCGTCAGGCCACCGGACGAAGGGCGATTCACGTGGCGGAGGTGCTGCAATTGGCGCTCGGCCAGGTGTAGCGTTGCGTGCTTCGTGTCCTTCGCGTCTTCGTACATGCCTGGAAACAAGTCGGCACGTTACGTAGCACAGGCGGGCGAGACGTTATGTGGCCCGGGCTAGTCGAGGGCTAGTCGGCACGTCACGTGGCACAAGCACGGAGACTCAGGACACGGATCCTGATTCACGCAGCGCGGCGATCTCCGCCTCGCTGAACCCGAATTCCGCCAGCACCTCGTCGGTGTGCTCGCCCAGCAGCGGCGCGCGGCGCGTGGCGTCCGGCGGCGAGTCGCTCAACTTGAGCGGCGAGCCCAGCGTCCGCAGGCGGCCGAGCACCGGGTGATCGGTCTCGCGAATCATGTCGCGCGCGACGATCTGCGGATCGACGAACACCTGCGCGTAATCGTTGATCGGCCCGCACGGAATGTCGTTGGCGTCCAGCTGCTCGAGCCAGTGAGAGCGCGGACCGACCGATATCACGCCTTCAATCAACGCCGCCAGCTTCGTGTGATTCTTGACGCGGCTGCCGTTGTCGAAGAACTCCGCGGCATCGGCCCACTCCCCGTGTCCGAGCACCGTGCACAGCCGGCCGAACAGACGATCGGTGTTTGCACCGATCGTGATGTATCCGTCGGCGCAGCGAAACGCCTGGTACGGCGCGTTCATCCGGTGCGCTGATCCCCTCGGCTGCGGCACACCGGTCCCTGAGAAATATTCCGTCGCTTCCCAGACCGACAGCGCGACCCCGGCTTCAACCAACGAGGTGTCGACATGCTGCCCGCGCCCCGTTTGGTGGCGATGGTGCAGCGCGGCGAGAACGCCGGCCAGCGCGAAGAGCGCCGCGCCGAGATCTGTCACGGGGATACCGGCTTTCACCGGAGCGCCGCCTGGCTCGCCGGTGATGGACATGATGCCGGCCACGCCCTGCGCGATCAGATCGAACCCGCCCTTTCCGCGATCGGGTCCGGTCTGGCCGTACCCGGAGATCGACGCGTAGATCAGCCGGGGGTTGACCGCCGCCAGCGCCGGATAGTCGAGACCAAACGCGCGCATCACCCCGGGCCGATAGTTCTCGATTAGGATGTCGGTCGAGCGCGCCATGTGCGTGAACACGCGTCGGCCGTCCACCGACTTGAGATTCAACACGAGACTGCGCTTGCCGCGATTCACGGCGTTGAAGGCGGGACTTTCGGTGCCGACCGCACCGACCATCTGTCTCGTCGAGTCGCCGGCTGGCGGCTCGATCTTGATGACGTCGGCCCCGAGGTCGGCGAGGATCACGGAGCAAAACGGCCCGGCCATGAACTGGGTGACGTCCAGCACGCGGATGCCCGCGAGGGCGGATGGTCGGTCAGTCATGGCGAACCACGCGAGTTCTTGTACTTGACGGAGGCATCCTTGTCTACCACGCACGCGACGTACGAAACACATGGCCCCCTGGCGACCCTCACCTTCAACCGCCCGGAGGCGCGGAACGCCATGACCTGGGACATGTATGAAGCGCTCGTCGACGCGTGCGACCGCGTGGACCGCGATCCGGACGTCCGCGTGCTCATCCTGCGCGGATCCGGGGGCAAAGCCTTCATCGCGGGGACCGACATCAGGCAGTTCGAGCGCTTCCACGAACCGGAAGACGGCGTCAGCTACGAGCGGCGGATCGACGAAGTCCTGGACCGGCTTGAACGGGTGACGAAGGCCACGATCGCGCAGGTGCAAGGCGTCGCCGCCGGTGGCGGGTGCGCGATTGCCCTCACCTGCGACCTGCGGGTGGCGACGCCGGCATCGACATTCGGCATCCCGATCGCGAGAACGCTCGGCAATTGTCTCTCGGGCGCGACCTACAGCCGGCTGGTCGATCTGCTGGGTCCGGGGCCGGTCAAAGACATGCTCTTCACCGGGCGGTTCCTCGCTGCGGCCGAGGCGCACGCGCTCGGCCTGGTGAACCGCATCGAACCGGACGAAGCGATCGAACGCGCGGTGGCCGGGTACGCCTCGCAAATCGCCTCTAACGCGCCGCTCACGCTGCGGGCGACCAAGGAAATGATCCGGCGCATCGCGGCGCAGCGGCGCCTGCGTGAGGGCGATGACCGCGACCTCATCACGATGTGCTACACGAGCGCCGACTTTCGCGAAGGGGTCGAAGCCTTTCTGGCGAAGCGGAAACCGAATTGGAGCGGGATTTAGATGTAAGCTGTCCGCGTAAGGAGCCTGACAATATGACACACGCACTCCGTTTCCCCTGGGTCGTGGTGGCAATCGCACTCACGGCCGCGTCGGCGCATGCCCAACAGGGCCGGGCGGGTCAACAACCGACAGCCTCGGCCGCGGCGCCGGCGGCGCAGGACTTCAGCAAAGTCGAAATCAAGGCGACGAGGATCGCCAGCAGCTTCTACACGCTCGAAGGCCAGGGCGGCACCATCGGCGTTCTGGTCGGTCCCGACGGGGTCTTCATGGTCGACAGCCAATTCGCCCCGCTGACCGACAAGATCGTCGCCGCGATCAAGCAGATCTCGGACGGCCGCATCCGGTTTCTCGTCAACACGCATGTCCACGGCGATCACACCGGCGGCAACGAGAACCTCGGCAAGCTCGGCGTCGTGATTCTCGCGCGGCCCGAATTACGCGCGCGGCTCGCAAAGCCGAACCCTGGCGCCAACGGGGCGCCGGTCGCCGGCGCGCCGCCGATGGCGCTGCCGATGGTCACCTACACTGCGCCGCTGACCGTGCACATGAACGGCGAAGACATCCGCCTGATTCCGGTTCCGGCGGCGCACACCGACGGCGACACGATCGTGTTCTTCCCCGGACAGGATGTGCTCATGATGGGCGATTTCTTCCGGACGATCGGCTACCCGAACATCGATCGAGCCAACGGCGGCAGCTTGAAGGGCGTGCTCGATGGTCTGCAGGCCGCCATCGATCTCGCGAAGCCGACCACCAAGGTGGTGCCCGGCCACGGCGCGGTCACCGATCGGGCGGGCATCGCGGCGCACCGCGACATGATCATCGCGATCCGCGATCGCGTCGCGGGCCTCGTGCAACAGGGCAAGACCCAGGCAGAGGTGATCGCCGCCAAGCCGACGGCTGACTACGACGGGAAGGTGCCGGGCGTCGGCACGACCGGAGATCGGTTCCTGGGACAGTTGTACGCGGAACTTAAGAAATAACAGTCGACAGTCGACAGTCGACAGTCGACAGTCACGACCAATGACTGACGACTGATGACTGATGACTGATGACTGACGACTGACGACTGACGACTGACGACTGACGACTGACGACTGACGACTGACGACTATTTAATCGTCCACAAATACACGTTCCGCCCGCCGGCCTTGACTTGCTGATCCGGGCGCCAGTCGTACATGTCGAAACGGTGCGATACGACCCGAGCGCCCGCCCTCAGCTCCCGCATCAGTTTGGCGCCAGCCGCCGATTGATCGATCCGGACAGATAGAGCGTGTCAACGTAAACGGACCGACCCCTTCCGCGAGTAGGGCGACAACCTCACTTGTGCAACCAAGCGATCGCGGCTCCGATGACCGCGAAGGGCCTCCCGCCGTCTCCGTTTCCGCGGTGAGCAGACCGAGACAAAGTGTTCCGCGGAAGCTGACATTTTGCTCCGCTTTGCGCGGGCGTCTCTCAATCCCGGCAGGTACTCTGACGCAAAACACTGGTGAACAGGCAACTTATGCCGAGGCTCGCAACTCGTGAGTGGCGGCCTATCGCTTGCAGCAATGGCCGTGAGTGAGGCGTCCAACCATTACAGGCCTCTTGCTGGCAGGTGCGATCGGGATCGCATCGAATGCGTTCGGCAACTCGATCCTGAACGGCGGGTTCGAGACTGGCAGCTTTGCGGAGTGGACGGTCGACCGCGCAGAATCGGGGTCACTCTTGTTTCTGGGAGGGCGCGCTCACTCGGGCACCAAGGCCGCATGGTTTGGCGCGATCGGGAGCCTCGACGATGTGTTATCACAAACCCTGACGACGGAGCCAGGGCACTCCTACGTGGTGGCATTCTGGCTGGCCCACGGTGCCACCGACGCGTCAAACGCATTCAGCGTTTGGTGGGACACCACGCCGCTATTGATGCTCGACCACGCCATGCGCTTTGCGGGAACCGAGTACGTGTATTCGGTCCCAGCAACTGGCGAATCGACAGTGCTCCGGTTTGAAGGACGCGAGCTTCGAGACTATTACTACCTGGACGATGTGAGCGTCACACCCGTCCCCAATCCGGAGCCCGGCACGCTAATACTGGTCGGACTCGGCGCCGCCGCTCTTGTGCGCGCCCGAAGACGGCGATGATCGGCGCCCAACAACCCACCGAAGACCGTCTTGGTTCTGCCAGGCAACCATCGTGGCGACGCGACCTGTGGCTCATGCTTCGCGCTATCCGTGATCTTGTGCACGGGTTCCGGTCGCTTCAGTCGGCAGGCCCGTGCGTGACGGTGTTCGGTTCGGCACGATGTGCCTCGGATCACCCGTATTACCAGATTGGCCGCGAGGTGGGCCGCCGGCTCACTGAGGTCGGGTTTACCGTCATGACGGGCGGAGGGCCAGGCCTGATGGAAGCGGTCAACCGGGGCGCCATGGAAGCCAACGGACGGTCGTTGGGCTGCAACATCCGTCTCCCGGTCGAGCAGTCCGCCAATCGGTATGTCGAACGCTCGGTGAGCTGCCAGCACTTTTTCGTTCGCAAAGTCCTCCTCTTCAAGTACTCGTACGCCTTCGTCGCGCTCCCGGGAGGCTTCGGCACGGTCGATGAACTGTTCGAAGCGCTCACGTTAATCCAAACAGGCAAGATCGAGCTGTTTCCGGTCGTTCTGATTGGCACGGCCTACTGGCGACCGATCGTCGCACTGCTCGAGCAGATGGCGAGCGAAGGCATGGCCGATACATCGGATCTTGCGCTGGCGCTCGTCACTGACGACCTCGACGAAGCGACGCAGTACATCGCACGACTCACAGGTGCGCGATTTGGCTTGCGACCGTCGAAACGACTCGGGAGGGCGGAAGGATTTCACACAGCCGAGCGGATCGGAACGGCCTCCGCGACCCAACTTCCAGTGTGAGCGCTCGCTCGGCACCGGCGCGGGTTCCGCAGATCAGCCGGCGTCGCCCGTCGATACTGCCCCGATGGACGCGCTCGGGTCGTCCCAGAGCCGCACGCAGTTCTTACCATCGCGCTTGGCCGTATAAAGCGCTCGGTCTGCCCGCTCGATCAGTTCGTCGGCCGTAATTTCGGTCAGGGTCGCGATCCCCACGCTTGCGGTTACCTTGGCGCTGTCCAACCATGGTTCGCTCGGCGGACGCGAATCCTCAATCCCTTCGCGAATCCGCTGCGCGATGTGGCGGCTGCTATCCGGTCCGCTTCCCGGCATGAGAATCGCGAATTCGTCGCCGCCATAGCGTGCCGAGACGTCGAACAGTCGAACCGACCGCCGCAGCACATTTCCGACGAGCCGTAATACTGAGTCGCCCACGGGATGCCCCAGTCGATCGTTCAATTGTTTGAAGTTGTCGACGTCGAGCATCGTCAGCGACAGCGGCGAGCCCTGCCGCCGGGCGCGCTCCACCTCTTCGTCCAGCCGCGTCCGGAAGTACCGGCGAGTGAATAGTCCAGTCAACGAATCGACGGCGGCTTCACGCTCGTTAGCCTTGGCTGCGTCAAGCGCATTGGCGCGCTCGAGGGCAAGGCTGGCGACGCCAGCGAGCATCCGCAAGGTCCTGAGGTCGAGTCTGTCGAACGGCTGACGGTCGTGCTTATCCGTGACGCTGATGACGCCCAGCACACGATTCGCCCCCAGCAGCGGCACGCACATAAACGAGTTAGTGCGGTATCGAAGGCGGAGGGAAGGTCCGCCTTTGAGCTGGCGCACATCATTCACGCGCAGGGGGCGGCGCGAACGAAAGACGGCACCAATGATGCTGTCTCCGGCGCGAAAGCGCAGGTATTTGACCAGGGCGGCGGAGTATCCGAACGTGGCCGTCACCGCGAGCGCCTGCTGCTGCGCGTCGTAGAGCGCGAGAGAGCCCTTCTCCGCACCGACCGCCTTCGCACACGCGTCGATGATCATTTGCTGGGCGTGTATCGCGTCGGCTGTCACCGCGAGGCGACGCGGGAGGGTCCATGCTTCAGCCATCCCGCGCCCGGCAGACGTGCGCACTGGTTTCACGAGCCGACTCAACGCAGTGCCGAGTCCGACGGCGGCGTCCTGGAGCAGGGACGCCGACAGCGTCCAGTCTCCGGAAATAATCAGCATCCGCGCTCTCTCGCCGGAGCGGTACAGCGACATGCAGGTCCATTGGTGACCGGCGATCGCCAGGTCCACGACAGAGCGGGCAGCGGCCGCTGCCGTGCCTTCTGCCCGCCGTGCAGCCTCCGCCATGACATTCGGGGATGGCGGATCGCCGGCTTCGGCCGCAACACGCCATTCACGCCCTCGTTTTTCAACCACGACCGCCGAGACATCGAGGATGGCCGCAACCTTTGCAGCCAGAAACCGACATCCGGATTGGACGTCCGGCAGCGCCGAAATCGCGGAGGCCAGCGCCCGCAGTTCCAGGTTTTGATCCGGCAGGAGAAGGTTGATCGTCGCCATCAGCTACAACTGAATCAACAGCCTTAATGACTTAAGTCCGGAGCAGGGCAGACTTGCAGGGTCGCACTTCGACCGCGCGGAGGGTGCCTAGGCACCAGTCGCCCGAAAAACACAGTGAACGAGACGATGCGGAATGGCGTAACAAGCCAGTCGCAATAAGTATGCCGCGCCCGGACGTTCGGAATTGGAGATTGCTGGGGGTCGGCCATCCGCCGTGGGGACTGTCGTTGCCTCGCAGTACAGCGTCCCGGTCGCGTCGATCGCGAGGCGAGAAGAATCGCGTGCCCCAGCGATCGACTAACCTACGCGTGGCAGGGGCTGCAAAGCCTCGATCACTTCAGCTTTTCTCGATCGCAATGCGTGCCAAAGGTCCCAGTCCTGCTGCAGGCCGAGCCAGAAATCCGCACTCATGCCCGTGACTCGGGCCAGGCGAAGCGCCGAATCCGGTGTCACCGCCCGCTTGCCGCGAATGATCTCGTTGAGACGGGGGAACGACACGCCCAACCGAACCGCAAACGCCGATTGCGAAATCCCCAGCGGTTTGAGAAATTCCTCAAGGAGCATCTCACCCGGGTGGGTCGGCGGCTGGTGCGTCGGCAGCTTCCGCACAACCAAGCGCGTCGCCTGCCGATTGAGCTTAGTGATAGTCCGCAATTTCGACCTCGTGCGCATGGCCATTCTCCCAGCGAAAGCACACCCGATACTGCTCGTTGATCCGAACGCTGTGTTGACCGGCGCGGTCGCCCGAGAGCCGCTCAAGACGGTTGCCCGGCGGCACGGC
>JAHFUI010000157.1 GCA_023265175.1 Acidobacteriota bacterium
CGCAAGAGGGTAGGTCTACACTACATCGTGAATCGGACCACCTTGGATTGATGGCCAAGGACTTATCGCGATGTGTGTCTCGGAAAACCTGTCACACGCCGTTTTCGTGACGAAGATCGGTTAGTCCGACTTTCCTACGCGGATCGCTTCGTCGACCGCAAGATGGCGAGCGACAGAATGGCGACTCCCCACGCCAGCAACGCCAGCGCGTGCGGCCACAGCGTCTCGAGGCCGACGCCTTTCAGAAAAATCGACCGCAGGATGACAAGGAAATACCGGAGAGGCATCAGATAGGTGACGAATTGCATTGCAGCCGGCATGTTCTCGATCGGAAAGACGAAACCGGACAGATAAATCATCGGCATCAAGAAGAAGAACATCGACGTCATCATCGCCTGCTGCTCGGTCGACGAAATCGTCGACACGAACAGACCAAGCCCGAGAGTCGTCAGCAGGTAGACGACCGTGAGCGCCAGCAGGAGCCACACGCTCCCCCGCAATGGAATCTGAAACCACAGAAGCGCCACCGCCAGCGCCAGCAGCACGTCGATGATGCCGACGAGCGCGTACGGGAGAAGCTTGCCGACGATCAGCTCCCACCGGCGGAGCGGCGTCACGTTCAACTGCTCGAGCGTCCCCAGCTCCTTCTCACGCACGATGGCCATCGACGAGAGGTTCGTCGTCACCACGAGCAGCAGCAGCGCGAGAATGCCGGGAATCATGAAATCGCGGCTTTCGAGCCGCGGGTTGAACCACACGCGCACGCGGGGATCGATGCCGCCGGCGCGCCTCGAGTACGCGTCATCCGCGCTGGAGCCGGTCACGAGCTGTTGCGCGTAGACATTGATGAGGCGCGTCGCATACCCGAGGCCGATGTTCGTCGAATTCGCGTCGCTGCCGTCCGCCACCACCTGGACCTTCTGCGGGCGGCCGGCGCCCAAGCCGTCGCCGTACCCTGCGGGAATCGACAACGCCATCCACGCACGGCCGCGTTCGAGATAAGGATCGATCTCGTTGAGCCCGGCGACGCGCGCGATGACCGTGAAATTTGGTGACGCGTTGAACCGCTCGACCAGGTCGCGGCTCGCGGTCGATCGATCGGCGTCTGACACGACCATCGGCACGTTCCGAACATCCGTCGTCGCCGCATAGCCGAGCATCAGGAGCTGAATCAAGGGCGCCACAATGACGATGCCGAACAGCCGCGGATCCTGCCGCAATTCGATCAGCTCTTTCCGGACGAGAAAGAGGACGCGGCGCATCGCTAGACCCACTGCCTCTTGAGCCGAGCCGACGCCAGCGCCAGCGTCGCGGCCGCGAAGATCGCCAGCGCGACGAGATCGGTCCAGTACACGCTCAGCCCAGCGCCCTTCAGCACGATCGCGCGCAGGGCAATCAGGAAATACTTCGCCGGCACGACGTAGGTCACCGCGCGCAGCAGGGCCGGCATGCTCGAAATCGGAAAGATGAAACCCGAGAGCATGAGTGTCGGCAGAAACGACACGAGGGCCGCGAGCTGAAACGCGACTTGCTGTGTGTCGGCAATGCTCGACACCAGCAGCCCGAGCGCCAGCGCGCCGACCAGAAAGAGCGAGACCGCGACGAGCAGCAGCAGCCACGACCCGCGCATGGGCAGCCCGAAGAGCGCCATCGCGACCACGACGATGACCATCGACGACACCAGCGAGATGAGGAAATAGGGGATCGTCTTGCCGGCGACGAAACTCGCCGCATCGAGTGGCGCCATGCGGACCTGCTCCATCGTGCCCCGTTCCTTCTCGCGGACGATCGATAGCGCCGTCGAGATCACCGCGGTGAGCATCGCGATGTAGGCAATCAGGCCTGGGACCAGGAAGAGCGCGCTCCGAAGCTCCGGGTTGTACCAGATGCGAGGCTCGACCGACAGCAGGGGCACGGCGGCCATCGCCAGACGGCCCTGATATTTCGCCGACTCGTTCTGAAGAATCGTCAGCGAGTAGCCCATCACGGCCGTCGCCGCGTTCGCGTTATCGCCGTTGATGATCACTTGCACAGGCACGAGCCGGCCCACTCGCAAATCGCGACCGAGGCCCGATGAGATGACGATCACGGCTCGCACATCGGTGCCGTTCATCGCGGCCGAGATCTGACCCTCGTCGATCGAGGCGACGAGATCGAAATAGCCGGAGTTGACGAACGCGGACACGATCGAACGGCTTTCCGGAGTGCGATCGCGATCGTCAACCGCCAGGTGCACGTGGCGAATGTCCCAGTTCAGCGCGTAGCCGAACAGCAGCAGAAAGAACGTGGGAACGAACAGCAGAATCATCAGCGTCCGGCGATCACGGACGATCTGGCGAAACTCCTTGCGGGCGACGGCGAACGACTTCCTCACGGCCTCGCTCCGCTTGCCGCCTCGGCGGGACGACCGTGCTGGGAGCCCGCGGCCTCGACGACTTCGAAAAAAACGTCTTCGAGGGACGGCTGGACCGGGCCGATTGCGGTGACCGGCACACCGGCGCGCCGGAGGCGGTCGTCGAGCGCGGCGGGAGCCAGCGGCCGATCGGGCCGCAGGACCGCATGGACGGCCGTCCCAAAGACGCTCGTCTTCTCGATTTCCGGCATCTGATCGAGCTGCCGCATCGCCTCGACCGGATTCGTCGCCTGAACCTCGACGATCGGGCGGTGGCGGAAGATCCCTTTCAGCTCGTCGATCGATCCAAGCGCGGCCAGTCGTCCCGCGTGCATGATGCCAATGCGATGGCAGTGCTCCGCCTCGTCGAGATAGTGCGTCGTGACAAGGACGGTGACGCCGGATGCCGACAGCTGATCGATGAGGCGCCAGAACTGGCGGCGCGACACGGGATCGACACCGCCTGTCGGCTCGTCGAGAAACACGAGCCGCGGCTCGTGAAGAATTGCGCAGCCGAGCGCGAGCCGCTGCCGCCAGCCGCCGGCGAGATCGCTCGTCCGCATCTGCTCGCGCCCTTCGAGGCCCGCTATCTCGATTGCGAAGCGGCGACGATCGGCGAGCCGCGCGCGGTCGAGACCGTACAGGCCACCGAAGAACCTGATGTTCTGATCGACGGTGAGCCGCTCGTACAACGAGAAGCGCTGCGACATGTAGCCGATCCGCCGCTTGACACCCTCGGGATCGCGGCCGACGTCGACGCCGCCGACCGTCGCGGCTCCACTCGTGGGCTTCAGCAGCCCGCAGAGCATCCGGATCGTCGTCGATTTGCCGGCGCCATTGGCGCCGAGGAAGCCGAAGATCTCTCCCTCCCGCACGTCGAATGTCAGATCGTCGACGGCGACGAATTCGCCGAACCGTCGCGTGAGACGGTTGACGGTGATGGCGTTCATTTCCCGAGCGCTCGCGCGAGCTGCGCTTCGGCGAGCCTCGCATTCGCGATGGCCTGCGCGCGATCGAGCCCGGCCTGAAGGAGCGCGACCTGTGCATCGAGCACGTCGGTGCTCGTTGCCACGCCGGCGCGGAAGCGATCGCCGACCACCCGACGTGCCTCGTCCGCGCTCCGCACGCCTTCGTCGGCTGCACTGATGGCGGCGCGGCTCGACTCGAGCTCGCTCACACGCCGCCGCACTTCGACGGCGAGCGTCGAATCAAATTCAGCGAGCCGCTCCTCGATCGCGCGCCTGTTCGCCGCAGTCTCGGCGACCTCGGCCCGCGTGCGCCCGCCATCGAAGAGCGGCCAGTTCATGTTGACGCTGGCGTCCCAGCCATCGCGCCACGTCGCATCGCGCGGAAAGATCCGCGGGTTTGGCCGCGCGTAATCGACACCGGCGGCAATGGCCACCGTCGGTTTGCGTCCGGCCGCCGCCGCCTCGCTTCGCTCTGCGGCCGCCGCGACGCGCTTGACAAGCGCCGCGCGTTCCGACCGTCCGGCGTGCGCCTCTTCGACGAGCGACGAGAGCGGCGATGCCACCGGCGCGGGCGCCTCGAGCGGCGAGGCGGGCTGAATCGGCGTGTCGAACGGCGTGCCCACGAGGCGGGCGAGCGCGGCCGCCGCGACCTCACGCGTCGCCCGCGCCTGGATGCTGAACATCCGCTGACGCGCCTGCTGCGCCTCGACGCTCGAGACGTCATTGGGCGGCACGAGGCCTGCCGCGAACTGATTGCGGACGTCCTGGAGGTGCGCGTCGACTCGCGCCACCGATTCGTCAACCACGCGAAGCAACTCGATCGCCGTGACAAGCGCCCAGTACGCGCGCGTGATCTCGAGGCGCAGGCCGGACCGCGCCGCAGCGAGATCGCCGGCCGACGCCGACGCCTCCGCGCGCGCGGCGCGCTCGAGCCCGTCCAGACGGCCGCCGGTAAAGATCGGCCACTGGAGATCGATTCGGGTGCGATAGTTGTCCGGGATGTCGGGATAGATGACCTTGAGCTGGTTGTTCGGCAACAACACCGCGAACGTGTCGACGTGGTTCGTGCGCGCAAAGCTCGCCTGGGCCGCCACGAGCGGCCGCATCGCCGCACGGCGTTCGCCCGCGACGGCTTCGGCAGCCTCGCCGCGCGCGATCGCCTCTGCCAAGACGTGGCTGGCGGCGAGGCCTCGAGCGATGGCGTCATCGAGCGTGAGAGACACGGTCGTTTGCGCCGCGCCGCGCGAAGGCGCCGCGGCCAGCACCATCGCCAGGACCAAAGCCCGTTTCATGATGTTGCCTCGTCTAGGAGCCCGTCCGAGTAATGACCAAGACGGGCTCCTAGTAGGCGCGCTGCGCGCGCGTTGCTTCAAGATCATTGGCGTTCTTGCCGGCGAAGCCGGCCTACTAGGAGCGTGTTAGGGTTTCTCAGACACGCTCCTAGTTTCGCGATGAAGATGTCTTCGAGCGACGTCTGAATCGGCCGCACGCTCGTGACGTCGACCCCGGCCGTCCGCAGCGCCGTGGCGAGTGCGGCCGAGGCGTCGCCTTCGTCGCGCGCCATCCGCACGTGCGCCCGCTCGCCGAACATCTGGACGTCGGACACCCCCGGTATTCGCCGCAGGCGATCGAGCGCCTGGCGGTGGTCGCGCACCATGACCTCGTAGATCGCGCCCGGCAGCGTCGCCCGAAGCGCCCCGGGGCGATCGAGCGCGAGCAGCCGCCCCTGATGCAGCAGCGCGACGCGCGCACAGCGCTCCGCCTCGTCGAGGTACGGCGTCGTCATCACGATCGTGATGCCCTGCGACAGGAGCTCGGACAGGAGCTTCCAGAATTCGCGGCGCGAGACCGGATCGACACCGGTCGTCGGCTCGTCGAGCAGGATGAGCGCCGGCTTGTGCACGAGCGTGCAGACGAGCGCGAGCTTCTGCTTCATGCCGCCAGACAGCCGATCGGCCAGCCGTGTGCGGAACGGCGTGAGCTGCGTCATGTCGAGCAGCCGGTCGCGCGCGCCGGCGTAGTCGCGCACGCCGTGAATCTCAGCGAAGAACGCGACGTTCTCGTCGACGCTCAGATCGCCGTAGAGGCTGAACCGCTGTGAGAGATAGCCCACCGAATCGGTCAGTCGCCGGTGATCGCCGACGGGATCGAGATCGAGGACGCGCAGCCGACCGGCATCGGGACGCAGCAGCCCGCAGATCAGCCGAATGGCCGTCGTTTTTCCGGCGCCATCGGGACCGATGAGGCCAAACATCTCGCCACGCGCGATCGACAAGGACAACGTGTCGATCGCCGTGACGGCGCCATAACGTTTCGTCACGCCGCCGAGGACAATCGCGTCACCTGACAAAGGGGATCTCCGCTTCCACGGGCATGCCGGCCTTCAGCACCCCGCCTCGGTTGTCCACTGACACTTTGACGCGGTACACGAGCTTCGATCGCTCCGCGGCTGTCTGCACGTTCCTCGGCGTGAACTCGGCCTTCTCCGAGATGTGACTGACGGTCCCGGGGATGCCGGCGCCTCCCGCGTTGGTGAACACTATCGCGGTCTGACCGAGCCGCAACCGCGGCACGGCCGGTTCGTCGACGTACACGTTCGCCCACGCATGATCGAGATCGGTGATGACGACGATCGGCGCACGGGGTTGAACGAGCTCGCCGACATCGGCGAGCGTCTCGGTGACAATGCCGCCGCCCGGCGCGGTGACCGTCGCGTCGCTGATTGCTTTCTGGTACGCGGCGACCTGCGCATCGGCGGCGGCGACGCGGGCGCGTCCGGCGTCGATTTCCTCGCGACGCGCGCCCGCACGCAGCCGCGCGAGGTTCTCGCGCGCCGCGCGGATCTGATCCTGCGCGCCCCGGAAGCGCTGCCGTGCGATGTCTCGCCGTGTGACCGCATCGTCGCGCTGTTTGCGCGAGCCTGAGCTCTGAGCCAGCAGCGTCTCAAAGCGATCAACGTCGGCCTGGGCGGAGATCGCCTCCGCCTCCGCTGCTCCGGCATTGGTCTCGGCGGCGGCGACCTGCGCGTCGGCCTGCCGCACGTCCTCGGGGCGCGATCCCGCCTGCAGCAGGCGGAGCTGGGCGGCCGTCTGCTCGCGCTCGGCGCGCGCGCGCGCCAGCGCGAGCCCGCTGTCCGCGACGTCAAGCCTGGCAATCACGTCGCCCGGTTTCACGCGATCGCCTTCCGCCACGCGCAGCTCGAGCAGCCGGCCACCGACCGCCGCGCCGAGCTGGACATCAGTCGCTTCGACCTGCCCGGAGACTCGCACACGGTCGGCCGGCGGCTTCTGGGCGCACGCCGAGGCGGCCAGGGCCACCGCCGTGATGCTCCACGCCAGACATCTTCTAAGGCCGGAACCGTGGTAGATGAAGCAAGTTTTTCCGGCGTGCCTTAGAAGCTGTCTTAGGCGCAGCTTCGCTGAGAGCGTGTCTGAGAAATGGGAACACGCTCCTAGTTTCATGGTCTGGTCCTCGCGGAAACGTCCTGCGCGAACGCGCGGCGCACAGCGTCCTGTAACTGCCGAACGAAATCGTCCGCCGACAGCGCGCCAAGATTCATCAGGCGCCGTGCGGTCACTTCGCGGCGAATGGGTCCTGCCGCCAGATAGAAGACGATCGGGGCGAGCACGGCGAAGTAGGCGACCAGGGGGTTGACCGGTCGCAGCGCGCCATCGGCGGCGCCTTCCTGCAGGATCGCGAAGAAGGCGCGCGGCACGCTCACGAGGGCACGCAGCGTCTGGCGATCCAGATGGGCGCCGCCTTCGGCGACCTCGCGGAGCATGATGGCGGGAAAGAACTCGTGATCGCGGATGAACTCCGCGAAGGTGGAGACGACGCGATCGATCTTGTCGGGCGCGGCCCCACCGCCACTGGCAATCGCCTCGATGCGCTCAGCCGCCCGGGTGAAGACCGCGCGCAGCAGCGTGTGGTACAACGCCTGTTTGCTGCGGAAGTAGTAGTAGAGCATCGCCTTGTTGACGCGGGCGCGGCGGGCAATGCGGTCGACGCGGGCACCCGCGAAGCCGTGCGCCGCGAACTCGAAGGCGGCAGCGGCGAGGATCCGGTCCGGCGTGACGCGGGCGGGACGTGCCATGGCGATCGTAAATGGATGGGCTAAACTAACTGGTTAGTTAACTCAATCATCGCTGCGCTGTCAAGATCGCCAGCGTCGTCCCACCCTGCCCGCGCCGGCGTTCCAGACAAAGGCGACACCTGGGTCGAAACGTCGCAGCCGATGCCGTGGCTTGGCGGTACGCCAACATATTGCGGTCGTCGGCCGTCTAGTGAGATATGAACGGACTGCCAGTGGCCAACATCCTCAAAGTCGCCTTGCCGGGCAATCCCGCCGACCGCCTGTCCGCCCTGTTCGATGCGCATCACGAAAGGCTCTACCGTCTGGCACGGCGCCTGGCTCCAAGCGTCGATGACGCGCTGGACCTCGTGCAGGAGACATTCCTCAAGGCAGCCCGTGCCCCAAGGTCCGTTCCGCTCGGATTGACGAGCGAAGAGGCATGGCTCGTCCGTGTGCTCATCAATATCCGTCGCGATCAATGGCGCAAGACTGCTGTCCGCACGCGCCACGACAGTGAAATGAGCCGCTCCCCCGGCGTGGTCGACAGCCAGGAAGCCGTCTTGATGGCACGCGCCACCGTGTGGCATGCGCTCGACACGTTGACGCCGCGGCGTCGCGCCGTCGTCGTCATGCACGAGCTTGAAGGGCTGACGATCTCGGCGATTGCGTCGCTTCTCGGCATCAGCCCCATCACGGTTCGGTGGCATCTTTCCGTGGGCCGCCGCGATCTGGCCCGCGCGCTCAGACCTCAGACAGGAGAGACCAATGAAAAGCGTTAGAGACAACTTGCAGGACGCCGATCCGCTTCGACATGAGCCGCATCAACTTGAAGGGGAGCGCGATCGGCTCCGTCGCGCGGTCGTCTCGGCAGCTTCTGATGTCGCTACCCCGTCATCCACATGGTTTCGCAGACCCGTCGCTCTCTCGGCCGCCATCGCCGTGATCGTCGTCGGCGTCGTGGCCGTTGGTTCTCAGATCTGGTCACGAGGAAGCGCGACTCTGCAGGCGGCCGTTCGATTTGAAGTGCGACTGGCGGAAGATCACCCGGTTGCTGGTCTCCGTGAGGCGCGGATGGCTGGCTCGGACCGGGTGGTGTACCTTCACGAAGAGATCATCGTCACCAACGATGACATCGCGCAAAGCCGCGTCATCCAGGGCGACGGGCCGTCACATTTCGGCGTCGGCGTGGAGTTCACTGCGACAGGCGCTCGCAAGATGCGCGAGGCTACGGCAGGGCACGTGGGCAGACCCGTCGCGATCCTCATCGACGGAGGTGTGGTCATGGCCCCGGTTCTGCGGGCACCGATCAGTGGGTCGGCAGTGATCAGCGGTGATTTCACAAAGGCCGAAGCCGAGAGGATTGTGAACGGAATTGGCATTCGCTGATCGTCCTGCAGTCTCTTGTGCAGCGTGGCAAGACACGAGTACGATGACCCACGACCTTCCAGGAGATTGCCCATGACGAAGACGACGAAGACAAAGACGAAGACAAAATGGATGCTGTGGGTTGTCACCCTCGTCGCGATAGCCGTCGGCACCTTGCACGCGCAGGAGATCGCGGGCACCTGGCAGGGCACCTTGCAGGCCGGGAGAGACCTGCGGATGGTGATCAAGATCTCGAACGACGGGAGCGGCCTGAAAGCGGTCATCTACAGCATCGACCAAGGAGGACAAGGCCTGCCTGCCAGCGCGGTCACGCTTCAGGGTTCGACCCTACGAATTACCGTCGCCGGGATCGGCGGCACTTACGAGGGAAGGCTGAATGCGGACGGCATGTCGATCGCGGGAACTTGGACGCAAGGAGCCGCGCCGCTGCCGCTGAACCTGAAGCATGCCACCGGTGACGCGGCATGGGCGATTCCAGATCCGCCAGCCCGGCCAAAGCCGATGGCCGCGGACGCGTCGCCGGCGTTCGAAGTGGCCACGATCAAACCGAGCAAACCCGAGGCGCAGGGCAAGGGATTTACGGTCAGGGGCCGAGTGTTTTCGACGCTCAATACATCGCTGAATGATCTCCTGACGTTCGCGTACGATCTTCATGCTCGGCAGATTGTCGGCGGACCGGTCTGGCTCGAATCGGTGAAGTACGATCTGACGGCGCAGCCTGACGGAGACGGTCAGCCCAACACGACGCAGTGGAAGATCATGCTTCAGAAGCTGCTGGCGGATCGCTTCAAGCTCACCTTCCATCGCGACACGAAAGAGCTCGCCGTGTACGCCCTCGCCGTGGGAAAGACTGGACCCAAGCTGGCGAAGAACGACAGCGATCCGAACGGCCTTCCGGGCCTCTTCTTCAGAGGACTCGGCGTGTTGCCCGCAAGGAACGCGACCATGGCGGACTTCGCCGGCGTAATGCAGACCGCTGTCCTCGATCGACCTGTCGTGGATCAGACAAAACTCCCCGGACGGTACGACTTCATGTTGACCTGGACGCCCGATGAGTCTCAGTTCGGTGGCCTTGGGGTGAAAGTCCCGCCGCCGGCCGACAATGCCTCGGCGCCGCCGGGGCTGTTCACAGCCATCCAAGAGCAGCTCGGATTGAAGCTAGATTCCACCAAGGCACCCGTCGAGGTCCTGGTCGTGGACCACGTGGAAAAGCCTTCCGAAAACTAGCCCTCCCCCACCAATTTCGCAACCAGCCGCCGGAAATTGTCGGCGCGCGGAGGCGGACTGGACGCGATCCGGCGGGATCCGCGGCGAAATGCGTGGCATGACCGTTGCCGCTCTGCGGATGCGTCAACCGCAGGGGAGGTCACATGATCTGGCTTGGCATGCTCGCCGTCACGGCAGTCGCTTACGGCTGGCTGAAAGTGCGAAGGCGCCGTAAGGGCGCGGCCGCGGCGGCTAAGTAACCCACTCGACGCGCTTCGTGAGGTTCGTGCCGGCGCTTACGTGGCGCTCGCCTGCCGCGCGTCCGCCACCAGCCGCCGGTGCAGCTGGTGAAGAAAGAGCCCGACGTCGGTGACGATGCCGAGCGTCTGGCTCGAGCCGCGATCCGCGAGCTTCGTGACCACCGCCGGGTTGATGTCCACGCACACCATCCGCACCCACGACGGCAGCATGTTGCCGACCCCGATGCCGTGCAG
>JAHFUI010000293.1 GCA_023265175.1 Acidobacteriota bacterium
ACGACCGACGACTGACGACTGACGACTCGCGTGTTTTGCGTTTTTCCGAGCGGTTCGAATGCCGCGCCTGTGGTCTCACCTACGAAGATCCACAGCCGCGTCTGTTTTCGTTCAACAACCCGTTCGGCGCCTGTCCGACCTGCCACGGCTTCGGCAATATCATCGAGCTCGACATGAATCTCGTCGCGCCCGATCCGGCGAAGTCGATTCAACAGGGCGCCATCGAACCGTGGAGCAAGCCGCACTACCGCACGCAACTGGCCGAGCTGAAACGCGCGGCGAAGAAGCACAAGCTCCGCCTCGACGTGCCGTGGGCCGAATTGCGAGACGACGAGAAGCGGTTCGTGATCGAAGGCGAGGGGGAATACAACGGCATCCGCGGGTTCTTCCGGTGGCTCGAGCGGAAGAAGTACAAGGTGCACGTCCGCGTGTTCCTCAGCCGGTATCGCGGCTACCTGGTCTGCCCGGATTGCGGCGGCGCGCGACTGCGGCGCGAGGCGCGCGACGTACGCGTGGCCGGTCGCACGATCGACCAGGTCTCGTCGCTGACGGTGCAGGCGGCGCAGACGTTCTTCGGCGGCCTCCAGCTGACCGACAAGGAAGCGGCGATCGCCGAGAAAGTGCTCAAGGAGATTCGCCGCCGGCTGTCGTTTTTGAGCGACGTCGGCCTCGACTACCTGACGCTCGATCGGCTGTCGGCGACGCTCTCTGGCGGCGAATCGCAGCGGATCAATCTGGCGACGTCGCTCGGCTCCGCGCTCGTCGGGACGCTGTATGTGCTCGATGAACCGTCGATCGGATTGCACTCGCGCGATAACTTCCGGCTGATTGAGATCCTCCGGCAACTGCGCGATCAGGGCAACACGGTGCTGGTGGTCGAGCATGACGCCGACATGATCAAGGTCGCCGATCACATCGTCGATCTGGGCCTGGGCGCCGGCGAGCAGGGCGGACGCGTGGTCTTCTCGGGCACGCTCGACGGCCTGATGCGCGAGCCGCGATCGCTGACGTCGAAATACCTCCGCCAGGAGCTCGCCATTCCGGTCCCGGCGATTCGCCGGCGGGGGACGGGACAGAAGCTCCGCTTGTTCGGCGCAAGCGAGCACAACCTGAAAAACGTCGACATCACGATCCCGCTGAACACGCTGACCTGCGTAACCGGCGTGAGCGGGTCGGGCAAATCGACGCTGGTCCACGACGTGCTCTACGCCGCCGTCAAGCGGGCGAAAGGGAACCGAGACAAGCGCCTCGGCGCGTTCAGGACGATCGAAGGCACCGAGCTCATCACCGACGCCGTGCTCGTCGATCAGACGCCGATCGGCCGGACACCGCGGTCGAACCCGGTGACCTATCTCAAGGCGTTCGACCCGATCCGCGAGCTGTTCGCGGCGACCAAGGACGCGCGGTCCCGCGGGCTGACGGCGAGCCATTTTTCGTTCAACGTGCCCGGCGGCCGCTGCGAGGCGTGCCAGGGCGAAGGCGAGGTGCGCGTCGAGATGCAATTTCTCGCCGACGTCTTCGTTCCCTGCGATCAGTGTGACGGCAAGCGCTTCAAGCCGCAGGTGCTGGAGGTGCGATACCGCGGCCGCTCGATTCATCAGGTGCTCGATCTCACCGTCCGCGAAGCCTTGACATTTTTCAGCAGCTCGCCGAAAGTGCTGCGCCGGCTGCAGGTCCTCGACGAAATCGGCCTCGGCTACCTGCGGCTCGGACAGCCGGCGACGACGCTGTCGGGCGGCGAGGCGCAGCGGATCAAGATCGCGGCGCATCTCTCGTCGCATACCGGCGAGCGGCTGTTGTACGTGCTCGATGAGCCGACGACTGGACTACACTTCGACGACATCGCCAAGCTGCTGACCGCGTTCCGCAAGCTGCTCGAGGCGGGGCACACGCTAATCGTCATCGAGCACAACCTCGACGTGATCAAGACCGCAGACTACATCATCGACCTCGGGCCAGAGGGTGGAGACGCCGGCGGCATGGTCATCGCCACGGGCACGCCGGAGCAGCTCGCGCTGATCGAGTCGTCGTATACGGCGCGCTACCTGCGGCCGGTGCTCGCGGAAGGCCGGTCGCATGCGTACGCGGCGGGGCGATAGGTCATGAAAAAAAGATCCTGGGGCCCCGTCATCGCGTTGGCGTTGCTCTTCGTACCCGGCCTCCCACACCTGCCAGACTTTCACCACGGGCTACCAGCCGCCTCAGTCTATGCAGTTCAGATCCCTTTCGAACAGGTCACGGCCGATCTCTCGAGCCCGGACGCGAGCGTCCGTCGTCGCGCCGCGCGACTTCTCAAGGACGCCGCCTATCCGGAAGCGGCCGTTCCGCTCGCGACGCTCGTGACGGATCCGGACGATGACGTGCAAATCGAGGCGATCGCGGCGGAGCTGACCATCTTTCTGGCCGAGAAGGTCGTCACTCGCAAGCGCGTCGGGCTGGTGATTGAGGTGAGGAACAAGGTCGCGGCCGAGGCTGCATTCTCGATGGGACCGCTCGCGATCGGATCCCATCCGGTGCCTGACGAGGTGCTGGTGGCATTGCGCGCCGCCGCCCGCGACACCAGTCCGCGCGTGGCAATCGAGGCGCTTTACGCCTTTGGCGCGCTCGCGGTCGAACCGGCCGGGAGCCGCCGCCGCGATCTCCTGCGGACGATCGGCCCGGACTTGATCGCGATGATCGGCGTGGCGAATCCGGCGTTTCGCTACGGGGCCATTCGTGTCATCGGCCGCCTGTTCGAACGACGCGCGCAGGACAATCCGATCGAGGAATCGATCGGCGACGCGATCGTTTCCGCGCTCAACGATCGCGGGCGGAGCGTGCGGACCGCCGCCATGCAGGCACTCGGCGCCATGGGGTACGAGCGCGCCGTCCAGTCGCTGACCGAGCAGTTGCAGTACTTCGGCCGCGGAGAGCCGGCGGAAGCCGCTTTGGGCGCTCTGGCCCGGATCGCGTATCCATCGAGCGTGCCGGTCTTCTCGGCGCAGCTCGCGTCGAAGAGCGCCGCGATGAAGGCGATCGCCATCGAAGGGTTGGCGCGCATCGGGGATCGCAGCGGGCTGGCCAGCATCGAGTCGGCTCTCAACGGCGAGACCAACGAGGGCGTCCTGCTCGCCGGCACGTTTGCGTCGGTCGTGCTCTCGAGCTCTCCCATCGATCCGCTCGCGGAAGCCTTGCGGAACCCGAGGCTGGCCGATCAGGCGCGGCGTTACCTCGTTGCGGTAGCGCCAGGCCGGGCGGCGGCTTTCGCGAGGCACGCGCAGGATCCGGACGAGCAAATTCGGTCTGGCGTCGCCGATGTGCTCGGAATCGCCGGCGACTTGGCCGGGCTGCCGATCGTCGAGTCGATGATCCGCGACCGCGACCCGCAGGTCGTGCGGGCTGCCGAACGCGCGGTCGCGCGCCTGCAGGCGATTCGGCGAGCGACCTAGGAGCGTGTCTG
>JAHFUI010000158.1 GCA_023265175.1 Acidobacteriota bacterium
CAACTGACCATCGTCAAGCGTGTTGAGGGGAAATAATGACGGGCCGCCTGACGCGTCGAACGAGAATCGGAGTCGAACAATAACATCGAAGCAACGGGCCGTCAATCTCAAAGGCATGCTGACTCATGCTCAAGCGGCATCGCGACGGCGTGCTCCGATTCGTGAAGCACCCGGTCACGAAGGGCGTGGCCGAAGGAGTCAATAGCAAGATCACGAGGATCAGTAGGGAGTGTGTTCACATTTCTCGGACATCCTCCTGGCGGGCGTAGAATGGGGCACTGGAGGTGGCACCATGAAGTCGATCAAGGTCATCATCGGCGGCCGCGAGACCGTCACCGTCAACCGAGAGACCTCGGTCGCGCTCGCCGCGCGATTGATGAGCGAGAAACAGATTGGCGCCGTTCCAGTCGTCGACGAGGGGCGTCTCGTCGGCATTTTCACGGAGCGTGACATGATGGCGCGCGTCGTCGCCGTCCATCGTGATCCGGCGAAGACCACGGTCGGTGAAGTCATGTCCACCGGGCTCCTTGTCGCCAACGTTCACGAGAGTTATGACGCATGCCTCAGCCGGATGCAGCAGGCGGGCGTCCGGCATCTGATCGTGCTCGACTCGGGGCGACTGGCCGGCATCGTGTCGCTGCGCGATCTGATGGCGGCGGATCTCGACGAGAAGGACGAGGCCATTACGCTGCTGAACGCGTACGTGCACTACATCCCGGCCGACTTGACCCCGAAGGTGAGGGCATGAATCGCCTCGCCATGCCAAAGAACCGCTCCACCGCTTTGTCGTCATGACTCGCGATGAGCGTACCGTCGCGAACGACGCAGTAGGGAAGCGGGATGGACGCCTCAGCGAGCGAGATGACGTGGACGCGCGAAGTCCGGACGCGGCGGACCAACCCGTCCATCACACGCTCGCACACGGCTCCGTTTTCACGCGCGCGACCGACCCAATCCGACGTCGCTGAGCGGTCCAGCGGTGCCGCGAGCCAACGAACCGAAGAGATACGCCGCGACGATGTCGGACTCCGCCGCCAACGTCTCCCTGAGCGCCGCGTGCACGATCTCGCGGTCGTGTCTGACCGGATGCGCACGAACGCGCGCGGGTCGAGCGATTGGAACGCCATCAAGCGCTTCGTTCGGCGCGACTGGGAAGGCGGCGCCGGCAGGACGCTCATTACCTTTGCTCGACCGCCATGCGAAGTTGATCTCCAGTCCAGTTTGGGGCGGGCTGGCGGGCATGATTCGAAGATGGACCCGTGCGCGCAGCGCGCGACTAGGAGCCAGGTCGGCATTGCTCGGACGGGCTCCTAGCGCCATCGAAAGACCTTGAGCGCCAGAGCAAAGCAGACCACGAGCCACACACCGAGCGTTCCCGATTCCCGCGCGATCTGAGCGACTCCGGCTCCCTGCAGCATGTTCGCGCGCAGCGCATCGATCAGCGCGGTGAGCGGGAGCGCTTTGATCACCGGTTGTACCGCGTCCGGAAATCTCTGTGCCGAGAAGAACACGCCGGAGACGATCCACATCGGGACCATCACGAGGTTCGCCAAACCGGAGACGGCTTCGATGGTCCGCGCACGCGATGCGACCAGCAGCCCGAGCGCGCTGAAGGCCAACGAGCCCAGGACGCACAATCCGCTCAGGATGAGCAGAGAGCCGCGGAGAGGCACTCCAAACACCAGCACGCCGAAGCTGACGGGCACGCCAACCTCGACCACGAGCAGCATCATCCGGAAGAGCAGGAACGACAACAGGTAGTACGGACGCGGCATCGGCGTCGCCACGATGCGTTTCATCAGCTTCCTGCGCCGCGCGTCGGTGATAGCAAAGCCGAGGAGCCAGACGGAGTTGCCCATGATGCCCATTCCAACCAGTCCCGGGATCAGGAAGTCGATGTACCGTGATCCTGGTTCGCGCATCAACCGATCGGCCGCCCGGACTGGGTCGGCGCGGCCACCAGCCCTCTGCACGGCGTCATCGGCCAGCATCCGAGCCGCGCGTCCTTCCGGATTCGTCTCGTCGTAGCGGTAGACCACGGTGCCGTCCGGTGTGGCTTCGGCCAGCAAGGCAATCTGTCCCGTTTGAAGTGCGCGTTCGGCGTCCGAGCCGGACAACTGCTGCACATCCAGAAGCCGTTCGTTCCGCAACGCATCCGCAAGCGGGGGCGTGGACGTGGCAATCTTGAGGACCTCCGACGGCCGGTTCCGGAACGCGACGCCCAGGCCCGCGGAGAGCAGCACCGGAAAGAACAGCGCCCAGAACAGCGCCTCGGGCTCGCGAATGAATTCCCGGATGCGGACGAGCGTTAATTGTCCGAGCGGATGCTCCGACGATGTCCGGGGAACGGGCGCTTCTGTGCGCAGACGATCGGCGATCGCACGCCGGTCATTCATGGTGGCTATTCGTCGCGGAGATGTCGTCCGGTCAAGGCGACGAAGACATCTTCCAACGTGGCCGAGTGGGTCCGCAGCTCCGTTAACGCGACGCCCTGGCGGCCCAGTTCTTCCAGCAGAGCGGGAACGGCGCGGTGCAGCTCCGTCACCTGCAACCGGACCGTACCGTTTTCACTATGCACGTCGCGAACGCCGTCAATGCGCTGCACGGTGGAAACGTCCAGCTCGCCGGCCGCGTGTCCGGTAAACTCCACCAGGTGCCGCACGCCGATGGACGCGATGAGCTCCCGCGGAGTGCCGAGAGCGATGACACGCCCATGATCGATGATCGCGACGCGCTCGCAGAGCCGTTGCGCCTCATCCATGTAATGCGTCGTCAAGATGATGGATTTGCCGGCGAGCTTGAACTGGTCGATGAGATCCCAGAGCTGACGCCGCGCCTGCGGGTCGAGGCCGGTGGTTGGTTCATCGAGGAACAGCAGATCCGGATCACCGACCAGCGCGCAGGCCAGAGCGAGTCGTTGCTTCTGGCCGCCGGAGAGGGCACCAACGCGCGCGTGCTGCTTTTCGTCAAGCTGCACCTGGCCGATGACGGTCGACGCGTCCGGGCCTTGATGGAAGAAACTGCGGAACAGCCGCACGGTTTCGAGCACGGTGAGCTTTTCAGACAGCTGCGTGTCCTGCAGTTGAATGCCGAGGCGCTGGCGCAGCCGTCCAGCGTCTGAGCTCCACCGGAGCCCGAGCACTTCAACCTCGCCCGAGTCCGGCTGCGTCAGCCCCTCGCAGATCTCGATCGTCGTGGTCTTGCCGGCACCGTTCGGACCGAGAAGACCGAAGCACTCGCTCGTGCGGACTTCGAGGTCCAAACCGTCGACGGCGGTGACGTCTTTGTAGCTCTTGCGCAGATTGCGGACACGAAGCGCCGCGACAGGAGGCGCGTGCATCAGCTGTTCGTGTTCGCGCTGAACTGTCGGCGAAGGGTTCGTCGTTCGGCAGAAGGCGTGGGATGTAGCACACGAACCAAGTCATGTGCTACAGTCAAGCCGTGAAGGCGTACATTCACGCGCGTCTCAGCAAGGAAGAGCGGGCCGCCCTCGAAGAACTGAAGCGGGCCACCGGGCAGACCGTTAGGGCACCAGCAGGCGGACGGTACCATCGTGCTTGTTCAGCACAAAGAGTTGTCCGTTGGAACCAACACCCATGCGCAGGTCGGCGCGCGTCGCCGGCGGTTTGCCCTGCTGGGTGTTCTTTTCCTTGATCAGCTGGAGCAGCGTCTTGGTCTCGCCCTTGTCGTTGAACAGAATCCGGTGGAAATTCTGTCCGCCGGTCGGCAGCTTGTCGGCGTTCACGTAGAAGAGCTCGCCGCTGGGGTTGTCGCCGAAGATCAGCATGCCGGTCAGGGGCTTGATCGCCTTCTCGCGATACACGTAGATGCCGGTCGCCGCGAGTCTGCCGGACGGAAACAGCGGGTCGGTGTGGTCGAAGTCGACGATGGGAAAGGTCATCTTCGGGTCGCCGCGCTGATCCTCGATGCTGACTTCCCGATTGTAGTACTTGAAGCTGCCCTCCCAGATATTCCACCCGTAGTTGGCGCCTGCCGTGACTTGATTGATTTCCTCGTTGATGTTCTGGCCAATCTCCGCCTCGAACATATTGCCGTTCTTCGGATCCCACGAGAACCGTTGCGGATTGCGATGGCCATATGAGTAGACTTCGCCGAGCGCGTCGGGATTCTTGGCGAACGGGTTTGACGGGGGAATGCCGTACTTGCCGTTCGCGCTGTTGCGGCCGAGCGGATCAATGCGCAGGATTTTGCCGAACACCGACTTGAGGTTCTGCGCGTGATTGTAGGGATCGCCGCCGCTGCCGCCGTCGGCCGATCCGATGTAGAGCAGGCCGAACTCGGGGCTGCCAGGCCGTGCGAGCGGATTGAAGGCGATTTCTCCTCCGTTGTGATTGGGAAACGGATGCGCGATCCGGAAGAGCTCGCGTGGGGCGCCGCCGTCGTACGCCGCGGCTTTCGGATCCTTGGCGGTCCACTCGAGCAGAATCTCGTCGTGCGTGTGGCCGTTGCCGAGCGGGACAAAGTCGGGCGTCGGCGTCATGTTCGTGGTGTCGGCGTAGGTGTAGAACTTGCCGGAGCCGGGCGCGCCGGCCTGAGCGAATTGCGGGTGAAACGCGAAACTCTGGAAGCCTCGTTCGGAGCCGGTGAACTGGACCGGGTTTCCCCATTTCGGATCGTTGAGATCAAGATACGGCTTCACGGTCTTGCCGTCATAGCTGACCGAGTAGAGCAGCCCCTGCATCGTGTTGACGAACATGCGGTGTGTGCCCGGTTCATCGAGAAGGAGATTCATTCGTGCCGCGTCAGTGCCTGCGTCGGGTATTGAGGCGAACTCGACGAAGTTGACCTTCATCAGTCCCTCGGTCGCGGGAATGGGCGTGGGAAACGGATTGTTGCTGCGTCCGGGTCCAGGCGCGGGCGCTGGTCCGCGTCCACGCCCCGGAAGCCCCTGACGGCCGTCCGGCGGTGGACCTTGGCGTCCATCCTGGGGTGCTGCCGGCGGTGCAGTTGGAGGATTCTGGGCGAGTGCCGGCGATACCATCAACAACGCCGCCACGACTACGCGAGTCACGCGCTTTCTCATGTGATTGTTCCTTTTCGTCCGAGGGAACGCGGGCAAGGAATGATGTTGCCGACACGAACCATAGGCGCAGCGAGCTTATTGATCCTTGAGAGGACCGCGATTGACAGAGCCGTGCGGTGACGTGATCATCTCGATGTGTGAGACACGATCAGGCATACCTAAGCACGACCGTCGGCATTGTAGCAGGCCTCGTCGGGAGGCCGAACGCCCCGCCCGATCGTTCAAAGGCGTGCTTCCGCCGGATCCGGCCCGCCTCTTGCCTTACGGCAGCTCTGGACGGGAAACAAGCCGGAATGCCACCAAAAGCGACGAACGGCGATTACAAAGCTGACCTCGAAGGCTACAGGACTGCGGTCCGAAGCGCGAGCGGGTCGGTGCGGGTTCCCGCCCCCAGGCCGGCGGCCGGAAGCGACGCCGGAGCCGCGCAGCCGCGAGGCGACGGGTTCGCGGCGACCGCCGAGTTCCTGCAACTGCTCGCCCGGGCGATCCGACAGTTTCATATTTACCCGCCGACGAGCCCGCTGTGTTCGGAAGCCATCGCGGCGAGTTGCAGGGCGTTCGGCGCGATCGAGCGGCAGGAGCGCCTCCTGCTCCGCATCACTCCCCGTGAGCTCATCGTCGACGAGACCGGGCTCGGCGCCGAGACGATCGTCGAGCAGGAGCTTGTCCGGCGTCTTCACCGCGCCCACGTCGCTGTGCTCGAGATCGAACACGCTGCGTCGCCGCGTGACTTCGCGCGGTTCTGCACCGACCTCATCCGGTGCGACGACATTGCCGACAAGACGACGCTCGCCGGTCTCCTCGTCGAGCACGGCGTCGACACGATCGTGCCGCGGATGGCCCGCCGGCCCGAAGTGCTGGACGTCGGCGCGCCGCCGGCGCCCGTTCGCGATCTCGTGGATCACGATCAGAAGCGCAGGCGCGCCGCGCCCGCCGTGGGACCGGTCGACTATCTGTATCCGCCGGAGAAGGGCTGGGTGCGCCTCGACCCGACGGCGGGCCTCGAGACCGTCTCGCTCGTGGACCTGGCGGTCCTGGTCGACGACCCCGTCGACATCGCCACCATGCTGCTTCGGCTGACCGACGACGATCCGGCTGGACCGGATGCCCGCGATCGGGCCCTCGAGCAGAAGTTCACCGACGTGGCGATGCTGTTTGCCGCGCTCGACGGCCATCTGGCCCGGACGATGTTCGCCAGGCTGGCGCGCGCGGTGCTGGCGATCGACGCCGACCGCCGTGCGGCGCTCTTGCGGCGAACCATTCTCCCCGGCCTCCTCGATGGGCGCGCGGACGGCGCGGTCCTGCGCGATTTTCCAGACGAGGACCTCGCCGAGTCTCTGTGCCTGCTGCTCGAGCTCGAGACCGCAGCGCCCGAGGTCGTCACCGCGGCGCTCAACAGGCTCGATCTGCCGGCCGACCGCTGCCAGACGGTTGCGTCGCTCGTCGACCAACGACTGCAGTCGGGCGGGGCGCCGACGGAGGCCGCCCCGGGAGCGCACGACCAGGGCGCGTATCGCTACGCGCGCCGCCTCGTGGAGATCGACACGACGCGAGAGAAGAGTTTCGCCGAGTTCGCCGCGTTCGACCTGTCCATCGACGGCCAGACGGCGAATGTGATTGCCCACGCCCGCAGGACGATCGAGGGCACCGACCCGGCGCTTGTCCAGCTCGATTGCCTGTGGAGGCTCGTTCGTCTCGAGCCGAGCCCCGCAGCCGTCAGCACGTTCCTGCATCGCGCGCTCGCGCTGTTCTCCGAGCTGGACCGGGCCGCGCGCTGGCCTGATCTTGCTGCCGCCGCCGCGCGCTATCGCCGGCTTGCGGGCGAGCTGCAGGCGGCCCGCCCCGATGTCGTCGAGGCTATCGACACGGCCCTCGCCGCGCACTGGAACCGCACTCGCACGCTCGCGCTGCTTGCGCGGTACGAGAGCGACGATGGACGCAAGGCAGCCGCGCTCCTGCTCGACGCATTCGGGCCGTCGCTGGCGCCGCCTCTTGCCGCGCTCCTGGACGACGCGGCGTGCCAGGCGTCGACAGGGTCGCTGCTGCCGCTCATGTGCGAACGGGCCGCGGTGCTGGCTCCGGGGCTGGCCGTGCAACTGGGCCGCTGCGGTCCGACGGCGACACGCGCGATCGTTCGCGTCCTCGGGTTCGCCGGCGCCGGCTACGAAGTCGCCGTCGCCGAGCACCTGACGAGCCACGACGAGCAGACCGTCAGGGCCGCGCTGCGCGCGCTGGCGCACATCGGCACCGCGCGCGCGGCGGCGCTCGTCGCCTTCCAGATCCAGAACGGAAGCCCCCTCGCTCGCGCGGCCGAGGAAGCGCTCTGGCACTTTCCGCCCGGCCAGACGACGGCGCAGCTCCGCGACCTGCTCGGACGCCGCGACTTCGTCATTCAGAATCCCGACATCGCCGTAAGGCTGATCGATCGGGCGTCGCAGGCGGGAGCCGGCGATCTCGACGCCGTTCTGGGGGACCTGGAAGCGCTCCGCTTTCGCGTCTGGAACCCGGAGCTCGTGCGCGTCGCGTTCAAGGCTCGGGGGCTTCGCAGCCGATGACGCGGCCCGCTGCCTCCGTGCCACCGCTCGATCCGCTGGCGGTGCTCAAGGCCTTCGCCAGCCTGCGCCGCCTTACCGGCGCGTACCCGGCCGGCCACCCGACGATTGCGCAGAAGCTGAACGAGCTGGACGACACGGTCGGCAGTCACCTGCGGCTCGCGCCTGAGCTTCGCATCGACGTGATTCATGGCACCGTGTACATGGACGGCGTGTTGTTCAGCCGCGACACGCAGGCCCATGGTCCCATGCTCAGGGAGCTGTCGGACCTCGGCGTCGACAGCATCTACATTCGGGAGGGCGTCCGGCCCGAAGAGCTCCTCGCGGTGGCCGAATTCCTGTGGCGCGGGGACCGGTCGAGCACGACGTCGCTCGCGGCACAGCTGGCCGCCCGTCATGTTCATCGCGTCAGCCTGGGGCGGCTCGTACCGCTCGATACGCGGTGGCGCGCGCAGCGGTGGCCGGATGCGCCGACCGGCCCGCTCGATCCCGACTACGCCGAGTCGCTGGCGAAGACGCAGGAGACCTTCGAGCACGTCGCGGCCGGCAGGCGGCTCGACCCGGTCACGGTCCGCGACCTCGTCAGGCTGCTGATCTGCAAGGTGGCGCGGAGCCACGCCGCGCTCGGACAGATCCTCGCCGTGAAGCAGTACGAGAACCTCACGTACTGCCACTCGGTGAACGTCGCGATGCTCAGCCTGCTGATTGGCCGGCAGGCGGGCTTCGACGAGTCGGCGATGTCGGCGCTCGTCGAGGCCGCGCTGCTGCACGATATCGGCAAGACGCGCATCCCGCTCGACATCGTCAAGAAGCCGGGCGCGCTGGACAGGCAGGAGCGGCGGCTGATCGAGGCGCACGCGGTGCTCGGTGCCGGCCTGCTCGTTCAGATCGACGGACTCCGTCCGCTCACGCCGACCGTGGCGCTCGAGCACCACCGGGGCGTCCGGGGCACCGGGTATCCGGACCTCGGCGATGCCGTGCCGCACCTCATGAGCCAGATCGTGTCGGTCGCCGACATCTACGAGGCGATGACCGGCGCGCGGTCGTACCAGAATCCGACGCCGCCCGAGCATGCCTGTCTGGTGCTGGCGCGGCTCGCCGGCGAGAAGCTGAGCACCGCGCTCGTGAAGGCGTTCGTGAACGCGATCACGTTCTTCCCGATCGGCTCGCTGGTGCGCACCAGCAGCGAGGAGGTCGGCGTCGTGGTCGAGACGAACCCATCGAACCCGTTGCACCCGGTCGTCGCGCTGGTTGACGGCCGCTTCTGTGGTCCCGTCGGACGGGTAGACACCAGCACGCGCGACAGCTCAGGCGCCTACTGCCGGCACGTCCTTGAAACGCTCACGCCGCCGGAAGGTTTCGACGTGCGCGCGTTCCTCGCCTCCGCCGCGTGACCGAACAAATTGAACGTGAACAGGTCGGTCTCATCAGCTTCTTCAAGGGCAACCGGCGGTAGCGAACCGCGGCGTATGGCAGGTCCCATGACCTGCGCCAGGCGGGTCTTCAGACCCGCCGCGCTGTTGCTGTTGCGGTCGACCATCTACCGGCGACGTGGCCTTACCCGATCGGCTCGTTGCCCCTGAACCGTTACACGCTTGACAGCCAGCGGTACCATGTTCCGAGGCACGAATTGGAACTCCCATCTCCGTCGATCGCGACCGACTCGCCGCATGGTACCGGCGATGGCAAGTCAGCGGGCTGGCCGTGTTTGGTTCTGTGCTGCGGTCGGACTTCGGTCCGTCGAGTGACGTCAACCTGCTGGTCACGTTCGAACCGAATGCGCGCTGGAGCCTGATTGACCACGAACGCATGCGGCAGGAGGTGACCGACATCATCGGCCGGCGCGTGGATCTCGTCAGCCGCCGGGGCCTCGAGCGGAGCGCCAACTGGATCCGCCGCCAGGCGATTCTGGCGACGGCGAGGCCGCTTGATGTCCCGAGATGATGCGATTCTCCTCGACATGCTGACCGCCGCGCGGCGTGCCGTGGCGTTTGCGTCCGGCCTCACGCACGATCAACTCGGCTCGGACCTCAAGACGCAATCGGCCATCCTCCATCAGCTCCTCGTGCTCGGCGAGGCGGCCAAACGGCTTTCCGATAGTTACCGCGACGCGCACCCCAGCGCTCCCTGGAAGGCCATGACCGGCATGCGAGACCGCATCATTCACGGGTACGACGTGTCGATCTTGACGAAGTGTGGCGCACCGTGACAGACGACCTTCCGGCGCTGATTGCCACGCTTACGCAGCTCGTTCCTCGAGAACCGTCCTAATCGATCCGCCGCTTTTCCGTCGTCACCATCACGAGTGCCGGATCCACGTCGAGACCTCGTCCACGACGGCTTCGCGCGGTGATCGACAGGGCCGATTCTTCCTGATCGGCCGCGGCGCACTGTTGGGTTGAGGCGACCAGGACCGGCATCTGGGCAAAGCTAGGTATCCACACCGGCGCACTGACACGACTGGTGAGGACCGGTGAAGTGGAAATGGTCGGCCCGGGCCGATATCGGCTACCTGCACCGCGGCCGGCCACCGAGCACTACGACGTCGTGGTGGCCACGAGCGCGATCCCACCATCGGTCGTGTGCCTGGTTTCGGCGCTCCGCTTCCATGGGATCGGAGCTCAGCTCCCGCACCAAGTCTGGATTGCCGTCCCGCGCGGAAGCCGAGTAGCCTCGGCTTCAGGGTGCAGCGATGCTAGCTGCCGTTCCAGCGGGTGAAAGTCCCGCCAGTGGAGATAGCCCAAGTGCCACTGTAGTCATATCCGGCGACGAGAAAGGTGACCGACACGTCGAAAGCC
>JAHFUI010000159.1 GCA_023265175.1 Acidobacteriota bacterium
TGTAGACGTTCTTGCCGTCATACAGAACGTACGTGGCGCCATGGGCACTGATGCAGGCAATGGTGCACTCGGCGTCCGTCGGCCCCATTCGCATTTGTGAATGACCGGCCTTGGCGCACATGTTGTCCGTGATGGTGCCGGTGAAGGTCTGCTTGCCCGGGGCTGCTGACAGCCCTGCAAGGGCGAGAAGACCCAAGATCAGATGCGTCATAACCGCGCCTTTCACCGAATCTCTACGATGTCCACTTGAAATCGGTGTTGCAGAGACAGCCCGAGCGTCGAGAGCGCAAGATAACATGCTCGTCCGGTCCGCGACCCCGCGCAACAGCCTGCGAGTCTTCCATCCACGACCGCGGCTGCGGAAGGCTACGCTACTCATCCAGCGGCGCATTCGCGCGATCGAACGGCGGTCATTGGCCTGGCGCGTGAAGCGCGGCAACTGTGTCGGCTCGAGTGCGTTCGCTTCGGCAGTCTTCGCTGCCGGCGACTCAAAAAACCTCTTGACTCTGGAGTGCGCTCCAGGGCGCACACTGATGACATGGGAGAAGTGATGTCCGATTGCTGCAGGGTTCCGGCGCCACAGGTTGCGGATGTCGAGCGGTGTCCCGTGAGCCGCACGACAGGCAAGCCGGTCGAGTTGCTGACGGTCAAAGCGCTGCTGACCGAGACGGCGCTCGGGCGCCTGAGCAAGGTGGCGCATCGTTTCTGCCCAGACCCATCGTGCGACGTCGTCTACTTCGATGCCGAGCGCGCAACATACGGCAGGCGCGAGCTCCGCGTGCCGGTCTGGCAGAAGGAGGCGTTCGGCGATCGGACGGTGTGCTACTGCTTTGGCGTATCTGAAGAGAGCATCCGCGCGGAGATTCAGACGACTGGTCGATCGGGAGCGACCCAATGCGTGCGGGCGCACATTGCCGCCGGCCGATGCGCGTGCGAGGTGCGGAACCCTCGCGGCGCCTGCTGCCTCGGCGATGTGGCCGCTGCGGTCAAACGCGTCGAGCTGGAGCTGCACGGCTCCGCCGCGACCCTTCGGTAGGGAGCAATCATGGGCCAGGAGCATCACCTTCGCATCGGCGAGCTCGCGACACAGAGCGGCCTGACGCCAGACGCGTTGCGGTATTACGAGCGGCTCGGCCTGGTGCCGCGCGCCCGCCGAACCGTCGGCGGGTTCCGGATGTTCCCGCCCGACGCCGCCGGGCGCATCCACTTCATCAAACAGGCACAGGCGAACGGATTGAGCCTGGCAGAGATTCGTCAACTGCTCACCTTTCAGGGTCGCGGCGGACGTGAACGGTGCCGCCACGTCCATCGCCTGCTCGGAGTGAAGCTCGCGGAGATCGAAACAAAGCTCGCGCAGTTGCAGGCATTCAAGAACACGCTCCGGGGTTATCTGGCGCAGTGCGAGCGCTCACTTGGCGGCGCGGCCGAGGCCGACTGTCCGGTCGTCGAACGGTTGGAGGGAGATCGAACATGAAAACAGCCCTTGGAGTGATCGGCTCGGCGGTCGCGACCTCGGCGTGCTGCATCGGTCCCGTCGTCTTTTCGCTCGTCGGGGCCGGCGCGCTCGGCGCATCCGCGGTGAAACTGGAGGCGTACCGGCCTTGGTTTCTCGGCCTCACGCTCGTCCTGCTGAGCGTGGCGTTTTTCAGCGCCTATCGCCCGGCCGCGAGCGCGAGTTGCGCGGCCGACGGCACCTGCACGCCGGGATCGATCTAGGCGCCACAACCGTCATGGTCAACGCCGGCCTGCCGCTGGGCGGCACCTGCGTGAACGTCGGCTGCGTGCCGTCGAAAACGCTGCTCTGGGCCGGCGAGGTGCTGCACCTGGCCACCCGTCACGGCGTGCCGGGCATCGAGCTGAATGTCGAGCGCTTCGACTTCGCGACCCTCATCCGTGACGAGCTTGCCCTCGTCGCTCGGATGCGTGAGGAAAAATAAAAAACGTGATCGGCGCCGGCCCGGTCGGTCTCGAGTTCGGCCAGATGTACGCGCGCTTCCGCACGACGGTCACCATCCTGCACCGCAGCGGCTCGATCTTCCGCCGAACCGAGGCGCGCCTTGCGCACCGCCTCGCGGAGATCCTGCGGGCCGAAGGCGTGACGGTCGTCACCGATGCCAAGGTCCAGAGCGCGACACGCGACGGGAACCGGAAGGTCGTGACCTACACGGCCGAAGACGGCACCCATCAGGTCGTCGCCGACGAGATCCTGCTCGCGGCCGGAAAGACGCCGAACACCGCCGGCCTTGGCCTCGACGCGGCCGGCGTGGATCTCGACGACAAGCAGGCCATCCGCGTTCAACCGTTCTTGCAGACGTCGCAGCTGTCCATCTTTGCGGCCGGCGACGTGACGAATCTGCCGAAACGGCTGGAGATCACGGCCGGCCGCGAGGGAACACTGGCGGCTGAAAACGCGCTGACCGGCTCGACGAAATCGATCGACGACAACGCGGTGCCCTACACCGTGTTCACCGACCCGCAGTTGGCCGGAGTGGGTTTGACAGAAGACGAGCAGATGGAGCGGCTCGGCGTGTGCGTATGCCGGACCGTCTCCTTCGCCGACGTGCCGAAGGCCATCATCATGCGGCGGACCGAGGGGCTCATCAAGATGGCCATCCATCCGCAGAGCGGCGAGATCATGGGGGTCCACATCCTCGCGCCCCACGCCAGCGAGATCGTCGCGGAGGCGATGATGCTCGTCAGGAACAGGAACACGATCGACGATGTGCTGGAGTCGCTGCCGATGTTTCCGACGCTGTCCGAGAGCATCAAGATGGCCGCTATGTCGTTCACGCGCGATATCTCGAAACTGAGCTGCTGCGTGTAGCGGTCTCGTGACAATCGCGAGCATCATGTGCTCCTCAACAGCAGCCCGACCGGGGCGCGCCGCACGCACCGTCCGCCACGATCTGGACGTGGCCACCCGGCCCATCAACGATCGCGAACGATCCGGCGTAGGGCGGATGGGCGAGCTTGGCGGCGGTGTCCGTGCAGACCTCGAACGGCACGCCACGCGAGAACCAATGCCCCTCCTCGTCGACGGCGGCCTTCAACGGTCCGAGGTAGATCGCGTACTGACCGGCGTAGTTGCAGCCCGCCTTCTTCTCGAATTTGAATCCACGCACGGTGATCGAGAAGAACAGACACCCTTCGACTTCGCGCCAGAATGTTTTTTTCAGGATGGAGACGCCGTAGAATCCCGACCGCTCGATGTGGGCGAGAAACGCGTCTTCGGTCAGCGCGCCGCTGATGCACTCGCCCCACAGCGTGCCGTCGGCCCGCATCTTCGGCGGCACCTCACGATCGGCCACGATGTCGGCGATGACCATGCGGCCGTGATCCTTGAGGACGCGCCAGATCTCGCGAAGCACGCGCGGCTTGTCCGGCGAGAGATTGATCACGCAATTCGACGTGACAACGTCCGCTGTCGCATCGTCGAGGGGGATGGATTCGAGGAAGCCGCGCCGGAATCGAACGACGTCCCATCCAAGCGCGCTCGCAACCGCGGGCCGGCAGTCGTCGGCCACCTTCAGCATCGCGTCGGTCATGTCGATGCCGTACACGCGGCCCCCGGCGCCGACCTTCTTCGCCGCGATGAAGCAGTCGATGCCGGCGCCCGATCCGAGGTCGACCATGGTCTCCCCCGGCACGAGCGCCGCGGCCGACACGGGACTGCCGCACCCATAGAAGCGCTCGACGACTTCCCTGGGGATGTGCGCCAGATCATCGGTCTCCGGCTGCACCGGGCAGCACAGTTCCGCCTGCGGGTCCTCCGCCGCGTGGCCATAGAACTCCCGCACGATCCCGTGCGAGCGCTCGATGATCTCTTCCGATAGCACGCAGGCAGAATGCGTCGTGCGGACGATCGCGTCCTCGTCGTGCAGCGTGCGCTCGCCCATCGCCCTGAAGACCACCGGCCGATCGAATCCGGACCGCGGCTGCACCGACGCGCGTCCTTGGGCGGCGAGCTCCTCAAACGCATCGGCCGCGAGGCCCTTGTAGAGATCGCAGTACGGATCGTGGCCGAGGAAGCTGCCCCGGCGGACCTGGAAGTCCGCACGACGGCCGTCCGCTTCACGCCGGCTGATGCCGTGCAGCTCTTCAGGCCTGCCGTCCCCCAGCGACGCCCAGTAGCCGTGCTCGACGTCCCCGCCGCCGCAGAGAAACTTCAGCTCGCAGGTCCCGCATCGCGGCTTCCGCTCCACTGTGGCTTCCCGCAGATCGCGCAGGATGGGACTCTCCCTCCAAATGCTTTCGAGTGACGCCGACGCAACCTCGCCGCAGCGCAGTTCCGGCACTCCAGCCATCGACGCCGACGGATACACGCAGCCATCGGTGTAGACACACAGGCTGTTCCACCCCGCACCTGCGAGGTCGTTTTTCACGCCGGCCCGGCCATCGATGCGAAGGCGGAATTCCTCGACGTTGTCGATCGTGACGTCCGCCTCTTTGGCGGCAGCGCTGGCCCGACGGACGGCCGCCAGGATGGCGTCTGCGGCCGGCAGCGCGGCAAACGCTCCATCGAGCACGCGCCCCCGCCGATGCGCCCACAGCAGGTGGACGTTGCGAACACCGAGCGACACCGCGAGTCGCACGAACGGCTCGACTTCGTCGAGATTCCGGCCGAGCAGCGTCATCGTCAGCGTCGGGCGAAGCTCCGCGGCGACCGCGGCACGAATACCTGCCAACGCTCGCTCGAATGAACCGGCTCCTCTGATTGGATCGTTGGTCGCCGCCGATGCCCCGTCGAGGCTGATCTGGATCCGCACGCGCCCGCCGCCAGCGAGCGCGGCCAGGCGTTCGAATCGTTCGCCTCTCAACAACGTGCCATTGGTCAGCACGACCAGCTCGCGCCGATGATGGACGACGATGTGATGGGCGAGATCGATGGCGTCGGGCCGCGCCAGTGGCTCACCGCCCGTGAAGAAGAAGCGCTCGACGCCAAGCGACGCGCCTTGATCAATGACGTCGATCAGTTGTTCGGTCCGAAGTCCCTGTTTGCGATCCGGACCGGAGGACACCAGGCAATGCGCGCACGCGAGGTTGCAGAAGTCGTTCACATGCAGCCACAGCTCGCGCAGGCTGTCCAATGTCAGATACGCCGCGCGGCCAGGATACGGGTCCGCTGCGGTGTCATCATTGACGTCCTGTTTTGAATATGCCTGAGCGCCACGGCGCGAGGGCATCAGGCGTGGGGGTGGAGCCCCACGCGAAAGAGAAATGAAGTCGTGACGAAGCGCGTCACGAACGAACGTCTCGACGTGCAGCCAGGCGCGCGCCACATCGAGGTGCATGTCGGCCGCATATCGCGCGACGACATCACGAAGCAGTGTCTTGCCGTCGAGAAGCGCCAGCAGCCGCACGCCGCGGTCGTCGGTGGCGAGCCAGTTCGGCTTGGCCGCGTCGACCGCCAGCATCGCCCCTGACATCCGCGTCGTTTGGTGGGCCGGCGCGCACAGCAGCGTTGAATCGTCGAATCTAAACGAAGGGGTTATCGCGTCCATCGGAAGTATTTCTCCAGAAAACGGTGGAACCGCGGCGTCAGTCGCAAGCGACGATACACGTCGCCCGCCTGACGCAGGGCCTCGGCCTGAGTGGGATAGGGATGAATGGTCTGTGAAACCGATCGCCTTGGCCGAGCGTAAGAGCGCCTTGGACGGCACGCAGCCGACGTTCAGGCAATCGCCGCCTAGCAGCCGGCGCTTGACGAGGGCAACGCGCGCCAAGCCCCGCCGCTCCCACCGCGCTGACGAGCCCGGCCGTGCCGCAGCCCACGACCACGAGGTCGTACACGCCGCGAGGTTTCGGGTTGACCCAATCGATCGGATGTACCTGGGCGAGCAGCGCCCTGTTCGCCTGGTCGAGCGGTTCGACGAGCGACTCGGTCTCTAGGAGTTCGGTCCGCGCGAGCACTGGCGCCACCATCTCCGTATAAGGTCTCCCCGCACCCATTGTCATTACGTTCGGTGCGCCGCAATGTGAGACGACGCCTCACAGGAACGCGCATCGCGCCATGCCAGAACACACTTGCTATCGGGCGGGACTCACACATCTGCCGGCACTGCCGCCGGCGGCGCTGGACGCCGAGAAAGTCGCTGCCTCAGCCGAGTCGTAAGCGACTCAACGAGAGTTCTTCCAAACCGTGGAGCGAGGGAAAAAGCCCTGCCAGCCGAACCAGAACGCGGGAGACGCCGCCGCTCGCACGAGTCGTTGGCCTTTCAGGGGGCCGTCAATCGCCATACCGTCCGAGACACGCCAGAGACTGTGCGTCTCGAGATCCTGCAGTTCCGGAACGGGCGTGCCGCCCCTCGCGAACGTCAGCACGCGTCCGTTGACAGCTCGTTCGAACGCCACCACGGGCAACGCCGGGCCAGCGGCCATCAGGATGACCGGCACGCCGCCGACCTCTGCCTGGACGACACCAGCCTGTCGCACGTCGTTGAGAGGAAACGCCGTCTCGACGCCGTTGTACCGAATGCCAAGAATACGTTCCTTCGGTGGGAGCACAGAATTCGACAGCCGGCGCCCGAAGATTCCCAGTCGTGAGCTGCGGTTGTACGTCTCGTAGGGCGATCGGAACTCCCCATGCTTCTCGAGAACCAGGCTCTCGGGATAGAGCGTCTTCCACTCCTTCCACATCGCGTGAACCGACGGAAGTGGCTGCAGTGTCTGCCCGCGCAGCGGTCCTCTGATGGCGCGGCCGTCGACCTGCGACCACAGGGTCAGCGTTTCGCGGTCATACATCACCAGCGCGTCGCGATACAGCATCCCCGACACGCCGAACGTGAGCGTTCGTGATCCAACGTCTCTGGCATACACGATGCCAGTGCCGCAAAGTGGTCACCACGTGACCGCGATCGGTCGACCCTCGAACAGGTCGTTGACGATTTCGTGGACATCGAGCTGCCACGTCGAGTACGCACGCGCCTCACGCTCGCCAACGACCCCGATCATCAGCTCGTCGTCAGCGAAATACTGTGTATCCGCTGCAGGACCGAACGAGGGTTGATCGATCGAGGGGATGCCGTCGCGTGGCAGCACGACATGGATCTCGTCGGACTGGGCAATCGCTGAGACCGCAGCGCCGGCTGCGAACAATCCGCCGAGGATCACGCGACTGATTCTCACACTTCACCTCGACCTCTATTGTGAGTCAGCTCCTGCCGCGGAGCCGCAAAATGTTGGCCAGGTGTGAGGCGGATCACAAAGCGAATCCACGGGCTGCGGTACTCTGAAGGCATGTCTCACCTGGTCGAGCTGTTCTACAGCAACCATTGCCCGAGCTGTCCGGAGTCTCGCGAGGTCCTCCAGCGCCTCGCCGCGGAGCGGACCGATATCGTGATCGTCGAGCACGATGTCGACAACGACCTCTCCTTGGCGCAGGTATATCACTTGATCGCCACGCCCGCGCTCGTGATCGACCGCGAAAACGTCGTCTACGGTGTGCCACGGCTGGAGAAGCTGGCCGCCCGAATCGATGCCAGTGTCCCCGCCCTGGCCTGATCATTGCTGGCACCACATAGCGTCGCCAGACATATACTTCGAATGATGGCCGCCCACTCCAAGCTGTGGTACCTGCAGCGATTCCGGCTGCTCGATGCCATGACCGAGCCACAGCGGCGAATGATCGAAAAGATGACGCGCATGCTCGAAGTCAAGCGCGGGCAGCGTATCTATATGACGGGCGACCCCAGCGACCAGATCTTCCTGCTCAAAGTCGGGGTTGTGAAGATCTCGACGATCGGATCTGACCAGCAGGAAACCATCCTCGCCTTCCTGTATCCTGGCGATATTTTCGGCGAGTTGGCGATCGTCGAGGAATCGCCCCGCGACCACATTGCGACCGCGCACGAGGATGTCGTGTTATGTGCCTTGAACCGCGACCTGCTGCTGCGAACCGCGCAGGAGACGCCGGCGCTCGGTTACCAGATTACAAAGATCATGGGGCTGCGGATCCGGCGGTTTCGGACACGGATTGAACAACTCCTCTGCAAGAGCGCCCAGGAGCGCATTGCCCATACGCTGCTCGATCTGGCCAACGATTACGGCATTCAAGATGACCAGGGGATCTTGATTCCGCTTCGCCTCAACCAGGCCGACCTCGGCAATCTCGTCGGGCTCGCGCGCGAGACCGTCAACGTCGTGCTTCAGGATTTCAGGCAGCGCGGCCTCGTCGAGGCAGGCCGGCGCAACATCCGCATCACCGATCCTGCCCGACTGCGCGCCGTCTCCTAGCTAAATTTAGCATCCCGCCGCGTCACAATCTTTTGAACTCTGGAAATTCTCGCAGCGCGGGCCCGCGAAGTTCGATTGACAACATCTCGAGCGCCGCGAGGATGATTGCCTCTTGAAGCGGCGCGTTATGCGCTTCTCCCAACGGAAAACCGAGAGGGCGATTGACGAAGAGAGCCCGAGGCGGCGCAACTCGTTCCGTCACTTCGCGGAGCAGTGTGATTGATACTGTGGGAATGCCACCCTTCTCGATCACGCCTTGGATCAATCCGACCGACTGATGGCACATCGGTCAGACCGGCGTCAGCAGCACCGCGTCCACTTCGTCTTCGCGAAGCATCGCCGCCACTTCGGGCGCGGTGCGAGACACGAGACGGCCCGGCGCGGTAATTGAACCCATGAAACTGAAATGGCGTGGTGCGACCGAACCAATCTGTCGCGTGCGGGCGAGGTCATGGAGGCGATCGAGCGGCAACGCCAGGTTCTTGTCGGCTTCGATGCCGCTCGAGTCAAAGGCGTCGCTTCGATTCCCGATCCGCAGGCTGTTCAGGTCCGAGCCGTCCGGTATCACCCGATACGAATAGTCGCCTCCAGGAATCGAATCGTTGAACGGCGATTGTTCCGGAAGGGAGTAACCAGCCGTTGTGACAACCGCTACTCGAGCACGTGCCAGCGGCTTTCTCAAGACCGCACCCGGGCTCCAGTCCGTCTGTCTGTAGCGATAGGTCCGCATGAAGATGCGGTACTTCAGCGAGAGATCCGTCAGGCTGGCCATGGTCGCCTCATCGCATCAGCGAGACGCGAGGCCACCTGATTCAACGAGGACATGAGCCTTGAGTGGGGTGACGTTCTCACGAGGCGTCACCACCGCTCCCGTCACGCAGGGCGTCTCACTCGCGTTGCTCGTCCAGCACGGCCGCCATGTCGCCGTCGATGAGCGATTGCACCGCCAGTCGCAGTCTCGGAAACACGCGGCTGTGCACGACTCCTCGTTCATCGCGCTCAAGACGGATGTATTCTCCACGTTCCAGCGAAAACCAATCAATCGCGCGGTCGTGCACACGCCAGACGATATATTCCTGGACGCCGTTGCGGCGGTAGGCCGCCAGCTTGTCGTGAAGGTCGATCGACTGGCTGGTGACGGCAATCTCGGCGACAAGCTCAGGCGGTCCTTCGATGTACTCGTCCACGATTCGGGTCTTTCCGCTTGACGTGTATCGCAGGTGGGCATCGGGTTGAGGCTCGTTGTCCAAATCCAGTCGAATGGTCGCGTTGTCGCTCCCGGTCACGTCCGGATGCCGAACCGCGTAGGCGCCGAGCCAGGCAATCAGCCGGAAATGTTCATCGCCATGCGAATGACCGACCGGTGATGCCACGTAAACCACTCCCTCGATGAGCTCGGCCTTGAGCCGCGGAGGCGACGCTTCGTACCGCCGCTCGAACTCGATTCGATTCATGCGGGCGCCGGCGTCCAGCGAAGGAATCGACGGCGTGGCGAGCGTGTCAGCCATGCGAAAAGTGTAACACCACGACACCGGAACCGGTGGTTTGTACATCCGTGAAGGCGTGGCGGTCGAACCATTGATGCGAGGTGGCACGGGGAGCGATTCGGCCCGTGAGATCCAGCCCAAGTTCCTGCCGGATGCCTGCGAAACGCCACATGTGGCAGGAATCGCCGGCCTGGGCGCGGCGGATCTTTTTCTTCCAGAAACCAGAAAGATTGTGCTCCCAGGCCGGAAAACGGTAGCCGCGCAAAAAGTCTCCGTCGATGAAAACTGCGACGCGGGCCCGGGCGACCTCGAGGTCGGGCCTTCCGGGCAAGGAGCCAACGTGCTTCCTAAACCGGAGGCCCGCGCAGTGGAGCGCGGAGCGCAACCTCTTTTCAAGGCCGGTGTCGCGAGACTTCACACGCGACATGCACTCCTGAATGGCCCAGCGGTGTTGGCCTCGACAGTCGTGCGGATGATCCTCACGTATTAGTCGAACCGGTTACTGTGGTCCCAGTCCAACTTCTCGCCTGGGCGCATGAACTCGAGGATAAGGAGATGAGATGATCACCGCTTGACAGCGCAAGGTCGACGCGCTTCTGCCCGGCCGATGAAGTCTGCACGAGCCCAGACTTAGTCGCTGCCTCCGCGATCAGGTTCTTTACACCGATCCCGA